>NZ_JBFPKI010000006.1:0-502358 GCF_040948675.1 Paraburkholderia sp. BR14312
CTACACGATCACGCAACGACAACTATGAAGGAGCAACGTCAAATATGACCTGATACCCAACGACAACTACCCCGTTGACCGGCCAAGATAGTTGTCGCTGACCGGCCATGCTGCTTGACGCTCTCTATCGAGCCATCCAATGCTGTTCACGCCGATACAGATCGGCAACCTGAACCTCGCCAACCGGATCGTGATCGCCCCGATGGCCCAGTACTCGGCCGAAGAAGGGCTGATGAACGATTGGCACCTGATTCATCTCGGCCAGCTGGCGCTTTCCGGTGCGGCGGCGCTCACCATCGAGGGGACGGCGGTCACCCCCGGGGGGCGCACGAGTTACGGCGACGTAGGGCTCTATTCCGACGAGAGCGAATTCGCCATGGCGCGCGTGCTGCAGAGCGTTCGGCGCTGGTCCGACACGCCGATTGGGATCCAGCTCAACCATGCCGGCCGAAAAGGCTCGCGGCAGAAGTTATGGGACGGCGGCGCACAGATTCCTCATGGTCGCGCAAACGGCTGGAACACCTACGGCCCATCCCCGGTTGCTTTCGCGGCCGGTGAGACACCACCCACTGCCCTGGACCGCAGCGGACTGGCCGCGATTCGCGATGCCTTCGCGGCCGCCGCGCAACGCGCCTCACGGCTCGACCTGAACTTCATTCAAATCCTCGGTGGGCACGGGTATCTGCTCCATCAATTCCTTTCGCCGCTCTCGAACCACAGGGACGACGAGTACGGCGGCTCGCTGGAAAACCGCATGCGATTTCCACTCGAGGTCTTCGAAGCCGTGCGAGACGCGTTTTCGCACGATCGCCCCGTGACGATGCGGATCTCCGCGACGGACTGGGTAGACGGCGGGTGGTCCGTGCACGACGCGATCGCTTTTGTCCACGCACTGGAGGCCAGGGGCTGCGCCGCGATCAATGTCTCGAGTGGCGGCTCGAACCCCGCCGCGCAAATTCCCGTCGGGCCCGGCTATCAGGTTCCCTTCGCGCGGGCCGTGAAGCAGGCGACGACGCTCCCTGTCATCGCCGTCGGCATGATCACCGAGTTCGAACAAGCCGAATCCATCCTCAGCACGCGAGACGCCGATCTGATCGCGCTGGCCCGAGCGGTGCTTTTCGACCCGCGCTGGCCATGGCACGCTGCCGCTCACTTCGGAGCCCAGGTCAGGGCGCCGAAGCAGTATCTTCGCGCTCAACCCAGTCGGCTGCAAAAGGTGTTTGTTTGAAGCGGCGATGTCGATGTCCGCGGGCCAGGCCGCCTCAGCGCGCTTGGCCCAACTGCTCGTCGATCGTCCTCGTCAACGGCGATTCCACGCGCCCGGTATGCAATGTCTGCACGGGCTCGATCAGCACGACCCAGCATTCGTCCTCTGCGACGGGATTGTGCAGCGTGCCGCGCGGCACGACGTGCATCGAGCCCGCGGGCAGATCGACGACACGCCCGTCCTCATACTCGATTTTCAGGTGCCCGCGCACGACGAAGAACAGTTCGTCCTCGTGCTCGTGGTCGTGCCACACGAGCTGCCCGCGCACTTTGGCGACCTTCACGTACTGATCGTTGACCTGGGCGACGACTTTCGGCGACCAGTAATCGGACACGCCGGCGAATGCGGCTTCGAGGTCGAACGATTCGGCAAACGGATGACCAGACATCGTTATCTCCATGCTGGAATGACGGATGCGGCGAGCAGTACGCCCATCGCAAGGTTAAGGATGCGCCAATGGCGCGGCGTGCGAAAGAGGCGGGCGAGCAGCACGCCGAGCGCACACCACAGCGCGAGCGAGACGCATGCGGCCACGCCGAACGCAGCGCTGAGCAGCAGCGCGAGTCGGTTCGGACTGCTTGCGAGCAGCGCGAACGACGCCGCGGCGCCGATCGTCATCGCCCAGCTTTTCGGGTTGAGCCATAGCAGCAGGAATCCGTTGACGAGCGTGATGGGGTGCGCGGGGCCGTTACCTGCGTTCGGCGGCCCGCTGCGCGCGATGCGCCACGCGAGCCACAGCAGATACGCGGAGCCGACTGCCTTGACCGCCGTTTGCAGCGACGGCAGCGCGAGCAGCAGACCGCCCAGGCCGAGCCCGGCGACGGCGGCGAGCACAGCCAGGCCGATCGCGATGCCGAGCATCAGCGGAATCGAACGCGCGAAACCGAAGCGCGCACCCGAAGCGGTGGCGAGCGTGGTGGCGCCGCCGGGCGTCACGGTCGCAATGACGACAAACAGGAGAAGCGGCAGGATCGAGGTCATCGGTGCAGATCCGGAAGAATGAAACTTGCACTGTACGGATCGCCGACGCATCATCAAAGGCAATAATCCTGATGCGATTCATTACGCGGCATAATGCATCCATGAGCCGAAACCTCGACCTCGATCTGATCCGCACCTTTGTTGCCGTCGCCGACAGCGGCAGCATGACGGTCGCCGCGAATCTGCTGCATATGACGCAAGGCGCCGTGAGCCAGCAGGTGAAGCGTCTCGAAGACGTGCTGGATTGCCTGCTGTTCGTGCGCAAGACGCGCAAGCTGGAGCTATCGCGCCATGGCGAGTCATTTCTCGTGAAGGCGCGCCAGCTGCTGCAGTTGAACGACGAAATCTGGGCCGATATGACGGGCGGATCACTGCGCGGCAGCCTGCGCGTGGGCGTGCCATACGATCTCGTGACACCGCTCGCCCCGGCGATGAAGGCGTTCGCCGATGCGCATCCGCAAGTGGAGATTTCGCTCGTGTGTGCGGCGTCGCCGGAATTGAGCGAAGCGGTGCATAGCGGCCGCGTGGATATATCGCTGGTCGAATATGTCGAGAGCGAAGCCGAAGGCGAAGTCGTCCGCATCGAGCCGTTGGTGTGGGTCAAGGGGCGCGGCAGCGATGCCTGGCAGAAGCGGCCGTTGCCGCTGTCGATGGTGGACGAGCGATGTGCCTTCCGGCCGGTCGTGCTCGGCGCGCTCGCGGAGGAGGGCATTGCGTGGCGCACGGTATTCGAGAGCGGCAACATCGAGGCGACCGCTGCGACGGTGCGTGCGGGCCTCGCGATCACGACCTGGCTCGCCTCCACGGTGCCGGCCGACCTCGAGACGCTCGCGCCTCAAGCAACCGGCTTGCCCGCGCTGCCACCGTTCGCGATCTGCCTGCGATTGCCCGCGACGGTTCAGCCCGCGGCGCAGGAATTCGCGCGCCACGTGCGCGAATCGATGTCGAACGACGCAGGCACTCGACGCCCGCAGCTCGCGAGCGTTGCCTGATCTCTTGCGTTCGAGGCCGTCGCGCTTCTACAAGCGCTGCGGTAGGGCATCCGCAAAAAAATCGGTGATCCGGCGCACGCGCGCAGGCACGAAGCGACGGCTCGGCCAGACGATGCTGACATCACGGGCGTCCCCAATGAAGTCGTCCAGCACGGTGACGATGTCGGGATGCTCGAGTTCGGCGGAGAGCGAGAGCTTCGCGAAGAGGCCGATTCCCACACCCGCGAGCACGGCCGATCGTATCGTCTCGACGCTATTGGACGACAGGTTGCCTTGGACCGGCACGTTGAAGCGCCCTTGCGGCCCATGAAACGGCCAGTTCGCCGATTCCATCAGGCCGCCATAGACGAGGCAATTGTGCCTCGCGAGTTCCGCAGGATCCTTCGGTATGCCGTGCTGCTCGAAATAGCGGCGCGATCCCACGCAGACCAGCGGGGTGCTCGCGATTTTCCGCACGACCGAATCTGGATCGTTGATGGTACCCACGCGAATCGCGAGATCGATTCGATCCTCCACCATATCGCGAACGAAATCCGACAACACGAGATCGACCCGAAGACCAGGATGGCGCGACAGCAGTTCGGGAATGAGCGGGAGAACGTGCAGGCGGCCGAACGTCGAGGCGGCGGCGATGCGGGCCAGGCCCGAGACATCGAGCGTGCTGCTGCTCAGTTCGTTGTCGGCTACCTCGATTTCGTCGAGCAACGGCTTGGTGCGCTCGTAGTACTTCTGCCCTTGATCAGTGAGAGTCACGCTGCGTGTGCTGCGGTTCAATAGCTGCACGCCGAGGCGTTTTTCCAGCGCACCGATCGCCTTGCTGATGGCGGACTGTGAATCGCCGGTTCTACGCGCCGCTGCGGAAAAGCCTCCCGCTTCGACAACGGCGATGAAGGCGTTCAATTCGTGAAATCGATCCATTGCACGTCTCTCGCGAGACCCATTCCCTCGAAGAATAGATCTCATGATAACTCCGCTGATTATCATTCGTTGGGGCGGCAATTACGATGTCGATTCCGTTCACCAACAAGCAGGAATTTCAATGTCGACTCTCACAGGCAAGGTCGCCGTCATTAGCGGCGCAACGACAGGTATCGGCTTGGCGATTGCCCAGCGGTTCGTCGCCGAAGGCGCGCACGTCTTTATCTTTGGCCGTAGGCAAGGTCCGCTCGAAGAGGCTGCCAAACTGATCGGACGCAACGTGACTGCGATTCAGGCCGACGCCGCGAACCTCGATGACCTCGACCGCGTCGCCGCGGCGGTCAGGGAAGAAAAGGGTGTCGTGGACATCATCGTGTCGAACGCGGGCTTTACCGAGCAGGCTTCGATCGACACCATCACCCCAGAGCATTTCGACAAGGCATTCAACCTGATGGCGCGCGGCCCCGTCTTTCTGGTGCAGAAGCTGCTGCCGATGATGACAGGGGGCGGATCGATCATCCTGGTTTCTTCGGCCATGCACGTCATGGGCATTCCCGGGCACACGGCCTACGCGGCGACCAAGGCCGCGTTGCGTTCCTATGCGCGCACCTGGGCCGCCGAATTCAAGGATCGCGGCATTCGCGTCAACATGCTCAGTCCTGGCGTCACCGACACGCCGATACTCGACGCCCAGTCGGCGACGCGCGAGGATCTGGTGAGCATGTACAAAAGCATGGTCCCGCTCGGTCGACTCGCCCGCGCCGAGGAGATGGCCAGCGCGGCACTCTTTCTCGCCTCCGAACAGAGTTCGTATATGACGGGCGCGGATCTGATGAATGACGGCGGCATCGGCCAGGTCTGACAACCGATGCACACAATCGGCCAAAGTGATTTCCTGTTATTCAGGAATACGAATGGAGGGTGCAATTAGCTATGCAATCATCGGGCTCGGCAAAATCGGCACGGCCATCGCGCAGGCATTTGCCGATCAGGGCATCGAGGTAGCCATGGCAGGCAGACGCCCGGTCGATTCGCTCGCAGCGCAGATTGGGCCGTCGCTGGATTGACCGGCCGCGCGCTAACTCGCTTGCCGCGAGAGCGCTTTCATAACGGGCATGGCGTTGCTTGTGGACGGACGCTGCCCGTTCGCCATGCGGGAGCATGGCTCACTGTACCCGCTCCGGCTGGGCCCGAAGCTTGTCCTTGATTGCGGTCAGGCAGTTCGTGAACTGGGTGCGAAGTCCCACGGAGTTGCCGCTCGGTGCGGCAAGGCTGTCGGTTGTCACAGTCCATCCGTCGGGCGTACGCGAGACATCGAGTTCGAAGTACTCGGCCGATTCGCTGTCGAGGACCACCGACTCGCGAAAGCTGCCCTTCGCCGAACGAACGACCGCCTCGCAGCCCTGCTGGAGCCTGGCTGGCGCATGAGCAGACAAACCGGGTGAGCCGTCGCGAAAGGGGACCGCGCCGTACATGCGGAACGCCTCGAACTGCGCCGGCATGGCGGCCGTGACGAACTGGATGTCCGAATCCGAAACGGCATTTCCGCATCCCGCGAGGGCGGTGACGAAGGCTGCGAGCGCGATGCGGGCGCAATGACTCCGGTTAGTGAGTTCGTGGTTCCTGCCTGCTCGTAGTCTCTGCGCAAACGTTAGCGTTCTCATCTCCACTATTACGGCGTGCGTTATGCATATATTTATCGAGGTTAACCCTGGCATCGCATTTGTTTGACTCGACGAGCGGGCAATGCATGCGCGGTTGACGGATTCGATATCTCTGACTAGAGTCAGAGATATGAGCGCGTCCTCGATTCCTCAGATTCGTCGGTTTAACCGCATCGTCGCGGAAAGCATCGGCGCTATCGACGATCATTTCCTCGGACGAGGCCGCCCAATGGGTGAATCGCGCCTGCTATGGGAGATCGGTGTCGAAGGGGCGGATATCCGTACGCTGCGCGCGCGGCTGAGTCTTGATTCGGGTTATGTCAGCCGTACGCTGGCGTCGCTCGAGCGGCAAAGACTGGTCGTTGTCCTCACCGATTCGAACGACCGCCGGGTTCGCCGGGCTTGCCTGACTGAGGCGGGTCTCGTCGAAAGGGCTGAACTCGAACGGCTCTCCGACGCGGTCGCGTTACGCGTGCTCGAACCTCTCGGAGAGAAACAGCGTCAGCGACTGGTCGAAGCCATGTTCGAGGTCGAACGTTTGCTGCAGGCATCGCTCGTGCATTTTGCGCTCGAGGACCCGGATAGCAGTGACGCGCGGTGGTGCTTTGAACAGTACTTCAGCGAACTCGACCAGCGTTTTGAAGCCGGATTCGACCCGTCCCTGAGCCTGTCGGCAGATGCTGTCGAACTGACGGCGCCCGCAGGCGCGCTAATCGTCGCGAGACTCCACGGCGACCCGATCGGCTGTGTCGCGCTGAAATTCCACAAGAAGTCCCCGGCCGAACTCAAGAGAATGTGGGTGAGTCCTTGCGCGCGCGGTATGGGCGTCGGCCGCCGCTTGATCGTCGAGGCGGAGAAACGTGCCCGCCAGGCCAAGGCGCGCGTTATTCGTCTGGAGACGAATCGAACGCTGTGTGAGGCGATATCGCTATACAGGCAATCTGGATTCGTCGAAGTCGATGCATTCAACGCCGAACCGTATGCCCATCACTGGTTCGAAAAGCGCCTGGACTGAACGAGCGCAACGCTTTGCACTACGGACTTTCGATTCTCGCTGACGATCGTCTCATGGGGCTTGCGGATTCACCCCGCGCGCCGCCCCTCCACCACACGCGTTGCGGGCGCAACCTCCATCACCACGAGCCGGATCGCGTCGATCAGCGCGCGTGCCGCAGGCGAGGGCGAGCCCTGCGCGCGCAGTGTCAGCCCGATATCGCGGCGTGTGTGCTGCAGCGGCACGTCGAGAATCACCAACTGGCCCGATTCGATTTCGTAGTGCAACTGCTGCGCCGAGAGCGCCGTGATCATGTCCGTGCCAAGCAGCAACCCGCGAATCACGGCGAGATCGGCGGTTTCGACGGTGGGCAGGGGCGGCTTGAGCTTCACGCGGCGGAACTGCGCTTCGAGCAGCCCGCGCGAAGGCGAATGCGTGCGTGAAAGTATCCATTGAGCATCACGCAGATCGTTGAGCGTGAGGCTATGCTTTTTCGCGAATGGATGATCGCGCCGCGCGAGCACGACCATGTCTTCCGACATCAATCGTTCGTTGCCGAGGCCGCTTGCCGCATCGTTTTCGCGCAGCGCGCCGAGCACGAAGTCCACGTCGCCCGCGCGCAGGCCCGCCACGAGCAGTTCATACGCGCTTTCGTCGGTCACGACGCGCACGCCCGGATGCTGCGCGGAAAGGCGCGCGATGGCGGCCGGCAGGATCAGCGTGCGGCCCAATGGCAGCGCGCCCACGGTCACCGCGCCCTGGATATTGCCGTGCAGCGCCGCAATATCGTCGGGTACGTGTCGCAGTTCGTTGAGCGCGCGCCGCACGTGCAGCAGGAAGGTCTCGCCCTCGGCCGTGAGCAGCACGCCGCGCGGTCCGCGATGGAAGAGCGTGACACCCGAGCCGCTTTCGAGCACGCGCATGGCGCTGCTCACGGCGGGCTGGCTGATGCCGAATGCATTGGCCGTGCTCGGCATATGGCGGTGCCGCGCGAGAGCGACGAATAGCTGCAGCCGCCGGGTGTTGAGCAGATACGCGGGAAGCGTGCCTTCGCTCAACGCGCGCCGGCGCGCCTGGCGCGCTGCGCACCACTGCGCGAGTTCTTCCAGTTCGCCAAAAATTCGCGCGCAGCGCTCGAGCACCACGCGGCCCACGGCCGTGGGCAGCATGCCCGACGGTTTGCGCTCGAAGAGCGGCGCGCCCAGCGCCGTCTCCAGTTCCTGCACCGAGCGCGTGACGGCCGATTGCGCGCGATACAAGGCCGAAGCGGCGCGCGTGGCGCTGCCCGTGTCGGCAACGAGGCGAAAAGCGCGCAGATGCGCGAGGTTCAGGAGTTCGGACTGGCTCACGGCTCGATCATGTCGTTTTGGGTGGGATACGCGCCGTGTCTCATGCGGCGACCGTGGCAACCATGGCAACTGCGGCGGCGGCGCCATCGTCGACCGCGCTCAGATGCAGCCGGTCGACCGAAAGATTGAGGCTCTCCTTCGAAATATGCGTGTGCTCTTTCATCAGCGCCTCGACGCGTGCGCCTTCGCCGTTGACGAGCGCGCCGACAATGGCGTGATGCTGGCGGTGCGCATACGAGAGCATCATGAACTGACGCTGCTGCGCGGCCTTGTCGAACACCACCGTGCCCGGCGAGACGAATGGAATCTTGTCGTTGAGCCCGAGCGCGGCACTCACCGCAAGATTGTGCGCCGCTTCCACAATCAGTGCGTGGAAGCGGCCGTTCATCTCGGCGTAGCGCGTTTCCGCTTCGCTGTCGAGCACGCCGGCCGCGAAAATCGCGTCGCCTTCGCGCAGACAGTCTTCGAGTGCGCGCGCGAGCGCCTGGTCCACGCCGCGCTCGGCGACCGTGCGCGCGGCGAGCCCTTCGAGCACGCCGCGCACGTCGATGGCGTTGAGCACGTCGGTCACCGAAAAGCGCCGCACGGTGTAGCCGCGCGCGCCCGAGCGCTCGACGAGGCCTTCGGTGGCGAGCACACTCAGCGCATAGCGCAGCGGCGTGCGCGAAATGCCGAGGCGCTCGGCGAGTTGCGCCTCGACGAGCCGCTCGCCGGGCTCGAGTTCGCCGGAGAGGATGCGCGTGCGCAGCGCCTGCACGATGGTTTGCTGGGTCGTCCCGTTCATGTCATGCGTGAATCGCAGCGGGCGAGGCGCGCGGCGTATGGCGCGCGCGGCCCTTGCGAGTTCGTTCTTTTGATATCTGTTTCGTTTATGAGGAGGTTGCCAGGGCGGACCGGCCGCACTTCCCGCAACAGGGTTTCAGGATACCAAAAACCGTTGCGGCGCGCGGGTTTGCGCGATCGGCCGAATGTGCGCAAGCGCGCACAAGCCTTGAATTCATGAGGGAAAGGGAAAAAATCGGGGTTAACCCTTGCTTACGGTTTGGCCGGCGTTTTTGTAATTTCGTATCCCAAGTGATGGATCGAAGGCGTCTGCGGGCGCATCGGGTCCAGCGCGGCGCGAGTGCGCCGCATGAACAGCAGCAGAGGGCAAGATCATGGCAAGAATACTGGGCGGCATCGGCACATCGCACGTGCCGACAATCGGCATGGCATACGACAAGGGCAAGCAGAACGAACCCGCGTGGGCGCCGCTCTTCCAGGGGTACGAACCGGTGGCGAAGTGGCTCGCCGAGCGCAAGCCGGACGCGCTCGTGATGTTCTACAACGACCACGCCAACAGCTTCTTCTTCGACTGCTATCCCACCTTCGCGCTGGGCGTTTCCGCCACGCACGAGTTCGCCGACGAAGGCGCGGGCAAGCGCGCGCTGCCGGACATCGCGGGCCACCCCGATCTCGCGATCCATATTGCCGAGCAGCTCGTCAACGACGAGTTCGATCTCACGATCTTCCAGGACAAGCCGCTCGACCACGGCTGCAACTCGCCGCTTTCGCTCATGCTGCCGCACGAAGGCGGCTGGCCCGCGGCGCTGGTGCCGGTCCAGGTGAATGTGCTCCAGTATCCGCTGCCCACGGCGAACCGCTGCTACCGGATCGGCCAGGCGCTGCGCCGCGCGATCGAATCGTTCGAGCAGGATCTCGACGTGGTGGTGGTCGGCACGGGCGGCCTTTCGCATCAGGTGCACGGCGAGCGCAGCGGTTACAACAACACCGAATGGGACATGGAGTTCCTCGACCTGATCGTGAACGATCCGGAGCGCCTCGCCCGCATGAAGCATGTGGACTATGTGCGCCTTGGCGGCGCCGAAAGCGTGGAGACGATCATGTGGCTCGCCATGCGCGGGGCGCTGGGCGGCAAGATCCGCGAAGTCCATCGCAACTACTATCTCGCGACCAGCACGGCGATGGCGGTCACGGTGTACGAAGAAGAGGGCCAGCAATGAATCCGCAACTGGTTGGCATCGAGGAACTGACGGGCACCTACCCCTTCGACATTCGCCAGAGCATGAAGGCCATGCGCCTGAATCGCTTCTTCTGGGAAATGCGTCTGCCGCAAGCGCGCGATCTGTGGCTGCGCGACCGCACGGCCGCCTACGACGCCGCCGCGCTCACCAGCGAGGAGCGCGCGCTCGTCGACGCTACGGACTGGCTCGGCCTCATTCAATACGGCGTGTGCTTCTTCGTGCTCGAGAAGTTCGCGCGCGTGGTGAAGATCACGAATCTCGGCATGTACGCCAGTATGCGCGGCGAAACCCTCGAAGCGTTCCTGAAGACGCGCAAGGTGCCCGACGCAGTCTGAGCGTTTGCTCGACCGTTTGATTTCCTGATTGACTTTTGCGCTCGGGTGGGCAATTTGCCCACTCGAACGCGTTTGACCCGCGTGGCCCCACATGCCGCGCGCTCGCTTGCGGCTCGCCGGATATCGGGGCGGCGAGAGCGCCACCCTTCGATGCTCGAATAAACAGGTTTGTTCAAAACAGGAGACTTGGAGAATGCAGGATCATAAGCAGTACAAAAAGATTGCATTGGCGATTACGGGGGCTATCGGTGTGATGGCGTGTGCTGCACCGGCGTTCGCGCAGAGCAGCGTGACGCTCTACGGCATGATGGACACCGGCATTACCTACGTGAGCAACCAGGGCGGCAAGCACAACGTCAAGATGGACGACGGCGTGAACGGCCCGAACCTGTGGGGCATGACCGGCACGGAAGACCTGGGCGGCGGCACGAAGGCCTTCTTCCAGCTCGTCAACCAGTTCCAGGTGGACAACGGCGCGTTCATGCCGAACAAGAGTCTTTTCAGCCGTACGTCGATTCTGGGTCTGAGCAACGACAAGCTGGGCAAGCTCACGCTCGGCAACCAGTACGACTTCATGACGGACTCGCTGTATTTCGCGGGCAACGATCCGGCGGAGCTCTCGGGCCATTTCTACGATTTCCGCGCAGGTCCGTTCCAGAAGCTCGCGCTGCCGAACAACCCGACTGGTTCGTTCGACTGGGACCGCATGGCTGGCGAAACCGTCAACAACTCGGTGAAGTATCTGTCGCCGACGTTCGGCGGTTTCAGCGCGGGCGCGATGTACAGCTTCGGCGGCGTGGCCGGTTCGATCGGCACGGCCAATGGCACGAGCTTCGCGCTGAACTACTCGGCACATGATTTCGGCGTGAACGCGGCCTATACGAACCTCAAGACCGTCGTGACGGGCGAAGGCGACGTGAGCGTGCGCAACTGGGGTATCGGCGCGCACTACCGTTTCGGCGGCTGGATCACGAACGCGCTCTTCACCACCGTGCACAACTCGGCCAACGGCGGCTCGGTGTATCAGGGCTCGGTGGGCGCGCACTACAACTTCACGCCTGCACTCAGCGCCGGCGCGTCGTACATGTACATGAAGGGCAACGACGTGGTCGACAACAATCACGCGCACCAGGTCGCGGCGATCGTCGATTACGCGCTTTCCAAGCGCACCAGCGTGTACGTGCTGGGCGTGTACCAGCGCGCCAGCTCGGGCGGTCTCGCGCAGATCAACGGCATGAACTCCTCGGACGGCGCTTCGAGCGGTCAGAGCCAGGCGGTTGCGCGCGTGGGCCTGCATACGCACTTCTGATGCACCGCTGGCTTCATCATCTCCGGCAGTTGTTTGACGCCGCCCGATCGGCTGATCGGGCGGCGTTTTTTCATGGTGCGCATCCTTTCACGAAAGGCTCGCGAATTGGGCAAAATAACGCCAGTCGCAACAGCACTCGCGTGACGAGAAAGGAAGTTTCATGACGGATACGGTGGATTGCGTCGTGATCGGCGCGGGCGTGGTCGGTCTCGCGGTTGCGCGCGCGTGCGCGCAGCAGGGCTGGGAAACCGTCCTCGTCGAGGCGGAAAACGCCATCGGCACGGGCACCAGCTCGCGCAACAGCGAAGTGATACACGCGGGCATTTACTACCCGCAAGGCTCACTCAAGGCGCGGCTGTGCGTGCAAGGCAAGCACAAGCTTTACGCGTATTGCGAGGAGAAGGGCGTGGAGTTCGGCCGTTGCGGCAAGTTCATCGTCGCGACGCACAAAGGGCAGCTCGACGCGCTGCGCGCGATTCGCGCGGCGGCCGCCGCCAATGGCGTGGACGACCTGCGCTGGCTCGACCGTGGCGAGGCGCGCGCACGGGAACCCGCGCTCGAGTGCGTGGCGGCGCTCGAATCGCCCTCCACGGGCATTGTCGACAGCCACGGTTTGATGCTCGCGCTACAGGGCGACTTTGAAGCGGCGGGTGGCATGCTCGCGTTTTGCTCGCCGGTCACGGGGGGCCTCGTGCGGCCGGGCCAGCCGACGCTCCTCAAGGTAGGCGGCGACGAGCCGATGGAATTGCTCGCCACGCGCGTGGTGAACAGTGCGGGCCTCTACGCGCAGCAGATCGCGGCATGCATCGAAGGCGTGCCGGCGCAATCGATTCCGCCGGGGCGCTACGCGAAGGGCAATTACTACTCGCTGGCGGGCGCGGCGCCGTTTTCGCGGCTCATCTATCCGGTGCCGGAGGAAGGGGGCCTGGGCGTGCATCTGACGATCGACCTGGGCGGCCAGGCGCGCTTCGGTCCCGACGTGGAATGGATCGACACGATCGACTACACCGTGGACCCAGGCCGCGCGGCCAAATTCTACGAGGCGATTCGCACTTACTGGCCCGCGCTGCCTGACGACGCGCTGCAACCGGGTTATGCTGGCATTCGCCCGAAGCTGGCCGAGGGCAAGCATGGCGGCGACTTCGTGATCCAGGACGCGCGCGAGCACGGCGTGAGCGGGCTCGTGAACCTCTACGGCATCGAGTCGCCTGGGCTGACGGCTTCGCTCGCGATTGCACACGAAGTCATCGAACGCCTGAAAACACACTGACTGCAGTGGCGGATCAAACGCGAATCAACGCGAATCAACGCGAATCACAAGGAGAACAGGATGGTCTACGAGATGGCGCATATCACGGTGAGCGCAGGCAAGAACGCCGAATTCGAGGCAAACGTGGCGCAGGCGCTGCCGCTCTTTCATCGCGCACGCGGCTGCCGCAGCGTGGAATTGCAACGCGGCGTGGAAGAGCCGAACCAGTATGTGCTCGTCGTGCAGTGGGACACCGTCGAAGATCACATGGTGCACTTTCGCGAGTCGGATGACTTTCAGGAATGGCGCCGGCTCGTCGGCCCGTACTTCGAGAAGCCGCCTGTCGTGGGGCACACGCAGGTCGTCGTGAAGTAAGCGGCTGGGCGCGGCCAGCCGCGCTTACGCCTTGATACCGAATCCCTCCACATACCCCACCGCGTCCTCCCCGTCCCAAACGCGTCCATCGACGAACGGCGCGGTGGCCGTCTCTGCCGGCAGCGCGATTCCCATCGCCGCCGCCGCTTGCCCGTACAGCGCGGTCTGGTTCAAGCCGCGCGCGATCTCGCGATAGTCGCTTCGGCGCGCGAGCATGCCCCATCGTTCGAACTGCGTCAGAAACCATACGCCTTCGGATTCGTGCGGATAGTTCACGCGGCCTTCCTCGAAGAACTTCATGCCTGGCGTGTGCGATGCCGGGTCCGCTTCGAGCCGTGCCGCGATCAGCGCGGCGTCCACCCCCAGCATCTCCGGGCGCGCAAGCCATTGCGCAATCTCGCGTCGATTGCCTTCGCCGTCCAGCCAGCGGCACGCTTCGAGCATCGTCTGTACGAGCGCGCGCGCCGTGTTCGGATGGCGCACCACGAAATCGCGCCGGCAGGCGAGCACCTTCTCGGGATGATCCGGCCAGATCGCCCCGCTCGCGATGATCGTGCGTCCTACGCCGCGCTGCTGCGCGAGCCCAGGCCACGGCTCGCCCACGCACAGGCCGTCGAGGCGATCTTCGGCGAGCGCGGCCACCATCTGCGGCGGCGGGATCACCACGCTCTCGATGTCGCGCAGCGGATGCACGCCTTGCGAAGCGAGCCAGTAGTACAGCCACATCGCGTGCGTGCCGGTGGGGAAGGTCTGCGCGAACACGGGCTTGCGCGCGAGCGTGGCGAGCGCGCGCGGCAGCGAGCCGTGTTCGGCGAGCGCATCTGAGAGACGGTTCGAGAGCGTAATGGCCTGGCCGTTGCGGTTGAGCACCATCAGCACGGCCATGTCGGTCTGCGGGCCGCCCAGGCCGAGCTGCACGCCATAGACGAGGCCGTAGAGCGAATGCGCGGCGTCGAGCTCACCGGACAGCAGCTTGTCGCGCAGCGCCGCCCACGAGGGCTGGCGCGAGAGCTCGAGCGTGAGGCCGTGCGCGTGGCCGAACTCCAGCAGCTTCGCGGCGACAAGCGGCGCGGCGTCGGCGAGCGGCACGAAGCCGATCTTCAGATGGGTTTTCTCGGGCGCGGCGAGGGTAGGGGTGGCGTTCATGGGCGAGCTTCGTTCCTGCTCAATCGGGTCGTTCCTGCGCTTGCGCGAGCGCGACGATCTGGCGGGCGACTTCGGCGAGCTTCACGCTCTCGTTCATCGCGCGTTTGCGCAGCGCCGCGTAGGCCGCGGGTTCGGTCAGCTTCTGTTGCTCCATCAGGATGCGCTTCGCGCGGTCGATCAGCTTGCGCTCGGCCAGTTCGTTTTCGGCCTGCGTGAGACGCTCGCGCAACTGCGCTTCCTGTGCAAAGCGCGCGAGCGCGACTTCGAGGATCGGCGCAAGGCGCTCGCTCGCGAGCCCTTCCACGAGATAGGCGGTCACACCCGCATTCACGGCCGAGCGGATCAGCTGCTGGTTGGCGTCGTGGCTGAACATCAGCACCGGGCGCGGCGCGGTGGCGTTCATCACCGCGAGTTGTTCGAGCGTGTCGCGCGAGGGCGACTCGGTGTCGATGATGATGACGTCGGGCCGCTCGCGCTCGACGACGCGATGCAGCGCCTGCGGCGTGGCGGGCTCGGCGAGCATGTCGTAGCCGAGCTTGGCGAGCGCGTCGCGCAGGTCGCCGATAGGCTTGTCGGTGTCGGTTACGAGCAGTACGCGCAGCATGAGGATTCGGTGGTCGTCGGCATGACGTCTTCGACGGTTAATCGGTGCATTGCGCGCCATCGCTGGGCGCGCATGAGGGTTCAGCAAGGTGCGTGCCAGTTTGTCCGTTGGCCGCGAAGCCATGCCCGTTGGGGTTTTGGGCGTGCCGCGCAAAAACTCGGCGCGCGATGTGTTGTGCACCGCAGCAGTGCGATGGGCGATACGGCGCACCCCGTTGGCGCAGTGGTCGCGGGCGATGCCCGAAAAAGTGCGGGAGGGCAGCATGAATCCGCGCTCAGGACTCCGGCGTCAAGACAGCGGACCGCGGCGTCTTTTGTGACACGCATATTTCACCTATTCTTTTTAGCGCACGCCGTCGGCTCCACGATTCCCAGCGCCAGCATTCTCACGACAATTAACCGGCCAATGGAAATGGAAAGACCTGCTTCCCCCAACGCACAGGCCGCCAGTGCCAGCGCAAGCCAGCCCTGGTTGCGCTGGCTGCCCGGCGTCACGTTGTTCAGGACTTATCAACGCGCCTGGTTGCTCAACGATCTCGCTGCGGGACTCGTGCTGACCACCATGCTCGTGCCGGTCGGCATCGCCTACGCGGCGGCGTCCGGTGTGCCGGGTGTATACGGTCTCTATGCCACGATCATTCCGTTGCTGGCCTACGCCATTTTCGGGCCCAGCCGCATTCTCGTGCTCGGCCCCGACTCCGCGCTTGCCGCGCCGATACTCGCCGTGGTGGTGCAGGTCGCGGGCGGCGACCCCGCACGCGCCATCGGTGTGGCGAGCATGATGGCGATCGTGTCCGGGCTCGTCTGCGTCGTCATGGGGCTGTTGCGCCTCGGCTTCATCACGGAGCTGCTGTCCAAGCCCATTCGATACGGCTACATGAACGGCATTGCGCTCGCCGTGCTGATTAGCCAGTTGCCGAAGCTCTTCGCCGTCTCCATCGACGAGCAGGGCCCGATGAGAGACCTGCTCAGCCTCGCCCAGGCGCTCGCGCGCGGCGAGGCGAACTGGTACAGCTTCGCCGTGGGCGCGGGAAGCCTCGTGCTGATCCTCGTGCTCAAGCGCTTCGACAAGGTGCCCGGCATCCTGATCGCCGTGATCGTGGCCACGCTCTCGGTCAGTCTCCTTCATCTCGACACCCTGGGTGTGAAAGTGCTGGGCACGATCCCCCAGGGCTTGCCTGGACTTTCGCTGCCGTGGGTCGCCAACGTGGACCTCGTCAAGATCGTGCTGGGCGGCGCCGCCGTCGCGTTGATCGCCTTCGCCGATACGAGCGTGCTCTCGCGCACCTATGCGGCGCGCTTTCATGCGCGCGTCGACCCGAACCAGGAGATGGTGGGCCTCGGCGTGGCGAACTTCGCGGCCGGCTTGTTCCAGGGCTTTCCGATCAGCAGCAGCGCCTCGCGCACGCCGGTTGCCGAAGCCGCGGGCGCCCGCACGCAGCTAACCGGCGTAGTCGGCGCGCTCGCCGTGGCGGCGCTGCTCATGGTCGCGCCCAATCTGTTGCGATATTTGCCCAATAGCGCGCTCGCCGCCGTGGTGATTGCCGCCGCGCTCGGCCTGTTCGAAATCGCGGATCTCAAACGCATCTACCGGATTCAGCAGTGGGAGTTCTGGCTGTCGATCGGTTGCTTCGTGGCAGTCGCGGTCTTTGGGGCGATTCCCGGCATTGGACTTGCCGTCCTGATCGCCGTGATCGAATTCCTCTGGGACGGCTGGCGGCCCCATTTCGCAGTGCTCGGCCGTGTGGAGGGCTTGCGCGGCTATCACGACATCGAGCGCTATCCCGAAGCGGTGCGCACGCCGGGACTCGTGCTGTTTCGCTGGGACGCGCCGCTGTTTTTCGCGAATGCCGAATTGTTTCAGCAGCGCCTGATGGAGGCGGTGGAAGCGTCGCCCACGCCGGTGCGCCGGGTAGTGGTGGCGGCGGAGCCCGTGACGAGTGTGGACGTCACGTCCGCCGACATGCTGCGCGAACTGACTCATACGTTGCGCGAGCGCGGCATCGCGCTGCATTTCGCTGAGATGAAGGACCCGGTGCGCGACAAGCTCAAGCGCTTCGATTTGCTCGAAGACATCGGTCCGGAGCGCTTCGATCCGACCGTGAGCAGTGCTGTCGATCGCTATGTCGACGAGACCGGCCTCGCGAAGGACGAGGCCGGGCCGCAAACGGGACGGTAGTGAAAAGCCGATGCGGTGCCAGCCTCCCAGCGCCGCATCGCACCGCACTTCGCCTCGATGCGCGTCAGGCGCCGGGCTTGAGCACCACGCGAAAGCGCGCCTTGCCGCTCATCATCCGTTCATAGGCTTCTGCCGCGCGCGACAGCGGATATTCTTCGATCATCGGCTTCACCCCCGAGAGCGCGCTGAATGCCAGGGTATCCTGAGAATCGGCGGCGGTGCCCGAGGGCCAGCCCTGCACCGAGTGACGGCCCATGATGAACTGCGTGATCGGCACTTCCACGGGCTCCTCCGATACGCCGATCATGATCAGCTTGCCGTTCAGGCCGAGCCCGCCCAGCGCAGCGCTCATGGCTTTGCCGCTCGTGGCCGTGGCGAGGATCACGCGCGCGCCGCCCAGCGCGAGCAAGGCTTGCGCGACGTCCTGCGAGGAACTGTCGATGTAGTGATGCGCGCCGAGCTGTTTCGCGAGCGGCGCCTTGTCCTGCCCGCGGGCGATGGCGACGGTGACGAAGCCCATTTTGCGGGCGTACTGCACGCCGAGATGGCCGAGACCGCCTATGCCGAGAATCGCCACGACATCGCCCGCGCGTGCGCCGCTGTTGCGCAGCGCGTTGAAGGTGGTGATGCCCGCGCACAGGAGCGGCGCGGCGTCGACGTCGGAGAGGTCGTCGGGCATGCGTGCGAGCGCTTCCTGCGGCGCCACCATGTAGTCGGCATAGCCGCCGTCGTAGCTGATGCCGGGAATCTGCCCGTTCTTGCAGAGCACGAAGTCGCCGTGACGGCAGTGTTCGCAATGGCCGCAGTGTCCGCCGTGCCAGCCCACGCCGATGCGCTGACCAACCTTCCATTCGTCGACTCGCGGGCCAAGCTTTTCGATCACGCCTGCGATCTCGTGGCCGGGCACGCGAGGGAACTGCAGGCCGGGCCACTGGCCTTCCTTCGTGAGGGAATCGCTATGGCAGATCCCGCAGGCCTGCACCTTGACGAGGACGTGTCCCTCGGGCGGCTCGGGAATATCGCGCTCGACCAGTTCGAGAGGGGCGCCGGGTTTTGCTACCTGCACTACGTGCATCTTTGGCATCGTCTGCTCCTGGGAAAGAGAGGTTTGCACCGGTGATGTCGTGGCGACGTATGGCTATGCGACATTGTAGGACGATGGTGCGAGCGCTTCGCGCTGCGCGGCGTAGGGGATGTTTGTTAGCGTTCGGCGTTTGTGAATGCTTTGCGGCATCAGCTTTCTATTCGCGACCCTGCGCGTTTTGCATCAGCTTTTACGCGGACTTTTCCATCGCCCGCCGTGCGGCTCTTCAAATGGTCGATGAACGCGCGCAGTTTCGGCATGACCTGCCGGCGGTCCGGATAGCAGAGAAACACCCCGGGCCTCATCGGCGCGTAGGCCGCCAGCACCTCGATCAGTTCACCCGATCTCAACCCGGCAGCGGCCAGCGGCTCGGGTACCTGGGCGAGGCCCAGTCCTTCTGACGCAGCGCCCAGCACGGTGGGAAAGTCACTGGCGATGAGGGGGCCGGATACGGCGATCTCGATCGACTCGTCTTCGTCGTTGAAGGACCATAGGGCGAGCGCGCCGTTGGACCGCCGCCATCGCAAGCAGGCATGCTGGCGCAGGTCGTTCGGGTGAGCGGGCGGGCCTGACCCGGCGAAGTAGCCCGGGCTGCCGACGACGATGAGACGGAACGGCGGCGTCATCGGCACCGCGACCATATCGGGAGCAACGAGATGACCCTGCCGGACAGCGGCGTCGAAGCCTTCGGCAGCAAGGTCGGTCACCTCCTTGCTCGCAGCAAGCTCCACCTCGACCTCGGGATAAGCCTTGCAGAACGATGTGACCAGCTCAAGCAGAGTGGGGATCACCGCGCGCGGCGCCGAGAGGCGCAGCAATCCCGCCGGTCGCTGGCCGAGTCCACGCGCCAGCTCACTGGCGGCGACCAGCTCCTCGAAGGCGGGCTTGGCGCGCGCGAAAAACTGTTCGCCGGCTTCGGTCAAGCCGACACTGCGCGAGTTGCGGATGAAGAGCGCTGCGCCAATGCGCGCTTCGAGTACACGTACTGTCTGGCTGATAGCCGAGGGCGTCACACCGAGCTCCGCGGCCGCCTTGCGAAAACTGCGATGCCGGGCAACGCTCAGGAACACTTCCACGCCGTCCAGCGCGCCCTGCCTGACTGTGAAGTTCTGCTTCATGGCCCGTCAACAATGTGATGGATAGCCGCGTGCGAATAGCGATGATACCTTGGCACCAGCCATTGGTCCGGAGCATCAGCGGCTCGCACCACAGTCACTGGACGCTGAATGAAACGCCTTCTTCTTAATTCGACCATCGCCTCTGTGCTGGTCGCTTCTGCTGGAGTTTCCATGTCGCAAACCACGCCTATGCCTGCCACGCCAACCACGAAGATTCTGGCGATCGGCACTTTTCCGCCGGGCACGGACATGCAACTTGTCCAACACACGCTGCCGACCGAAGTGCGCGAGACGGCGCAGCTTTACCTCGAGGGCAAGATTGATCAGTGGTATTCACTGCAAGACCGGGCCGGGGTGGCATTCATCCTGAACGTAACGGACGTCGACCAAGCGCATGAAATGCTCGAGGCACTGCCCTTGGGGAAAGCGCATTTGATGACGTTCTCGCTCTTCCCAATAGGCCCGCTGAAGCCGTTGAGCAAGCTTTTGAATTCGCCTGCCCCCCAGTAGCAGGCACTGGAGCGTCCGGAGCATGCTGGCTTGCATCGCATATCAACGTTTTGAAACCCCTTTCAATCATGACTGGAAACGCCTTCTTCTCGACCAACCTGCTGCTTGCCTACACAGCGTATTTCGTCGGCACCGCGAGTGCCGGGCCGAGCAACGCTTTGGGCGACGGTCGCAGCGCTGTCGTATTCGGGATCGCCGGGATCAAACTCCTGGCGACGCGTATCTAGCCCGGTTTCAGACTTCGCCTTCGCGTTGAACTGACGTTCGCTCTTCGGGGCGCGCCAGCTACTCACGCAACGTTGCGAGGGGAAGTCTGGCAACCAGTTCGTCGAATACGACACGGACTCGCCTCGACACCGGGCCGCGTTGGGGACGGTAGACGTATAGCTTCCAGGGATCGGGATCGAGGCGAGGTAGAAGCCGGACGAGTTGACCTCGCTGAATGTAAGGTCGAATCAGATATTCGGTGCATTGGCTGAAGCCAATTCCAGCGCAAGCTGCTTCGACCTCCACGGAAGTATCGTTGGTTACGAATGCAGGTGCAGCCGGCTGGAAGTGGCGTTCGCCGCGGAACATCCATGGCCACGGACGACCGCTTGCGGGGTCGATCAGGCACGTCACAGGCAGTGCTTCGAGGTCCTTCAAGTTCTTCGGTTCTCCCAACCGCGCGATCAATGCAGGCGACGCGACAGTCCACACCGGTAGTGGACCGATAGCGCGCGCGACAAACCGGTTGTCGCCAATTGCGCCCACACGCACGCCCAGGTCGATCTGCTCGTCCACGACGGCCGAGGGGGCATCCGAGAGTCTGAGATCGGCAATCAGACCGGAATGGCGAGCCATCAATTCCATCAAAATCGGCTGTACGTAGTAGCGGCCCAAGGCTGACGGCGCAGTAATGCGCACAACGCCCATTGCGTCGTCGCTCATGCTTGCCTGGCCGAACAGGCCGTCGACGCCTGCTAGCGCGGCCTGCGCGCGTGCGACGAACGACTGGCCGAAGGTCGTGATCTGCACGCGTCGCGTATTGCGATGGAACAGGGTTTCCCTCAGTTGCTCCTCCAGCTCACGCACCGCGCGCGTGACCACTTGCGGCGAAACGCCGAGTCGCGCGGCGGCTTCGCGAAAGCTCGTACACGACGAGGCGGCCAGGAAGATCCTCAGGAGATCAAGGCGATTGAGCATGATTGTTCCTGCGCTGAGAAGGACGAGTCATTGTCGTTGAAAATTCCCAAATCAGGAATTGTGAAAGCGCGATTATTCCATTCACCTTCGAGGGCTGGGTATCCATACTTCGTTCCAGGCGTGAGGCAATGTAGCCGTGACAAGCGCGCCAGACCCTGCGCAATATCCACTGGAACCAAGGACGACATCATGAACACGATCAGCACACAACGGCAGCTCGAAGGCAAGATTGCACTCGTGACCGGCGCAAGCTCCGGTATCGGCCGCGCTTCGGCCGTCGAACTCGCCCGCCGCGGCGCAAAGGTCGTCGTGGCGGCCCGCCGCAAGGACGAACTCGACCAGCTCGTGCAGCAGATTTCGGGCGAGGGTGGCGAAGCGTCGACCTTCGTGGCGGACGTTTCGAAAGAGGTCGACATCGAGCGTCTCGTCGATTACACGGTGCAGACCTACGGGCGCCTTGACATCGCCTTCAACAATGCGGGAACCGAGGGCGTATTCGCGCCGCTCATCGAACAGGATTCCGAAAGATTCGACATGGTCTTCGACCTGAACGTGCGCGGCGTGCTGAACGCGATGAAATACGAAGCGCAGGTCATGCTCGAGCAAGGCGCGGGCAGCATCATCAACAACGCCTCGATGGGCGGGCTGATCGGTTTCGCGAACGCGTCGGTGTATATCGCGAGCAAGCACGCGGTAGTCGGCATGACAAAATCGGCGTCGATCGAATGGTTCCGCCAAGGCATACGCGTAAACGCACTGTGCCCGGGGTTGATCGAGACGCCGTTCCATCATCGCGGCATCTGGCCATCGGCCGAAGTGCAGCAGCAGTTCGCCGCCGGCACGCCCGCTGGCCGCTGGGGCACCGCGCAGGAGATGGCGACTATCGTGGCGTTCCTCGCCTCCGACGACTCGAGCTACGTTTCAGGCCACGCTCTGGTGGCCGACGGCGGCTACTCGGTCGCCTGACCGGTGGAGCGGGTGCGTTTGCGAGGCTTGACCAGTCTTTCGACCGCATCCTCGGTCACCTGCTTGAACAGCTCGACGTTCGCATACGCCCGCGCAGCGAGCATGGCGCCGTAGACCAGCGAGACGAGCGTGGCCGCTTCGGCGTGAACCGACGAATCCAGTTTGAGGAGATCGCCCTTCACGCCGGCTTCGAGCACCCGCTCGAGCCACGCCGTCAGGTGATCGAAGAACGTCTTCACCCCTTGAGCCACTTCTTCGGGCAGCGAAGGCAGTTCGGCGCCCAGCATGCCCGCGACACAGAACGGAGCCGTGTCGTCGGCAATGCAGCGCTCCCAATGGCCGATGTAGGCGCGCAACTGTGCGATGGCGTCCGCGCCGCTCGCCTCCAGCGCCGCCACATCGGCGTCGAGCGCTTCCTGCCACGCGTCCAGCACCGCCACCACGAGATCGGTCTTGGCGGGGAAATGGTGGTGAATGCTGGCCTTGCGAATGTCGATCGCATCCGCGATGTCGGCATAGCTGAAGCCGTTGTAGCCGCGCCGCATGATGAGCTGCCGTCCCGCCGCGATGATCCTGTCGGCCGTCAGTTCGCCGCTTACTGTCATTTTGCCTACCATCTAGTCGGTTGAATTACCGACAGCTTACGCGGAGCGGGAATTCATTGCCACCCCCCAAGCCCCTGCAAAATTTTTCTTGCTCCTCAGCCATCCTACTAGTAGGATGGCTTCATCGAACAGGCGACGCCCTGTCGAGCCCTCAAAATCACCTGGAGCATGAAAATGAAGATTTCCTCATACGTCACCCGCATCGCCGCCGCCGTTGCCCTTTCCGCCGCCGCGCTCGGCTCGCAGGCGGCCACGGCCGCACCGGTCAAGAACATCGTGCTCGTGCACGGCTACTTCGCCGACGGTTCGGGCTGGCAGGCCGTGTCGAAGATCCTCACGCGCGACGGCTACAAGGTGTCCGTCGTGCAGGAGCCGGAAACGTCCTTCGACGACGACGTGAAGGCGACGACCCGCGTGATCGACGCCCAGGACGGCCCGAGCATCCTCGTCGGCCACAGCTACGGCGGCGCGGTCGTGACCGAGGCGGGGAATGACGACAAGGTCGCGGGTCTCGTCTATGTGGCCGCGTTCCAGCCCGACACGGGAGAATCGCCGCTCGAACTGACGAAGAAGACGCCGCCGGCCACCCAGGCGATCAAGGCCACCGCCGACGGCCACCTGTATATCGACCCGGCGAATTTCCACGAGGATTTCGCCGCCGACCTGCCCGCCGCCGAATCCCGCTTCATGGCCATCTCGCAGGTCACGCCCGCCGCGCAGTCATTCGGCGTTCCGATCGCGCACGCCGCCTGGCGAACGAAACCGAGCTGGGCCGTCGTGGCGACGGCGGACCGCGCGATCAATCCCGATCTGGAACGCTTCATGACCCAGCGCGCCGGCAGCAAGACGGTCGAGATCAATTCGAGCCACGTGGTCTACATGTCGCATCCGGCGGAAGTGGCGAAGATCATCGAGCAAGCCGCCGCGCAGTCGGCCAAAGAGTGATGTGGCGTGACGAGCCGCCTTCGGCCGTGATACCGGCCGAGGCGGCGCAATTGTCGCTAACGAACTTTTTTCGCCCCAATGTCACACGCGGCCCAGGCTGTCTCGTCATGTCATGGCAACCCAACCGAAAGGAGATGCAACATGACTGCCAAGCTCGACCTGTTCGCCGCCGCCCCGACCCTGATGAAGTCCTGGATGGGCACTTCGCTCGCCGTGTCCGGGAGCCTCGAGCCGAGCCTCATTGCGCTGGTGGAGGTGCGCGCGTCGCAAATCAACGGCTGCGCGAATTGTCTTAACATGCATACCGCCCACGCACGCGAGGAAGGCGAGACCGAACAGCGTCTCTACCTGCTTTCCGCGTGGAAAGAAGCGCCTTGCTATACCGACCGCGAACGCGCGGCGCTCGGCTGGACCGACGCCCTCACGCGCCTTTCCAAAGGTCATGTGCTGGAGGAGGCACGCGCGGCGCTCACCGACCACTTTACCGAGGAGGAGCAGGTGAAGCTCACGCTGATGATCAATGTGATCAACGGTTGGAACCGCCTTGCGGTCGGCTTCGGCCTGTGGGTCGATCCGGCGGCGGCGAAGGCCATGGCCAGGAAGATGGTTGCCGCATGACGGACGCTGGCCTCACGGACGCCGCGGCGAGTTTCGATCCGCTGCGGCGCAAGCTGATCCGCGTGGCGTACCGCATGCTCGGCTCGGTCGCCGACGCCGAGGACATCGTGCAGGACGCGTTCATCCGCTGGGCGGACGTGGAGCGCGACGAGGTGCGCGTGCCCGAGGCGTTCCTGCGCCGCATGGTGATGCGCATGTGCCTCGACCAGCTCAAATCGGCGCGGCATCAGCGCGAAACCTATGTCGGTCCGTGGCTGCCCGACCCGGTCGTCGAAGAGGACGAGCAGGAGGACGTCACGCTGCCGCTCATGCTCGCGCTCGAACGCCTCTCGCCGCTGGAGCGCGCGGCGTTCCTGCTGCACGACGTGTTCGGGCTCGAGTTCGACGAAGTCGCGGCCACGATCGGGCGCGAGAGCGCCGCATGCCGGCAACTCGCGGCGCGCGCCCGCACTCATGTGCGAGAGGCGCGCCCGCGTTTTCATGTGGAGAAAGCGCGCGGCCTCGAACTGGCGCAGGCGTTCTTCGCGGCGTCGCGCAGCGGCGACATGAGCGCGCTGGGCGCCATGCTTGCCGACGACGTGAGCCTGCACGCGGACGGCGGCGGCAAGCGCCCGGCGATCGGCCGCCCGGTGTTCGGCTTCGAGAGTGTGATGAAGCTGCATGCGCAGCTAGCCGACCTGTTCCGCAAGAATGGCTCGACTTTCGTGCGCGCGGGTTTCATCAACGGCCTGCCCGGCTTCGTCTCGCGCGAGGCCGATGGCGAGTTGCAGACCACCGCGCTCGAGATCGAAGACGGCAAGGTCACGGCCATTTACGTGATGCGCAATCCGGACAAGCTGCGGCATCTGCACTGAGATGTGCGGCTTCCGGGCGACCCAAGCCGCCGTGCACAAACATTCCAGACTTGCAGCGGCGTTTCGCGGATCATGACTGCCTCGAAAAAGGAGGCAGCATGTTCGATACGAAAGTCGCGCTGGTCGTGCGGGAAAACCTCGCGGTCTGGCAGAAGCTCAATGTGACCGCGTTTCTCGCCACGGGCATTGCGGCGGCGGTGCCCGAAGCGCTTGGCGAGCCCTACGAAGACGCGCGCGGGCAACGCTACGGCAGGATGCTGGGCCAGCCGATGATGATCTATGGCGCCGATGTCGGGGGATTGCAGGCGGCGCTGCGGCGCGGCGTTTCGCGCGAACTCACGATCGTGCCGTATGTGCACGCCATGTTTTCGACGGGCCACGACGCGGCGAACCGCGAGGTCTTTCGCGCCGAGGCCCCGGAGAATCCCGATCTGGTGGGAATCGCGTTATACGGCCCGAAGAACGCGGTCGACAAGGCCGTGAAGGGGCTGGCGCTGCATCAGTAGACGCGCGCCGTTTCCGTCACCCCGCCTTGCGCACCGGCGGAAAGCGCCGCTTGCTGTTGCCCATGGGAATGCGGCGGAAGCGCTCCTTCTTGTGCTCTTCCTCGAAGTGCGCAAGCGAGAGCTTGACGAGGTCGCTGCGCGAGACGATGCCCACGAGCCGCCGCGATTCGCGGTCGGCCACCACGGGCAGGCGTTCGAGCCCGTGAATCGCGAGGCGCGTGGCAACCTGCCGGCACGTTTCCGCGGGCAGCGCCATGTCGGGGGAACGTTGCGCGAGCAACGAGCCGAGTGGCGTGTCGAGGGCTTCGGTCGCGGCGCTCGCGCGCACGGCGTCGAGCATCGCGCGATCCACCACACCGAGCACCGCGCCGTCGCGCAGCACCGGGAAGGCGCGGCGCTGCTGGGTCGAACCGAAATAGCGGTCGAGGGCTTCGCGCACGGTGACGTTCGCGTCGATCGTATCGACGGTGCGGGTCATCACTTCATCGACGTAATGGCGCTCGAGCGGATCGACGCCGTACTCGCGATAGATGTGATAACCGCGGCGCGCGATCTTTTCGGTCATGATCGAGCGCTTCATGACGACCGTCGCGAAGCCGTGCGCAACCAGCGTGGCCGTGAGCAGCGGCAGCAGCGCATTGGTATCGTGCGTGAGGCCGAACGCGAACACGATGGCCGTGAGCGGCGCGCCGAGCGTGGCGCCGAGCGTCGCCGCCATGCACACGAGCGGCCACAGCGCCGGGTCGCTGCCGGGCAGCACGTGGCTCAATACCGAGCCGAGCCCGGCGCCGAGCATGAGCAGCGGGGCGAGTACGCCGCCCGAGGTGCCGGAGCCGAGCGCCACGACCCAGATCACGGCTTTCACCACCAGAATCGCAATGGCGACCTGAAGAACGATGTGCTGATGCAGCAGATCGCCGATCACGTCGTAGCCCACGCCGAGCGCGCGCGGCTCGATGAAGCCGCCGATGCCCACCACGAGCCCGCCGATGGCCGGCCACCACGACCAGTGCAGCGGCAGATGGCCGAACAGGTCCTCGACCTTGTAGAGCGCCGCCGACAGCCCCGACGCGAGCGCGCCCGCCAGCAGCCCGGCGATGATGCACGAGAAGAGCGCCACTGCGTGCGGCGGCAGGGTCTGCAAGGGAAAGAGCGGCGCCGTGCCGAAGAACACGGAGCGCGCGAAGCCGGCCACCGCGCACGCGAGCGCCACCGGCAGGAAGCTGCGCGGGCGCCATTCGAACAGCAGCAGTTCGACGGCGAGCAGCACGGCCGCGACCGGCGTGCCGAACACGGCGGTCATGCCCGCGGCCGCGCCCGCCACGAGCAGCGTCTTGCGCTCGGCCGAGGTGACGCGCACGCACTGCGCGAGCAGCGAGCCGAGCGCGCCGCCCGTCATGATGATCGGGCCTTCCGCGCCGAACGGGCCGCCGCTGCCGATCACGATGCCCGACGAAAGCGGCTTGAGCACGGCCACCTTCGGCGACATCTTGCTCTTGCCGAACAGAATGGCTTCGATGGCTTCGGGAATGCCGTGGCCGCGAATTTTTTCGGAGCCGAAGCGCGCCATCATCCCGACGATCAGTCCGCCGATTACCGGCACGACGATGACCCACGGCCCGAGCGTGTTGAGCGCGGGCGAGCGGTCGCCGAAAGAGAACTGGCCGAAGAAGAACAGGTTCGTGAACCAGTGGATCAGGCTCAGCAGCACGAACGCCGCGAGCGTGGCCAGTGCGCCAATCACGGCGGCCAGCGCGCTGATGCCGGGCAGGCGTGCGTTCGCCGAGAAGTCGCGCTTGTGGGAATCGTCGGAATGCATGGTGAGCAGGCCCTAAAGATCGATACGCGGAATGGTGAATGCGCCCTCGAGCGACTTCAACTCGGCGCGATGCAGTTCGGCCAGGCGCGCGAGCAGCTTTTCGCCGGCAGCGAGCAAATGCACTTCCACCTGGCGCCGGTCGCGCTCGCTCACGCGGCGCTCGACGAGTTCGATCGCCTCGCAGCGCGAGACGAGCGCCACCACGCCGTGATGCTGCGCCTGCAAACGCTCGGCCAACTCGCCGATGGTCGCCCACGTGCGGCCGGGGTAACCCTTCACATGCAGCAGCAACAGGTATTGCAACGGCGTGATGCCCTCGGCCTGCGCGGCCTGCTCCGAGAAGCGCTCGAAGCGGCGCATCTGGTAGCGAAATTCGGACAGCTGTTCAAAGTCGACCTTGTCGAGCTCACGCGCGCTTTTTTTCATCGGGAGTCCCTGGAACGGTTTAGTCGCCTAATATATCACGATGTGACATTTATTCCCGAAAACGCCCGTCACATCGGCATGCGGCCAGGTGTATGGCCGCGATTCTGGCCGCCAAGCGGTTCAGGCCGGTGCCTGCTGCGGCGTCTTCGCCTGGTGATAGAGCCCGGAGATCAAATCGGCCTGCGTGATGATGCCCGCAAGCCGGTGTTCGTGATCGACCACCGGCACATGGTGGTGCCCGCGGCCCGCAAAAATACGCACGAGTTCGACGATCGGCGTCGTGTTCGCGACGGTGAGCACATGCGTGGTCATCAGCGTGCCGACACTCTGGCCGGACTCTGCGTGCGGCCGGAACAGGCGCGCAATCGCGTAAAGCATGAGACGCAGCGGATGCCGTTCGCGCCCGTCGTCGGCGAGGTCGGCGCGCGTGACGATGCCTTTCACCTGGTGATGCGCGTCCACCACGGGCAGTGCCTTCACATCGTGGCGCTTGAGCAGCGAGCGCGCTTCGCCCACGGTCGTCGCGGGCGTGATGCTCACCACGTTGGCCGACATGACGTCGGCGCAGGTCAGTTCGCCGAAGCTGCGCGCGTAGGCGCGGATCTCGGCGTCCTGGAGCACGGCTTCCAGGTCGTCGGTGTCGATGTCGAGCATTTCGTCGCGCTCGCGCAGCACGGCTTCGAGGTCGGCACGCGTGAAACCGGCTTGCGCGGGGACGGGGCCGGCCACCCGCGGGCGCCGCGCGGCATGCGGATAGCGATGCCCCGTGGCGGCGTGATAGACGAGCGCGCCGCCGAGCAGCAGGAACGACTGCAGCGCGACGGGCACGAATACGAACTCATAGCCGAGCGCATGCACGGCCGGGCCGCCCAGCACCGCGGTCAGCGCGACCGCGCCTGAGGGCGGATGCACGCAGCGCAGCGTAAACATCGCGACGATGGCCACGGCGATGGCCACGGCGGCAGCCGGCACGGGGTCATGGATCCACATCGCCGCGGTCACGCCCACGGTGGCGGAAACGAGGTTGCCGCCGATGATCGACCAGGGCTGCGCGAGCGGGCTGGCGGGGACGCCGAACAGCAGCACGGCGGAGGCGCCCATCGGGGCGATCAGGTACGAAATGCCCGGATCGCCGCCAGGCAGCCGGTGCGCGAGCGCGCCCGTCAGCGCGATGCCGACCAGCGCACCGCCGCCCGAGCGCAGACGCTCGCGCCATGTGATGGTGACCCTGGAAGGGGTGAAGCGGGTGAGCCAGCGAAGGACCTTGAAGCGTGACACGATTCGGAGCGGAAACGGATGGGGAGCGCAGACGGCTCGGCGCCGCCCAAAGAAAGGGATTATATCGCGATGTGATATATATCGCGTCACTTAGTCGCGGCGATGTTGTACCGAGGATGCGCTTCGGGCAGGAATTTTTGGGGACGCAACCGTA
This sequence comes from Paraburkholderia sp. BR14312, assembly GCF_040948675.1. NCBI lineage: Bacteria > Pseudomonadati > Pseudomonadota > Betaproteobacteria > Burkholderiales > Burkholderiaceae > Paraburkholderia > Paraburkholderia sp. BR14312. The sequence continues at coordinate 29,454 of NZ_JBFPKI010000006.1, forward strand.
ACCGCGCGGCGGGCGGCGGCAGGTGAGGCAAGGGAGGAGGCGCCGCCAGAGGGGCGGCGGCGCATTTTAGGCCGGCCAGTGAACGGTGGCCGCCGGTTCGAACTTCAAGTTTTAGCCAGCCTTAACCGGCAGGCGGCGGCTGACCCGCGAAACGCGGCGCGGGAGCGGCGTTGGAATGGCCGTCGGGGTGGCGGTGATGGCCGGCATTGGCGTTGGCGCTGGCGTTCGCGTTGCGGTTCGGTGCAGGCGGCGGGCGATGTTGGGCGGTGTGCGCCGGCGGATGCCCGCCCGGCTGGGGCCGGTAGCCATGCGGCGGCGTGCCGTGCGGCTGCATCGTCACGCGCACGCGCTGGGGCTCGGGCATGTGCGCATGTTGCATCGGCAGATGGCCTTCGTTATGCGCCATCACCACGCGCAGTTCCGCGCGGCGGTGCAGGACTTCGCCGCGCAGGTCGCCGCGGCCGTAGTAGCGGCGCTGGCGGTGGCCGTCCGGCCCCACGATCCAGATATACGTGCTGCCGCCGGCGTAGACCACGTCGCGGTCGAGCACGACCGAAACGTAGGCGTCGTACGGTTGCGGCACATAAACGGGTTGTGCGACGACGACAGGCGGGGGCGGCGGCGGGGGAGCGACAACCATGGTCGTGGGGCGCGCGGGGGCGGTGGCGACTCGGGGGCTCGAGACGCAGCCGCTGATCAGCAGGGTTGCGGCCAGGGTTCCGAACAAGACAGATGCAGATGGCAGGGCGCGTGGTTTCGCGTGCAAGCGGGACTCCGGAATGAGTGGTTGCTGGTCCCGCGTGTTAACGGCAAATGCCCGAGGCGCTTGAGCAAGCGCCCGTCGACGCGGGGATGACTGCGCGTCCAGCCATCCGTTTTTCGCATACCGGTGTTCCCAATTTGTGATTTTACGATGGCATATCGGCTTCCTATACTCGCCCGGAAAACGTACCGATGAAGTACCGATTCCGGAGACAGCCCCGCCATGAACGCCCCAGACCGTGCCGCCGTAGACGCTGCATCGCTAGCCGCATCCGTTTCGCTCGACGATAAATACACGCTGGAAAAGGGCCGCGTGTACATCAGCGGCACCCAGGCGCTGGTACGCCTGCCCATGCTGCAAAAGGCGCGCGACCGCAAGGCCGGCCTGAATACCGCGGGCTTCGTCTCGGGCTATCGCGGCTCGCCGCTCGGCGCGCTCGACCAGTCGCTCTGGAAGGCGAAAAAGCACCTCCAGGCCCACGACGTCGTGTTCCAGCCCGGCGTGAACGAAGACCTCGCCGCCACCGCCGTGTGGGGCACGCAGCAGATCAATCTCTGGCCCGGCGCGCAGCGCGACGGCGTGTTCGGCATGTGGTACGGCAAGGGCCCCGGCGTCGACCGCACCGGCGACGTGTTCAAGCACGCCAACTCCGCGGGCAGCGACGCGCGCGGCGGCGTGCTCGTGCTCGCGGGCGACGACCATGCGGCCAAGTCGTCGTCGGTTGCGCACCAGTCCGAGCACGCGCTCATCGCGGCGGGCATTCCCGTGCTCTATCCCGCGAACGTGCAGGAATATCTCGACTACGGTTTGCACGGCTGGGCCATGAGCCGCTACTCCGGCTTGTGGGTCGCCATGAAGTGCGTGACCGACGTGATCGAATCGACCGCGTCGATCGACCTCGACCCGGATCGCGTGGCAATCGTCACGCCCGCCGACTACACCATGCCCGAAGGCGGGCTCAATATCCGCTGGCCCGACACGCCGCTCGCCCAGGAAGCGCGCCTGCTCGACGAGAAGTGGTACGCCGCGCTCGCCTATGTGCGCGCGAACCGCCTGAACCGCGTGGTGATCGATTCACCGCGCGCACGCTTTGGCATCATGACCGCGGGCAAGGCGTATCTCGACGTGCGCCAGGCGCTCACCGACCTCGGCCTCGACGACGAGACCTGCGCGCAGATCGGCGTGCGCGTGCTCAAGGTGGGCTGTGTGTGGCCGCTCGACGCGCAGGACGCGCGCGGCTTCGCCACCGGGCTCGAAGAAATTCTCGTGGTGGAGGAAAAGCGCCAGATTCTCGAATACGCGCTCAAGGAGGAGCTCTACAACTGGCGCGAAGACGTGCGCCCCAAGATCTACGGCAAGTTCGACGAGCGCGACAACGAAGGCGGCGAATGGTCGGTGCCGCGCGGCAACTGGCTGCTGCCCGCGCACTACGAACTCTCGCCCGCACTGATCGCCAAGGCCATTGCGCGGCGTCTCGCGCGCGCCGACGTGCCCGAGGAAGTCCGGGCACGTATGCTCGCGCGCGTGGCGATCATCGAGGCGAAGGAGCGCGAGGCAGCGAAGCCGCGCGTGACGGTGGAGCGCAAGCCGTGGTTCTGCTCGGGCTGTCCGCACAACACCTCGACGAATGTGCCCGAAGGCTCGCGTGCGCTGGCGGGCATCGGCTGCCATTACATGTCGATGTGGATGGACCGCAAGACCGAAACGTTCAGCCAGATGGGCGGCGAGGGCGTGGCGTGGCTCGGCCAGATGCATTTCTCGGGCGACAGGCACGTGTTCGTGAATCTCGGCGACGGCACCTACTTTCACTCAGGACTGCTGGCGATTCGCGCGGCCATCGCATCGAATGCCAACATCACCTACAAGATTCTCTACAACGACGCGGTGGCGATGACGGGCGGCCAGCCCGTGGACGGCGTGCTCACCGTGCCGCAGATCGCGCATCAGGTGCATGCCGAAGGCGCGAAGCGCATCGTCATCGTCACGGACGAGCCGCAAAAATACGGCGCCAATATCGTTTTGCCGACGGGCGTGGATGTTCATCATCGCGACCAGCTCGATAGCGTGCAGCGGACATTGCGCGAAATCGCGGGCACCACGGTGCTGATCTACGACCAGACCTGCGCCACCGAAAAACGCCGTCGCCGCAAGCGCGGCGCCTATCCCGACCCGGCGCGCCGCGCGTTCATCAACGACGCCGTGTGCGAGGGCTGCGGCGACTGCTCGGTGCAATCGAATTGCCTTTCCGTCGAGCCGCTCGATACGCCGCTCGGCACGAAGCGCAAGATCAACCAGTCGTCGTGCAACAAGGACTTTTCGTGCGTGAAGGGCTTTTGCCCGAGCTTCGTAACGGCCGAGGGCGCGCAGTTGCGCAAGCCGCGCGCGGCGAACGTGTCCAGCGCCGCATCGATCGATTTCGACGCGCTGCCCATGCCGGTGCTCCCGCAACTGGCGAAGCCTTACGGCATCCTCGTGACGGGCGTGGGCGGCACGGGCGTCGTGACCATCGGCGGCCTGATCGGCATGGCCGCGCATCTTGCAGGCAAGGGCGTGACCGTGCTCGACATGGCCGGGCTCGCGCAAAAGGGCGGCGCCGTGCTGAGCCACGTGCAGGTGGCGGCGACGCCCGCCGCCTTGCACGCCACGCGCATCGCCACGGGCGAGGCGCGCCTCGTGATCGGCTGCGATGCGATCGTCTCCGCTTCGGGCGACGTGCTCTCGCGCACCCAGCATGGCGTGACGGTCGCGGCGATCAACAGCGGCGCGACGCCGACCGCGGAATTCGTCAAGAATCCGAAGTGGACGTTCCCGGGCGCGCAAACCGAGGCTGAACTCCGTGCGAGTATCGGCGAGGGCTGTGCGTTCGTGGACGCCAATGCGCTCGCGCTGGCCTTGCTCGGCGACACGATCTACAGCAATCCGCTGCTGCTGGGCTATGCGTGGCAAAAGGGTTGGCTGCCGCTCGAACTCGCGCATCTGCGCCGCGCGATCGAACTCAACGCCGTGGCCGTGGAGAAGAACCAGCAGGCGTTCAACTGGGGCCGCTATGTCGCGCATCATGGCGAGGCGGTCGTGCGCGCGCTCACCAGGACGCAGGCAGAGCCGCAAGCCGTCGTTCTGCGCATGCCCGAATCGCTCGACAAGGTGATCGCCGCGCGCGAAGCGCTGCTCACGGCGTATCAGAACGCCGCCTATGCGCAGCAGTATCGCCGCGTGGTCGAGCGCATTCGCGTGAAAGAGACAGCGCTTGGCTGCGACGCGAAGCTGCCGCTCACGCGCGCCGTTGCCGTGAATCTCGCGAAGCTCATGGCCTACAAGGACGAATACGAGGTCGCGCGTCTTTACGCCGATCCCGCGTATCTGCAGAAGCTGCGCGAGCAGTTCGAAGGCGAGCCGGGACGCGACTACAAGCTGAACTTCTGGCTCGCGCCGCCGCTCTTCGCGAAGCGCGACGAGCACGGTCATCTCGTGAAGCGCCGTTTCGGTCCGTGGGTGCTGCCGGTGTTGCGCACGCTGGCCCGCATGAAGGGGCTGCGCGGGACGGCGTTCGACGTGTTCGGCAAGACCGGAGAGCGTCGCGACGAACGCCGCTCGATTGCGCAATACGTCGCGCTCGTGGACGAATTCTGCGCGAGCCTCGACGCCCAGCGCCTGCCCGTCGCGCTGCAGCTCGCGGCGCTGCCCGACGAGATTCGCGGCTTCGGCCACGTCAAGGCGCGCAATCTCGCGGCGGCCGGCAAAAAGCAGGAGCGCTTGCTGGCCGACTACCGCGCGAGCGCAGCGATGCGCGCCACGGCGTAAGAAGCCATCGAGCGATCAGGGCAACAGGCGCCTGCCTAGCAAGCGCGGCAGGCGCAGCGCGAACCCGCTCACGAGCCGCAGATGCATGCCCGCGAGCAGCAGGTTGTCGCGCACGTAGTTGAAATGCGAGACCCCGCCTTCATCGGCGCCGAAGTAACGCACCGGCGCTTCGATCTGGATGGGCCGCACGCCGGCCCAGCACAGGCGCACGGCGGCTTCGGGATCGAAGTCGAAGCGGCGCATCCACGTCTGGCGGTGCATGATCGCCTTCAGTGGCGCGATCGGGTACACGCGAAAGCCGTATAGCGAATCGCCAATGCCGGCCCACAGCGTCTCGAAGTCGGCGAAGAAGTTCGACAGGCGTCGTCCCTGCACGCGCAGTTGCGGCGCGCTCGCGTCAAACTTCGGCAGGCCCAGCACCATGGCGTCGGGCGCGGCCTGCGAGGCGGCCATGAATTCGGGAATCAGCGCGGCGGGGTGCTGGCCGTCGGAGTCCATCGTCAGCACGTGGGTGAATCCGCGCGCCGCGGCGGCTTCGAGCCCCGCGAGCACCGCGCCGCCCTTGCCCCGGTTGTCGGGCAGCACGATGACGTGCAGGCCGGGGTCGTCGTTGGCCATGGCCTGCAGGCGCGCGGCGCTGCCGTCCGTGCTGCCGTCCACCACGACCCACACGGGGTTCCATTGCGCGCGTGCGCCGCGCACGGTTTCGTCGAGCTTGGCGCCGGGGTTGTAGCTCGGGATCAGGACGAGATGCGTGGACGAAGGCGTGGCCATGGCAGCGGGTGCCTCGACAGCGTGAGACCCTGAAAAAATTCTAGGTCGCGCCGCTGCGCGCGCATAACCGCCCGGGCGGACGTCCGGCGCATCGTGCGCGGGGACGTCGTACCCGGATGCTTCGGCGCTCGCGCCCGTGCTGGTGCCGGGCGCGGAGCGCGACTGCCGCTTTGCGTCGAAGGGTTGCACAGACACTCGTATTTCCTCAGAGGATGCAGCAGCGGAAAACGCGCCGCGTGTTCAAGCCAGGCCGCCGTTGATCGAGAGCACTTGCCCTGTCACATAGGCGGCCGCGTCGGACACCAGGTACGCCACCATGCCCGCGACTTCCTCGGGCTGGCCGGCGCGCTGCGCGGGCACGAGCTGCTTGATGCGCTCGGCGGGAAACGCGTGCTCCGCCATGGGCGAAGCGATGATACCGGGCGCCACGGCGTTCACCGTGATGCCGCGCGAGGCCAGCTCCAGCGAGAGCGATTTCGTTGCGCCGATCAGCCCGGCCTTCGCGGCCGCGTAGTTCGCCTGGCCGCGATTGCCCATCACGCCCGCGAGCGAGGCGATGTTGACGATGCGCCCGTGGCGCGTACGGATCATCGGCATGAGGAGCGGCTGGGTCACGTTGAAAAAGCCGTTGAGCGAGACGTCGATCACGCGGCGCCATTGCTCCCGGCGCATGCCTACCAAGGGCGCGTCGTCGTGAATGCCCGCGTTGTTCACCAGGATCTGCACGGGCGCGTCGTCCACGAGCCGCGCGAGCGCGGCTTGGGCCGCGTCGGCGTCGGTCACGTCGAAGGCGATGGCGTGTGCGCTGCCGCCCGCCGCGACGATGCGCTGCGCGACGGCTTCGGCCTCGGCCAGACGCCGGTTCGCGTGCACCCAGACCTCGTGGCCCGCCTGCGCGAGCGCCACGCTGATGGCCTGCCCGAGTGCGCCGCTGCCGCCTGTCACGAGTGCACGCATGGGTTTTCCTCCCTCAATCCTGGCCAGGTCCTGGCCTGCGCCGGCAGTCATGGCACTACGCGCCGCGCACGTCAGCGCACCCGGTGCGCCGCGACGTAGGCGGCCAGCGAGCCGAGCGTCGCGAAGATCTTTTCGTTTTCCGGATTGTCCGAGCGCAGCTCGAAGCCGTACTTCTTCGAGATCAGCAGCGCAATTTCCAGGATGTCGATCGAGTCGAGCCCGAAGCCTTCGCCGTAGAGCGGAGTGTCGGCGCCCACTTCGTCGAGCGAGACATCTTCGAGATTCAGCTCTTTCACGATCTGCGTGGCGAGCTCTTGTTCCAGTGCGTTCATCATGCGTGGGCTCTCCGGGCGTGCGGGCCGAAAGCGCCGGCCACCCGTTTTTAGGGTTCGTTTGATGTAAAAGTTACCAGGATTCTAAGTGAAGGGTATCGGTGCGTATACCGTGCTCCCAGCCGAAAGGGTTACAGAGGGTCGGTGCCAGGCGCCGCGCTTTTTTGGGATCGGAACGCGCGAGACGCTTGCACGGCTTCGGGCCTGTCCGGATCGGACAAAAACCCCGCCTGACGCGATTCCGAACATTCAGTTACAAACCGGCATCCGGCAGGACAGGTGATCGGGTCCCGCCAATCTTAAAATGTGCGTGCCTGACCATACTTGCAAGAAACCGGCCCGATACTTGCGTTTCTTAAGAGGATTCGGGGCGCTTGCCTTACCCTACGATTCACTTACGAGTCCATTTGCGATATTTGCCAGATGCCCTCTTTGCTTAGCCAGACCGCCCTGGGTCGCACCGGGGCCGACCGCCCGCCGGCGCCCTGCGCACGGCCCTCTGGCGCGCGCGTGCGCGGAGGCGGGCGGTGAGCGCCGTGGCTGCGGCAGCGCGCGCGGCGCTGGGTGTGGCGGCCGTGGCCGCCTGGCAAATCGGCGCGCACTACGCGGTCGCGACGCCCGGCGCGCACGGCTTCGGCCTGGCCATGGCGCTCGTGCCCCCGCTCGCGATCGCGCTGGCCGCCGCCGCGCGTTCGCCGCGCCGGGCGTGGCTGCTGCCGCTGTGGACGCTCGTGGTGCTCGCGCTGTGGTTCATGCGCACGCCGCTTGCTTTGCACTTTGAGTGGGGACTGTATCTGGAGCATGTGAGCTTCAACCTCGCGATGGCGCTGCTGTTCGGGCGCACGCTCGCGGCGGGGCGCGTGCCGCTTTGCACGCAGTTCGCGTCGATGATTCACGGCGGCGCGCTGACGCCGTCCGTCGCGCGCTATACGCGCCAGATCACGCTCGCATGGACGGTTTTTTTCGTCGCGATTGCCGGCGTTTCGACGCTGATGTTCGCGGTTGCACCGATCGTCGCGTGGTCGACGTTCGCCAACTATCTGGCGTTGCCGCTCGTGGCGGTGATGTTCGTCGCCGAGCACGCATGCCGGCGTTTCGTGCTGCCTGGCGAGGCGAATGCCGGCATGCTCGACGCGATTCGCGCATACCGGCAGGCGACCCAGGCGCACGCGGAGCATTCCTGATCATGGACGCCGCTCGCCAGCCTGAATCAAAGCAGGGAACAACGCAGGAATCCGTATTGACTGAAGTTATGCAGACTCATCCGCTCGTTTTTCATACGTCGCCCGATCAGGTCATGGCCTGGCGCGACGGCGCGCCCGTCACGGTGCGCGCGTTCCTCGCCGATGTCACGCGTGTGGCCGCGGCACTGCCGGCGGGCGGCCACGTATTCAACGTCTGCCGCGACCGCTACCGCTTTACCGTGGGCCTGTGCGCGGCGCTCGTCTCTGGCCGCATCAGCCTGCTGCCCTCGACGCAGACGCCGGAAACGGTGCGCCAGCTCGCCTCGTTCGCACCCGACGCGTTCTGCCTGCACGACGCGCCCGATTGCGCGATCGACCTGCCGCGTTTCGCGTATCCCGAAGCCCGGCAGGAAGCCGACGGGCACGCGCCGTTCGCCGTCCCGCGGATCGACGCCTCGCGCGTCGCGGCCTACGTGTTCACGTCGGGGTCCACCGGCGCGCCGGTGCCGCATGCCAAGACGTGGGGCGTGCTGGTGGCGGGCGTGCGCGCGTCGGCCGAGCGGCACGGCCTGCTCGCCGCGCGCGACTGCACGATCGTCGGCACGGTGCCGCCGCAGCACATGTATGGCTTCGAAGTGACCGTGTTGCTGCCGCTGATCGGTGGCTTCGCCTTCAGCAACCGGCTGCCGTTCTATCCCGTCGATATCCGCGACGAACTCGAAGCCGTGCCGCAGCCGCGCGTGCTCGTGACCTCGCCGATCCATCTGCGCGCGCTGCTCGCCACCGATCACGCGCTGCCGCCGGCCGAGCTGGTGCTATCTGCCACCGCGCCGCTCTCGGAAAAGCTCGCGCTCGAAGCGGAAACGCGCTTGAAGGCGCCGCTCGTCGAAATCTACGGCAGCACCGAAACCGGCCAGATCGCGACGCGCCGCACCGCGAAGGGCGCAACGTGGCAACTGTTCCCGCAGGTTCGCTTCGAAGCGCGCGCAAGCGCGGTCCAGGACGACGAAGGCCCCACTATGTGGGTTTCGGGCGGCCACGTGGAAGAGCCGGTGCCGATGGGCGACGCCATCGAACTGCTCGACGCGCAGCGTTTCCTGCTGCACGGGCGCAAGGCGGACCTCATCAACATCGCGGGCAAGCGGACCTCGCTCGCCTACCTCAACCATCAGCTCAACGCGATTCCTGGCGTGGTGGACGGCGTGTTCTTCATGCCAGCGCACCTCGAGCACGATGCGCATACGGGACACGACATCGTGCAGCGCCTCGTCGCGCTCGTGGTCGCGCCCACGCTCACGCTTGCCGATCTGCAGCGCGCGCTGCGCGAGCGCATCGATCGCGCGTTTCTGCCGCGTCCGCTGCTGTTCGTCGATTCCCTGCCGCGCAACGACACCGGCAAGCTGCCGCATGACGTGCTCGCGGCGTTCGTCGCGCGGCAGATGCGCGGCGGCCTCGCGCCGGCGGCGCAGGACGCGGGCGACGCTCTATCCGAACCCGCAACCACGCTTTCGTTCGCGATTCCCGCCGATCATCCCGCGCTGCCGGGCCACTTCCCGGGTCACCCGATCGTGCCCGGCGTCGTGCTGCTCGATCACGCCATCGACGCGATCGGCGACGCGCTGAACCGGCCGTTCACCACGTTCAAGCTCAGCACCGCGAAATTCCTGAGCCCGGCCGCGCCTGGCGAAACGCTCGACCTCGCCTGGGACGCGGCGGCGAGCGGCGCGATCCGCTTCACGCTGCGCGCGGGCGCGCGCGATGTCGCGAGCGGCGTCATCAGCGACGAGAAAACCGGAGCGCAGCCATGACGAAGCGCACCGACTGGGCGAACCAGCAGGAGCGCAGCAATACGCTGCTCCTGCGCATCATGACGTGGCTCTCGCTGCGCCTCGGCCGCCGCGCGGGCCGCGTGCTGCTGCATTTGATCGCGCTGTATTTCGTGCTGTTTTCGCCGCGCGCGTGCGCCGCCTCGCGCGATTACCTGCGCCGCGTGCTGGGCCGCCCGGCCCACTGGCGCGACATCTACCGCCACGTGTTTACATTCGCGTCGACGATTCACGACCGCATTTACCTGGCGAACGCGCGCTTCGACATGTTCGATATCCGCCCGCACGGCCATACGCTCGTGGACGAGACGCTCGCCAAGGGGTGCGGCGTGTTCCTGATGGGCGCGCATCTCGGCAGCTTCGAGATCGTGCGCGCGCTCGGCCGCACGCGGCCCGACCTGCGCGTGGTCGTGACGATGTACGAAGAGAACGCGCAGAAGATCAACGCGACGCTCGCCGCCGTGAATCCCGCGGCGAAGCCCGAAGTGATCGGGCTCGGCCAGGTTGGCTCGATGCTGAAGGTGCACGAGCGTCTCGACCAGAACTGCATGGTGGGTATGCTCGCGGACCGCACGCTGCTCGCCGACGACGCCGCCACCATGCGCCGCATGGCGTTTCTCGGCGAACCGGCGGCGTTCCCGCTCGGGCCGCTCTACATGGCCGCGATGCTCAAGCGCCCGGTGCTGTTCATGACGGGCCTGTATCGCGGCGGCAATCGCTACGACGTGCACTTCGAAACGCTGGCGGACTTTACCGACGTGCCGCGCGAGTCGCGCCAGCGCGCCATCGACGCGGCGCTCGTGCGTTACGTGACCCTGCTCGACCGTTATTGCCGCCTGGCGCCGTACAACTGGTTCAACTATTACGACTTCTGGCAGGGCGGCAGGCAGGGCGCGATGGTTGGCGCACCGGCATCGGCAACTGCGGCGGCGAGCACTGCAGCGCGTGCGCCGGCCACGGTGCGCCGCCGCGAGACGCGCCCCCATGCCGAGCTACCCGTGCACGAGGTGACCGACGCATGAGCGCGAACCGCCGTTGCGCAACCTTGCGCGCGCGCTGCCAGCGTGCGCTGGCGAGCGCCGCTTTCCTCGCCGCTTCCGTCATGACGGCGGCCGCGCCCGCCGCGCTGGCGCAGGCCGCCGAAACCGCGCAGCCCGCGTGGACGCTCGACCGCCTGATGTCCACGCTCGCGCAGCGCAAGTCCGGCCGTGCGAGCTTCACCGAGACGAAGTACCTCTCGATTGCGACACAGCCCGTGGAGTCGTCGGGCGAACTCGTGTTCGTCGCGCCCGACCATCTGGAAAAGATCACGCAGAACCCGAAGCCCGAGCACCTCGTGGTGGACGGCGACATGCTCACCGTGCAGCGCGAGAACCACAAGTACACGCTGGCGCTCGCGCGCTATCCGGAACTGGGCGCGTTCATCGAGAGCATCCGTGCGACGCTCGCAGGCAACCGCTTCGCGCTGGAGCAGGTGTACAAGGTCGCGCTCACGGGTGAGGGCGACGACTGGACGCTCACGCTCACGCCGCTCGACTCGCGCATGCGCAAGGTAGTGAGCACCATCACGATAGACGGCACGCGCGACGCGATGCGCAGCGTCGCGATCCAGCAGGCAGACGGCGATCATTCGGTGATGCGCCTGCATGCCCTTTCCGCGGACGCGAACTGATGGACCCGCGCGCCCATCCGGTCCTTGCGCGCGGCGTCGCGCTCGTTCAGCGCCGCGCCGTTGCGGTGTGGCTGCTGTGCCTCGTCGCGTGCGCGGTGGCGATCGGCCGCGCGAACTTCACCGCCGATCTCTCGGCGTTTCTGCCGCGCTCGCCGAGCCCCACGCAGCAAGTGCTCGTCGATCAACTGCGCGACGGGCTGGCGTCCCGGCTCATTCTGATCGGCATCGACGGCGGCTACGAGAGCACGCGCGCGGAGCTTTCGCGCCGCGTAGCGGCGAGCCTGCGCGGCGACCCGCAATTCGTGGCGATCCACAACGGCTCGGGCCAGAACGACGCGCGCGACGAGCAGTTCATGTTCGCCCACCGCTATGTGCTGAGCCCCGCGGTCACGCCGCAACACTTCACGGAACAAGGGCTGCACGAAGCGCTGGGCGAGAGCCTCGATCTGCTGACTTCGTCGGCGGGCCTCGTTGCCAAGGACCTGCTGCCGCGCGACCCGACGGGCGAAGTGGCGGCGATGGTCGGCCAGCTCGATAGCGCGGCGCAGCCTGCGAGCCGCGGCGGCGTTTGGGCCTCGCGCGACGGCCGGCGCGCCGTGCTGGTGGCGCAAACGGCGGCCGCCGGCTCCGACACGGACGCCCAGTCCCGCGCCATCGACGCCGTGCGCGCCGCTTTTGCCGCCGCCACGCGCACCTTGCCCAATGCTTCGGCCTACCAGGTATCGCTGACGGGGCCGGGCGTGTTCGGGGTCGCCACGCGCGACGCGATTCGCCACGACGTGGAACGCCTCTCCACCCTGAGCCTCGTGCTGATCGTCGCGCTGCTGCTCACGCTGTACCGTTCGCCGCGCACGCTGGGGCTCGGGCTCCTGCCGGTGTTCTCGGGTGTGGCGGCGGGCATTGCGACGGTTTCGCTCGTGTTCGGCACGGTGCATGGCTTGACGCTCGGCTTCGGCACGACACTGATGGGCGAGGCGGTGGACTACTCGATCTATCTGTTCGTGCAGTCGTCGCAGGGTGGCCCCCGCGGCGCGCCTCAGGGCCGCGAGTCGATGCGCGCATGGCTCGCCGCTTACTGGCCGACCATCCGCCTTGGCGTGCTGACCTCGGTGTGCGGCTTCGCGACGATGCTGTTCTCGGGCTTCCCCGGCCTCGTGCAACTCGGGCTCTATTCGATCGCGGGCCTCGTGAGCGCCGCGCTCGTCACGCGATTCGTGCTGCCGCAACTGTCGGGCGGAGCAGTCGCGATCCGCGATGTGTCGCGTATCGGCGCGGCGCTCGCGCGCCTGGCGCACGCCGCACCGCGCCTGCGTTGGCCGCTCGCGGCGCTCGTGCTCGCCGCGCTCGCGTCGCTCTGGCTGCATCGCGACGACCTCTGGAGCCACGAGCTTGCCGCCTTGAGCCCCGTGCCCGCCGCGAGCCAGGCGCTCGACACGCGCTTGCGCGCGGACGTGGGCGCGCCCGACGTGCGCTATCTCGTGGTGATTCCGGCCGCGAGCGAGCAGGCCGCGCTCGAAGGCGCGGAGAAGGTCGGCGCGCAGTTGGAGCCGCTCGTCGAGCGTGGTGTGCTGGGCGGCTTCGAGAGCCCCGCGCGCTACCTGCCGAGCGACGCCACCCAGCGTGCACGCCTCGCGAGCCTGCCCGGCAAGGACGTGCTCACGGCGCGCCTGCAGGAGGCGCTCAGGAACCAGCCGGTGGATGTGAGGCCCGACGCCTTCGCGCCGTTCCTCGCCGACGTCGAAGCGGCGCGCAACCCGCCGCTCGTCACGCGCGCGGACCTCAAGGGCACGTCGATGGCGCTCGCCGTCGATGCGCTCCTGACCCAGCGCGACGGCCAGTGGAGCGCCATGCTCGCCTTGCGCGCGCCGCGCCATTCACAAGGCGCGCAGGCCGTGAATACGCCGAGCCTCGACGCCAGCTCCGTGAGCGGCGCCGTCGCCCGTGCGAACGTGCCGGGCGCGCTCTTCGTCGACATGAAGGCCGAAGCCGACCGCATGTACGTGGACTACGTGCACGAAGACATTCGCCTCTCGCTCGCGGGTTTCGCCGTCATCGTCGTGCTGCTGGTGTTCGCGCTGCGCTCGTTCTCGCGTGCGGCGAGGGCGCTCGCGCCGCTCGTCGCGGCGGTGCTGGTCGTGGCGGCGGGATTCGCGCTGGCAGGCGTGCCGCTCACCATCCTGCACCTGGTCGGCATGCTGCTCATCGTCGCCGTGGGCTCGAACTATGCACTGTTCTTTTGCAAGCGCGACGACGCAGCGGGCATCACGCCGCGCACGCTCGTCTCGCTCCTCGTCGCCAATCTCGCGACGGTGGCAGGCTTCGGCCTGCTCTCGCTGTCTCATGTGCCACTGCTCGAAACGTTCGGGCTGACGGTGGGGCCGGGCGCGATGCTCGCGCTCGTGTTCGCGGCGATTCTCGCGCCGCCGCTCGTGCACAGCAGCGACGAGGCGCACCTGAGCGCCGATACGCGCGACGAGCGGCGGCACGCTCGCCCGCGTACCGAACCCGCGCAGATGACCCACCCGCACGGAGGCCGCGCATGAATTCGGCTTCGTTGCGCGCTACGCATGTGACGCCCGCGTCCGCCACGGCGCGCCGCTGGAGGCCGTCGCCGTTCATAAGCGGCGCGGTGGCGCTGCACGCGGGAGCGGCCGCCGCCGTGGTCGCGCAGCCGCACGCGTGGCCGTGGGCCGCGGGCAGCGTGGTCGCGTCGCATCTCGCGCTGATCGCCGCGGGCCTGTGGCCGCGCAGCGCGTTGCTCGGCCCGAACTGGACGCGCCTGCCCGAGCACGCGGGGCAGCGCATCGCGCTCACCATCGACGATGGTCCGGACCCCGAAGTGACACCGCGCGTGCTCGACCTGCTCGACCACTTCGAAGTTCGCGCAACCTTCTTCTGCATCGGCGATCTCGCGCGACGCCACCCGCATCTGGTCGAAGCGATCGTGGCGCGCGGCCATGCCGTCGAGAACCATAGCCAGCGCCATCGGCATACGTTTTCAGTCTCGGGGCCCATCGTGATGAAGCGCGAGATCGAGGCGGCGCAGCGCACGCTTGCCGAAATCGCGGGGACGCCGCCGCGCTTTTTCCGCGCACCGGCGGGCCTGCGCAATCCGTTCCTCGAGCCGGTGCTGTGCGGCCTCGGCCTGCACCTCGCGAGCTGGACGCGGCGCGGCTTCGACACCCGCGCGAAAGAGGCCGGCACGGTCACGCACCGCCTGCTCGACGGCCTGGCTGCGCGCGACATCCTGCTCGTGCACGACGGCCACGCGGCGCGCGACGCAAGCGGCAAGCCGCTCGTGCTCGACGTGCTGCCGCCGCTCCTGCGCGCCGCCGCCGAACGCCAGCTCCAGTGGACCACACTGCGCGCGTGCCTCGACGGCGAAGCCGGTCAACCCTGATTCCACCGCTGCGCAAACGGAACGACTGACGTGAAACCACTGATCCTTTCGCATTTCACCGCTACCAGCTGCCTCGGGCGCGGGCTCGACGCGACGCTCGACGCGCTGCGCGGCAAGCGCGGGGGCCTCGCGCGCTGCGACTTCGCGCGCGCGGACCTCGATACGTGGATTGGCGAAGTGGCGGGCCTCGAGAGCGAGACGCTACGCGCCGACCTCGCGGACTATGCGTGCCGCAACCACCGTCTCGCGCAGATCGGCTTCACGCAAGACGGTTTCGCCGAACACATTCGGGCCGCCGTCGCGCGCTATGGCGCCGAGCGGGTGGGCGTATTCGTCGGCACCAGCACCTCGGGCATTCTCGAAACCGAAAACGCCTACCGGCAGCGGGACCTGGAAAGCGGCGCGCTCAAGCCGGGCTTTCATTACGCGCAGACGCACAACCCGTTCGCGCTGGCCTCGTTCGTGCGCGCCTATTTTGGCCTGCGCGGCCCGGCCACGTCGATTTCTTCGGCCTGTTCCTCGGGCGCGAAGGTGTTTGGCTCCGCCCGCCGCATGATCGAAGCGGGGCTGATCGACGCGGCCGTGGTGGGCGGCGTCGATTCGCTCTGCCTGACGACGCTGTACGGTTTCAACTCGCTCGAACTGCTTTCGCGCGATCCGTGCCGCCCGTTCGACGTGAACCGCAACGGCATTTCGATTGGCGAGGCCGCGGCGTTCGCCTTCCTCGAGCGCACGCCCGACACGCTGGACGACGACGCCATCCTCCTGCTCGGCGTGGGCGAATCGAGCGACGCGCATCACATGTCGTCGCCGCATCCCGAAGGGCTCGGCGCGCGCGCCGCGATGGCGCAGGCGCTTTCCACCGCGGGCGTGGCCCCAGACGAAATCGGTTACATCAATCTGCATGGCACGGCCACGCCGAGCAACGACGTCGCTGAAAGCCGCGCGATCAACGCACTGTTCGAGCGCACGCCATGCAGCTCGACCAAGGGCGCGACGGGGCATACGCTCGGCGCGGCGGGTGCGCTCGAAGCCGTGATCGCGGCGCTCGCGCTGCGCCATCGTTTCGTGCCCGCCGGCGTCAACACCACGCAGCCGGACGCCGCGCTCGGCCTCGACTACGTGCTGGAAAGCCGCGAAGCGCAAATCGGCGCCGCACTCAGCAATTCATTCGGTTTTGGCGGCACGAATTGCAGCCTCCTGTTCGGGCGCGCGGACCGCGCACATCACGGATGACCGCCATGAAACTTTCCGTATTCATCGAAAGCGTCGGCGTGATCGGCCCGGGTCTCGCCAACTGGCCGCAGACGGCCGACGTGCTCGCCGCGCGCGCGCCCTACGCGAGCGCACGCACGGTGCTGCCGCCGCCGGAGGGGTTGCCGGCGGCAGAGCGCCGCCGCACCGGGGCCGTCGTCAAGACCGCGCTCGCCGTGGGCCACGAAGCCGTCGCGGCGAGCGGTCGCGACGCGACGACGCTTGCCGCCGTGTTCGCGGCCTCGGGTGGAGATGGTCAGAACTGCCACATAATTTGCGACGCGCTGGCAAGCGACGACCGCCTGCTTTCGCCCACGCGTTTTCACAACTCGGTGCATAACGCGCCCGCGGGATACTGGAGCATCGCGACGCGCGACCGGGCCGCATCGAACGTGCTGTGCGCGCACGACGGCAGCTTCGCAGCGGGGCTGCTCGAAAGCGCGTGTCAGGTGGCCGTGGATGGCGTGCCCACCTTGCTGATCGCCTACGACGCCGACTATCCCGAGCCGCTGCACGCGTTGCGTCCCGTGGCCGATGCATTCGGCGTCGCGCTCGTGCTCGCGCCGCAGGCCAGCGCGACGACGCTCGCGCGCCTCGACGTGACGCTCACCGAAGCGCTCGCGACGCCGCTCGCCTCGCCTGAACTCGAAGCGCTGCGCACGAACAATCCCGCCGCGCGTGTGCTGCCGCTGCTCGAAGCGCTCGCGCGCATGGATGCATCCGGCCAACGTGCGAGCGTGGTCATCGACTACATGCCCGAGCTGCGTGTGCAAATCGACGTCGAGCCCGTGGACGCGTCTGGAGAGGGGGCATGACGACGCAAGCCACTCTGCCCGCTACGCTCGCGGACGTGATCGCGAACGCCGCGCCGGGCGCGCCGCTCGACCGCGCATGGATCGCGGCGCGCATACCGCATAGCGGCGCGATGTGCCTGCTCGACGCGGTACAGTCATGGGATGAGACGCGTATCCGCTGCATCGCGACCAGCCATCGCGATCCGCACAATCCGCTGCGCTCGCGCGGCCGCCTTGCGGCGGTGTGCGGCGTGGAGTACGCGGCGCAGGCCATGGCGGTGCATGGCGCGTTGCTCGGCGCACTGGACGGCGCAGAGGCCGAGCGTCCGCGCGTCGGTTTTCTTGCGAGCGTGCGCACGGTAGTGGCGCATATCGAGCGCCTCGACACGCTCGCCGCGCCGCTCGCGATCGAAGCCGAACGCGTGAGCGGCAGCGGCAACACGGTACTCTATGGTTTTACGGTGCGCGGCGAGGGCCGCGTGCTGCTTACGGGACGCGCGGCAGTCATGCTCGACGCGTCCGCAGTCATTCGATGACAATACAAAAGGGAGCCCGATGATGAAATCCAAACGGTTCATACTTGCCGCGCTCGTGCTGGGCATGGCCAGCACGATGGCGCACGCCGACCTTCACGAAGTGAAGGAGAACATCAAGCACGACTCGAAGGAAGCGGCCACGAAAACCGGCCACGCCGCACGCGACTTCGGCCACGCCACCGCGCACGCGGCGAAGACGGTGGGCCACGGCATCGCGCATGCGTCGCGCGAAGGTTACGAGGCCACCAAGCGCGCGACCAAGCGCGTGTTCCACAAGGACGGCAGCGGCGAAAGCAGCGAGAAGAGTCAGGCGTAAGGCGTTTTTTGCGATGTACCGGCGCGCGTAGGCGTTTACCCTCGCGAACCCCTACGCGCCGCCCATACCCCTCCACCCGGCGCGCCTTCCCGTCCGCGCCCTGTTATCCGGCTCGCCGCCGGCCCGTACCTTTCGCCCCAACGCTTCAAGAATCGCGCCGCCCTTGCCGTTAACGCAGGGGCGGCGCAATCGCTCGCCTGACGGCGAGCGGTTTGCCGCGCACCACATTAGAGATCGAGCCGGCCGCGGGCGCTACCTGCACCACAGGCACCGCGGCAACAAGAGGGGAAGAAGGTATGGTCTATTCCCAAGCGGCGGGAGCGTTCGGCGCAGCGGGATCACGGGGCGGTCAGTCGGAGGTGTCGAAAGAATCGGACGGGGCAACCAGCGGGGCCGCGAACGGAACCGATGCGGCGCTCGCACAGGAGCGCAGCGTATTGCGGCTGGTGTCGCGCAGCATGCCGCTGCCGGAACTGCTGGCGGAAGTCTGCTGTCGCGCCGGGCGGCTGCTGGGCGCGGGCGCAAACTGTGCGGTCCTGCAACTCGATGCCGACGGCCAGCGCCTGCGCATCGGCAGTGCGCCGAACTTGCCGGCGCAGTATCACGCCGCGTTCGACGGCACGCCGGTCGGTTCCGGCACGAGCCCGTCCGGCACGGCGATCGCCGAGCGGCGCACGATATGCGTGGAGGACTACGAACTCGCGCACGAGTGGGGCGAGTACCGCCGCATCGCGCTCGACAGCGGCCTGCGCGCGGTCTGGACGACGCCGCTCGACGACGACAACGGCGGCGTGCTGGGCGCGCTCGCCGTGTACCAGAGCCGGCCCTGGCGGCCCAGCGCGGCCGAGGAGGCGCTGCTGTGCGACATCGCCCACAGCGTCGCGGCCATGCTCAACCAGCAGACCATGGCCGAGCGTCTCGCGCTCAGCGAGGAGCACCATCGCCTCGTGGTGGACCACCTCAACGAAGGCATCGTGATGCAGGCCCGCGACGACACCGTGCTCGCCTGCAATCGCAGCGCGCGGCGCCTCCTGCGCCTGCCCGAGCACGCTGTCGGCATGAGCATCATGCAGGTGATTCCGCGCGTGCTCGACGAAAGCGGCAAGCCCCTGCCCACCTCGAAGCGCCCGAGCATGAAGGCGCTCGAGACGGGCAAGCCGGTGCTCGGCGAGACCGTCGGCCTCGAACTCGCGGACGGCGAGATCGTCTGGGTGAGCGAGAACGTGCTGCCGATCTTCCGGCCCGGCGAAAGCGAGCCGATTTCCGTGGTGGTCTCGTTCACGGATATCGGGCCCGTGCGCGAGGCGCAGCAGCAATTGCGCTACCTCGCCACGCGCGACGCGCTCACAGGCCTGTACAACCGCACCTTCCTCGCCGATCGCATGCACGCGATGCTGGAGCGCGCTACGTGTTCGGCGAAGCCGGCGCTCCTCTTCGTCGATCTCGACGGGTTCAAGAAGGTCAACGACACGGGCGGCCACGAAGCCGGCGACTCGCTGCTGCGCGACGTGGGGCGGCGCCTCACCGGCTGCGTGAGCGAGGGGGACACGCTCGCACGCGTGGGTGGCGACGAATTCGTGATCGCGGTGTGCTGCTACAAGGGCGTGGACGACCTTGTCGCGCTTGCGCAGCGCGTGCTCGGCGCGCTTGCCGCGCCGTTCGCGGTCGCGGGCAACGAGTACTACCTGGGTGCCTCGATCGGCATCAGCCTGTATCCCGACGATGGCCGCAGCGCCGCCGCGCTCATGCGCAACGCCGATTCGGCCATGTACGCGGCCAAGCAGCGCGGCACCAACCAGTTCCAGTTCTTCACGAACGAGTTGCGCCAGCACCTGCAGCGCCGTTTCCAGATCGAGCGGGGGCTGCGCCGCGCGCTCGCTTCGGGCGAACTGCGCCTCGTCTATCAGCCGATCGTGGATGGCGAAAGCGGCCGCATGATCGGCGCCGAGGCGCTGCTGCGCTGGGAGAGCGAGGAGCTCGGCCAGGTCTCGCCGGTGGAGTTCATCCCCGTGGCCGAGGACACCGGCATGATCATCCCGATCGGCCAATGGGTGCTCGAGCACGCGTGCCGCCAGGCCGCGCAGTGGCGGCGCCTCTTCGCGCCCGACTTCGTCATGGCGGTCAACTTCTCGCCGCGCCAGATCGCGGACGGGCTGGTCGAACAGGTGGAGGGGTGCCTCGCGCGCAC
Organism: Paraburkholderia sp. BR14312; assembly: GCF_040948675.1. Taxonomy (NCBI): domain Bacteria; kingdom Pseudomonadati; phylum Pseudomonadota; class Betaproteobacteria; order Burkholderiales; family Burkholderiaceae; genus Paraburkholderia; species Paraburkholderia sp. BR14312. The sequence goes on from NZ_JBFPKI010000006.1 coordinate 49,251, forward strand.
GGGCCTCGCGCCCGACGCGCTCGAAGTGGAGATCACCGAAGGCATTCTGATGAGCGACAGCCAGAGTGTGCTGCCTCTCCTGCACGCGCTGAACGCCATTGGCGTGCGCATTTCAGTGGACGATTTCGGCACCGGCTACTCGTCGCTTTCGTATCTGAAGCGCTTTCCGCTGCACCATCTGAAGGTCGATCGCACGTTCGTGGCGGGTCTGCCCGACAACCGCGACTCCGTGGCGATCACCTCGGCCGTCGTGGCGATGGCGCATTCGCTCGGCATGCGCGTGACCGCCGAAGGCGTAGAAACGCCCGAGCAGGCGTCGTTTCTGCGCTCGCTGCGCTGCGAGCGGCAGCAGGGCTACCTGTTCGGCAGGCCAGTGAGCGCCCAGGGCTGCGCGGCGCTCCTGCGCGAGCATGCTGCTGGCCGCGTGCGCGTGCGCGTGCGCGAGGGCGTGTGAGCGTGTCCTGATCCGGCACGCTCGTGCGGGAGCGGCAGGCTCAAGATTTCCCGCGCCAGGCCGTAGACGTTGGCAGAGAGCGGATGCCGGACGCATCGCGCCACACGTAAAGGACACGAGAGAATCATGGATAGCGGCTTCGCAATCGACGAACGAACCCGCCTGACGAGCACGAACCAGTTCGAGCTGCTGCTTTTCCGTCTCGGCGCGGCGCCGGGCAGCGACGTTGGCGAAGTCTTCGGCATCAACGTTTTCAAGGTACGGGAAATTCTGAGCATGCCGGCGATCACGCCGATCGCGGCGTCGTCCCCCTACGTGCTGGGCGCGGCGAACATCCGCGGCCAGGTGATGCCCGTGATCGACCTGCCGCGGCTCATGGGCTGCGAGCCGGTCACGGGCCTGAACATCCTGCTCGTGACCGAATTCGCGCGTTCCACCCAGGGCTTCGCGCTCGAAAGCGTGGACGAGATCGTGCGGCTCGAATGGAGCCAGGTGCTGACCGCCGACGTCACGATGGGCAACCGCGTGACGAGCATCGCGCGGCTCGAGAACGACCCCGAGAGCAAGAAACTCGTGCAGGTGGTGGACGTGGAGCAGGTGCTGCGCGACGTCTTCCCGGCGCAGCACGGCGCGGTCGTGCCGGAGGAGGTGGGCGAGCCCGCGATGATTCCGCCGGGTGCGAAGGTGCTGGCCGCCGACGACTCGGGCTTCGCGCGCGAGCTGATCGGCCAGAGCCTCAAGGCGCTCGGCGTCGAATACACGATGGCGAAGACGGGACTCGAAGCGTGGAAGCAGCTCGACGAGATTGCCAGGAACGCGGAGCGCGACGGCGTGCGCGCGAAGGATCGCATTGCGCTCGTGCTGACCGACCTCGAAATGCCGGAGATGGACGGCTTCACGTTGACGCGCAAGATCAAGGCGGACCCGCGCACCGTGGATATTCCGGTGGTGATTCATTCGTCGCTCACGGGCACGGCGAATGAGGCGCACGTGAAGAATGCAGGCGCGAGCGGCTACGTGGCGAAATTCGCCGCCGGCGACCTCGCGGGGGCGATTCGCAGCGCGCTCGCCGGCAAGCCCATTTACGCCTGATTTCATCAGCGGATGTTCGCGCCGGTGCGCAATGTCTGCGCAAGATCGCCGATGGCGATTACGGCAATCTCGGTGACGTTTCAACGCTGGCCGACCCGCGTGTCGTGAAGGAGTCGATCGATCGTCGCGTTGCTCAGTCGTGCATTAGCGCATCAACGCGCGAACAGGCGCCCCAGCTGCGGCTCGCTATCCTGCACCCCCGCGAGCCGCAGCGCGTGCCACGCCATCGCGTAGTTGCTCGACAGCACGGGCTTGCCGGTCTGCGCCTCGATCTGAGGCACGAGCGCGGCCACGCGCAGGCTGGTGCACGACACGAACACCGCATCGGCATCGTCGTGGCGCGCCAGCGTTTCTATCGCACTGCGAATCGAACCCGCATCGATGCGCGCCACCTCGTTGTCGTCCGCGTGCTCGAACGAAGCCATGCGTGTGACGGCCACGCCGCGCGCCTCGATGTAATCGCGCATGAAGTCGTTGATGGTACGCACGTAGGGTGTAAGAAGCGCCACGCGGCGCACCTTGAGCGCCTTTAGCGCGGCGAGCGCGGCCGTGATCGGCGTGGTGCAGGCAATATCGGGCCGCGCCTCGCGGATGCGTGCCGCAACCTTGTCTTCGCCTATCACCATCGAAGCCGACGTGCAGCCGAACGCCACCACGTCGAGGCGCTCGCCGGGCAGCATGAGGCTCACGGCGGGGGCGATGCGCGCCTCGATTTCCGCGAGGCGAGGCGGCGTGATGTCCGGCGAATTCTCGAGCCGGCTCTCGTAGAACGCCACGCCCGGCTGGCGCAACAGATCGCGCCATTCGTATTCGATCGTATGATCGGTGGCCAGCACGACGAGGCCGATCGCGGCGCGGCGGGCAATGCCGCCGTCGAGCGCGAAGCCGAGCTTCGTGTAGGCATCCTCGTGATCTTGCGGCGGTGCGCTAATGGTCATCTCAGCATCAATCCCGTCATGTCGAGTTCGGGCTCGCGCCCGGCCATGATGTCGGCGAGCAGTTTTGCGGTGCCGCACGACATGGTCCAGCCCATGTGTCCGTGACCCGTGTTCAGAAAGAAGTTGCGATGGCGCGTGCGGCCGATCAGCGGCGTGCCTTCGGGCGTCATCGGCCGCAGCCCGGCCCAGTACGCCGGCTGCGTGTAATCGGCGCCCTGGGGAAAGAGTTCGCGCGCCGCCTGCATCATGGAAGTGAAATCGGCGGGCGTGTGGCGCGTGTCGTAGCCCGCGAAATCCGCAGTGGCCGTGAAGCGCAGGCGCGCGCCAAAACGCGCCCATGCCACGAGGTGATTCTCGTCGACGCCACCCATCTCGGGCGGCCGGTGCCCGGGCCCGCAGGGGAACGTGGCCGAATAGCCCTTCACCGGATAGACCGCGATGCGATAGCCGAGTGGCCGCGCGAGGATCGGCGACCAGGAGCCGAGCGCGAGCACGTAGTCGTCGCCCTGAATCATGCCCGCGCTCGTGCGCACGCCGGCAATGCGGTCGCCGGTGGCTTCGATGGCCTCGATCGGGGCATCGAACACGAAGCGCACACCCATACGTTCGCAAACTTCCTTGAGCCCGCGCGTGAAGCGGTGGGCATCGCCGCTTGCGTCGCTGGGGCAGTAGATCGCGCCCGCGATGCGCTCGCGCGCGTGGGCGAGCGCCGGTTCGCGTGCTGCAACGGCGGCGGCGTCGAGCGTTTCGAGCGGCAGTCCGTTTTCCACGAGGATCGACATGTGGGCGCGGCCGCGCTCGAACGAGGCGGCGTCGCGATAGAGATAGAGCAGGCCGCGGCTGATGAGGTCGTATTCGAGCTGCTCGCGCGCCGTGATCTCTTGCAGTTGATGCTGCGAATAGCGGCACAACTTGACCTTGCGCGAGGTGTTCTCGCGCGAGCGCGCCTCGGTGCAGTTGAGCAGGAATTGCGCGCACCAGGCCCACATATGCGGATCGGCCTTCAGGCGCAGGCGCAGCGCCTGGCCTTCGACGAACAGCGATTTGAGCAGGATTTTCGGCGCACGCGGCGAGGCCCACGTGTACGAGTGCCCCGGCGCGACGAGCCCCGCGTTGGCGAAACTGGTTTCGAGTGCAACGCCTGAGCGTCGCTCGATAACGGTGACGTCGCGGCCGTCGCGCGCAAGGTAATACGCGCTCGTGACGCCCGCGATGCCGCCGCCCAGTACGATGGTCTTCATTCGCACCCCTCCATGCGTGTATACAAATTACCTTCACGCTGCCGCGAGCGCACGTAATTTGTATACGCGCATACCCTAGGCAGTTAAACGGTGACGTGCATCTATCATGGATAAGTCGTTATGCGCCGGTCCCATGCAAGCCGCGCGCCATGAGCGCGCGAGACCTGCAGGGCATCGCACTGGACGAATTATTTCGTTTCGCTAACTGACCGCGCGGGCTCGCCTGCGTTGCGGCATCGCCCGGTCGGGTCCACGCTCAGGAGCCGCTCACATGAATCCTCAGAACAATGGCGCGCTGCACGCAACCCTCGCGCTCACGCTCTTCTCGCTCGCCGCGCTGGCGCCTGGACTCACCCAGGCGCAGACCATCAAGATCGGCGTGCCGGTGCCGCTTTCGGGCAGCAGCGCCGCAGCGGGCACGGATATCCTGAACGGCGCGAAGCTCGCGGCCGCCAAAATCAACGCGGCGGGCGGCGTGCTCGGCAAGCAGATCGAACTCGTGCCCGAAGACGACGCATGCGACGCACAAACGGCGGTACAGGCCGCGCAGAAGCTCGTGGACGCGGGCGTGGTTGCCGTGGCGGGCGGCTACTGTTCCAGCGCGGCACTGCCCGAGTTGACCGCATTCCACCGCGCCGGCATTCCCTACGTGCTCGATGCCTCGACCAATCCGAAGCTCACGGAAATGGGCTACGACAATGTGTTCCGCACGATTGGCCGTGACGACGAGCAAGGGCCTTTCGCGGCCAGCTTCATCAAGAATTCGCTGCACGCGAAGCGCGCGGCAGTGATCGACGACAACACGACCTACGCCAAGGGTCTCGCGCAGAACACGGTGGAATCGCTCAAGAAGATGGGCGTGGACGTGGTCTATGCCGACTCGATCACGCCGGGCCAGATGGATTATTCGCCGACGCTCACCAAGGTTTCCTCGCTCAAGCCGGACGTGATCTATTACACGGGCTATTTCTCCGAAGCGGGTCTGCTCGTGAAGGAAGCGCGCCAGGTGGGCCTGAAGATGACCTTCATGGGCGGCGACGGCACCAATGACCCCACGCTCATGAAGACGGCAGGGCCAGCCGCCGACGGCATGATCATCACGACTGCGCCGCTCGCACAGTTCCTTCCTGGTGCGCACGACTACCTCGATCAGTACAACAAGAGCTATGGTCAGGGGCCGGGGCCGTACTCGGTGTACGAGTACGACGCCGTGGGCGTGACCGCCAAGGCCATCGCCGACGGCAAGTCGGCAAAGCCCGCAGACATCAGCGCCGCGCTGCACAAGATCACGGACTACCAGGGCGCCACGGGAACGATCGGCTTCAATCCGAAGGGCGACCGCAGCCGTGCCGTGTACATCACGGTCGTCGTGCATAACGATCAGTTCGAGCCTTACCAACGCCAGGATGCCAGCGGCAAGTGGGTGGCTATGAAGTAAGCGTACCGGGCCGCTCATGAGCACCTTCTTCCAGTTCGTCATCGAGGGGCTGACGATCGGCTCGTTCTACGCGCTCGTCGCCCTCGGCTACACGATGGTCTACGGCATTATCCGGCTCATCAACTTCGCACACGGGGATCTCTTCATGGTGGGCGCGTTCGTGGGCTGGACCGCGCTCGCCGCGCTCGCGGCCGCTCGCCTGCCGCTCGCGCTCGCGCTGTTCGTGGCCTTCGCGGTGGCCATGCTCGCGACCGGCGTGCTCGGCGTGGCGATCGCGCGCGTGGCCTATCAGCCGTTGCTGCGCGCGCCGCGCCTGTCCATTCTCATTACGGCGCTAGCCGTTTCTCTGCTGCTGGAGAACGGCGTCCTGATTGCCTACGGCGCGGGCTTTCGTACGTACCCGCACCTGCTCACGCATACGGGCTTCGACGTTGCGCAAGTGCACATCACGTTCGCGCAGATCGGCATTATCGCGGCCAGCTTCGCGCTGATGATCGCGCTGTATCTGTTCGTACACCATACGTTCGTCGGTACGGCCATGCGCGCGCTCGCCATCGACCAGGACGCGGCGCGGCTCATGGGCATCGACGTCGAGCGGCTCATCCAGCTCACGTTTTTCATCGGTTCGGCGCTCGCCGCGGTCGCCGGCGTGATGGAAGGGCTCTTCTACACGCAGATCAACTTCTTCATGGGCTTCGTGCTCGGGCTGCGCGCGTTCACGGCGGCCGTGCTCGGCGGCATCGGCAATATTCCGGGGGCGATGGTGGGCGGCTTCCTGATCGGTTTGCTGGAGGCGTTCGGCGCGGGATATGTCTCCTCCCAATGGACCGACGTGTTCGTGTTCGGTGTGCTGATCGCCGTGCTCGTGGTGAAGCCCACCGGGCTATTCGGCGAACGCGTGGTCGAGAGGATGTGAGACATGCGCGCGCGGGCCACGGACACTTCATGGGTCGTTTCCGGCGTGCTGCTCGCGTTGGCGATCGCGCTGCCCAAGTTCGCGAGCGGCTATGTCGTCGATGTCGGGCTCACCATCATCACCTACGCGATTCTGGGCCTCGGGTTGAACATCGTCGTGGGCTATGCCGGGTTGCTCGACCTCGGCTACGCGGCGTTTTTTGCCATCGGCGCCTATACGACGGCGCTGCTGGAAACGCTGCTGCACTTCTCGTTCTGGGCGACGCTGCCGTTCAGCCTGGTGTTCGCGGGCGCTTCCGGCGTCGTGATCGGCTACCCCACGCTGCGCCTGCGTAGCGACTATCTCGCCATCGTCACGCTCGGCTTCGGCGAGATTACGCGCATCGTTGCCACCAATCTCGACATTACCGGCGGCCCGAACGGCATCTACGGCATCGAGCCGCCGAGCCTGTTCGGCTTCGAATTCAGTTCGCCGCGCTCGGTGTATGTGCTGGGCATGGCGTTCTTCATCGTCGTGCTGGTGTTCGCCGTGCGGCTCGGACGCTCGCGCCTCGGCCGCGCTTGGACCAGCATCCGCGAGGACGAAGCCGCCGCCGAAGCGGTGGGTGTCGCGACCCTGCGCGTGAAGATGCTCGCCTACGTGATCGGCGCACTGATCGGCGGCCTCGCGGGCAGTCTGTTCGCCGCGCGCTTCGGCACGATCGACCCCACGGCGTTCACCTATCTGCAGTCGGTGACGATTCTCATCGTCGTCGTGATGGGGGGGCGCGGCAGCATTCCCGGCGTGATACTCGGCGCGCTGATCGTCGCGGGGCTGCCGGAAATGCTGCGCTTTTTGAACCTGTGGCGCATTTTCGGCTTTGCCGTGGCGCTCGTCGTGCTCATGTTGTTGCGTCCGCAAGGATTGTGGCCGGCGCGCGTGAGGCGTGCCGCGCCGCGGCCCGAAGAGGAAACGGTGGCGCACGAAGCGGAAGCCGCGGAAGCGGCGGGCAAGGAAACCGAGGCGGCCGTTTCCCTCGCCGATAGCGGCGGCCTCGAAGCCGCCGCCGCGCGCGAAACCCTGCTCGAGGTGCATGACCTCGAGCGCCGCTTTGGCGGCGTGCGCGCGATTGGCGGCATTACCTTCCAGGTGCGCAGCGGCGAAATTCTCGCGTTGATCGGCCCGAACGGCGCCGGCAAGACCACGGTGTTCAACTGCCTGACGGGCGTAATCCGGCCGAGCGGCGGACGCCTCGTCTGGCGCGGCGAGCCGCTTGGCGGCGGCGCGCCCCATCGCAACGTGCATCGCGGCATTGCGCGTACGTTTCAGGGCATTCGCCTGTTTAACCATATGAGCGCATTCGAGAACGTGCTGATCGGCATGGATCATCGCCTGCACACGGCCCTTGTAGCGGAACTGGTGGGCACGCGCGCCGCGCGCGCCGAGGCGGCCGAGCACGGCGCGCTCGGGCAGCGCTGGCTCGATCTGGTGGGGCTCGGCGCGCGGGCGAGCGAATATGCCTCGGACCTTCCCTATGGCGATCAGCGCAGGCTGGAAATCGCCCGCGCGCTGGCGAGCCAGCCACGCTTGTTGCTGCTCGACGAGCCCGCCGCCGGCATGAACCCAACCGAAAAGCACGCGTTGATGGCGCAGATCCGCCGCATCCGCGACCTGGGCGTGACCGTGCTGCTGATCGAACACGACATGGCGCTCGTGATGGGCGTGTCCGACCGCATCATCGTGATGGACCATGGCGAGATCATTGCTCAGGGCACGCCCGCGCAAATCCAGAACGACCCGGTGGTGATCGACGCCTACCTGGGCACGGCGGAGGAAGACGACGGACCCGACGCCACGGACGGGGAGAAGTCGCTATGGGGGTAGAGACGTCCGACAAACTCCTCGACGTTCGCGACCTGCGCGTGAACTACGGCAACATCGAAGCGCTGCACGGCGTTTCGCTCGATGTCGAGCCGGGCGAGATCGTCGCGCTGCTCGGGGCCAACGGCGCGGGCAAGACCACGACGCTGCGCACCATCTCCGGACTGCTGCGTCCGCGCGGCGGCAGCATCGGGTTCGAGGGGCAGGCGCTCGTCGGGCTGCCGTCGCATCGCATCGTCGCGCTCGGGATCGGGCACGTGCCGGAGGGGCGCCGTATTTTCGGCGGGTTGACGGTCGAGGAGAACCTGCGCCTGGGCGGCTACCTGTTGCGGCGCGATGCCGGCGCGCTCGATCAGGGCATTGCTCAGGCATACGAAACATTCAGCCGGCTGCGCGAGCGCAAGGACCAGCTTGCCGGCACGCTCAGCGGCGGCGAGCAGCAAATGCTCGCGATTGCGCGCGCGCTCATGCTCAAGCCCAAACTCGTGCTGCTCGACGAGCCTTCCATGGGGCTCGCGCCCAAGCTCGTGCGCGCGATCTTCGAAGTGATCGCGCGCATCAGCCGCGCGGGCACGGCGGTGCTGCTCGTAGAGCAGAATGCGCGGCAGGCGCTGCGCATCGCGAACCGCGCCTATGTGCTGGAAGGCGGCCGCGTGGCGCTCGCGGGTTCGGCCCATGAACTGGCCGACGACAACCGCGTGCGCGCCACCTATCTCGGCGGCAGCGCGGCGGCGCAGGAGGGCGGGGCCGTCTAGGGCACCAGATCGGTTCTCTGGAATATTCATTCTACATAGAGAGAATCATTATCGTTCGCATTAGCAATTAGTTATCATCCGATGCAAAATACGAGACACAGCGATGGCCGACGCATCGGGCATAAATTGCGCAAAACGGACATTTTTCTGGAAAATGAGCGAAGGAATATTCGATCGTGGATCAAATATGGCGGCGACCGCTTGAAATCCCGCACCGCAAGCTCGAACGGCCACTCGTGGCGGCAAGCTACCAGTACGACGCTGCCCATAAGGGATCGTGGCTATCGCACGATCAGGGGCGGTTCGTCTTTACGGAGAGCGGGGTGCTACGTGTGACGACGCCCAGCGGCATGTGGACGCTCGGGCCGCAGCGCGGGCTGTGGATCGCGCCGCGCGTGCGCCACGAATTGATCGCGACGAGCGCGGTGAGCCTGCATAGTGTGTCGTTCGAGCCGCAGGCGTCGCCGTGGCCGGAATCCGCATGCCATGCGATGCGGGTTTCACCGCTGTTGCGCGAACTGGTGGCCGCGCTGGTCGAAGACCGCGAGCGCGGCCCGGAGTGCCGCTACGCGCTCATTACGCCGCTGTTGCTCAGCGAAATGCGCAATGCGCGCGAGGCCTTAGGCGGCGGGTTGCCGCTGCCGCTCGACCGGCGCTTGCGGCAGATTTGCGATTTCCTGCTGGCGGCGCCTGCCAACGGCGACTCGCTCGCGACCTGGGGCGAGCGCGTGGGGGCAAGTGAACGCACGCTCGCGAGGCGCTTCAAGGACGAGACCGGGTTGACGTTCGGCCACTGGCGCCAGCAGCTGCGCATCGTCGAGGCCGTGTCGAGGCTCGCCCAGGGCGTGCGCGTGGCGGAGATCGCGGCCGAGCTCGGCTATGCGAATTCGAGCGCGTTCATCTCCATGTTCCGCAAGACGATGGGCGAGCCGCCCCAGCGGTATTTGAAAAGCGAGCCGCGTTGAAGGCGTTTGCCGTTCTCGTGGCGCGCGTCACATCTGCTTGAACAGGTGTGCGTACTGGCGGCTTACATCGAGAGCGCCCGCGTGGCCGCGCAGCCTCAACGTCATCTTCCCGATCGCGCTGACCGAGGCGCATTCCACCTGATCCACGTTGACCACCGTGCCGCGGTGAACCTGCCAGAAGCGCGCCGGGTCCAGTTGCGCGGATAACTCTCGCAGGCTCGTGCGGATCAGCAATTCGCCGCTGTGCGTCGTGACCACGACATATTTGTCGGCTGCTTCGAAGTACAAAACATCTTCCACCGGCACCATGCGGATGTCGTTGCCGCTCGAGGCGCGCAGATATCGCAGCGGGGCCCCGCGCGGGGCGCTTTCCGCATTGCCCGCTCGTGCACCGGCGCGCGCTTCGCGAACGTCCTGGGTGATCGTTTCGAGCTGGCGCAGCACGCGTTGCAGATCGGCCTGCATCTGCGGCGCCTCGGCGTCGTTTGCCGCCGATCGCGCGAGCCGGGCGCGCAGGCGCTCCACCGTCCGCGCGAGCCGCGCGGTCTCCACGGGCTTGAGCAGATAGTCGATGGCCGCGGCCTCGAAGGCTTCGAGGGCATAGGCGTCGTAGGCGGTCACGAACACGATTTGCGGCGGCGCGGCGAGATTCGCGCACGCGCGCGCGACATCGAGGCCGGTCGCGCCCGGCATGGCGATGTCGAGGAACGCGACGTCGGGCGTCAGCGCGCCGATGCGTTCGATGGCTTCCTGGCCGTTGCCGGCCGTTGCCACGATGCGCAGTTCCGGCCACGCGGCGGCCAGTTCGCGTTCCAGGGCGGCGGCGATCAGCGGCTCGTCCTCGGCGATCAGTGCGGTCGGGGTGTCGGGCGAGCGGTGCGAGGCGTCGCCGTGTTGCGCCGTATCTGCGGGCGCGTGGCGTTTCATGATCGGGACTCCTGCACGCTTGCACCAACCGTATCGCGCAGCGGCAGCGGCAGCCGCACCCGCGCAACGAGGCCATGCGGCACGTTCTCGATCAGCGTGAGCGCTGCCTGCTCGCCATAGAGCGCCGCGAGCCGCTCGCGCACGTTCACTAGCCCGACGCCCGCGCCCTGGGTGCCCGGCGTCGCGCCAAAACCCGGGCCCGTATCGGTCACGCTCAGCTCGACATGGTCACCGTCGCGCCGTGCGGCAACGTCGATTCTGCCGCCCTCGAGCGCACCCTGGATGCCATGCTTGAGCGCGTTCTCCACGAGCGGCTGCAACAGCATGGGCGGCACCGGGAGGTCGGCGCAATCGTGCGGCAGGTCGAGCGCGTAGGCAAGGCGCGGGCCGATACGCATGGCATGCACGGCGAGCATCGAGTCGAGCACCTTGAACTGCACCGCGAGCGTTTCGCTTTGCGCGCGCGAGGCCTCGAGCGTCGCGCGCAGGAAGCGGTTGAGGCTTGCGAGCAGTTCGCGCGCACGCGGCGGGTCGGACGCGATCAGGCTGTCGAGCGTCGCCAGCGTGTTGAAGAGAAAGTGCGGCTCGATCTGGGCCTGCAGCGCCTGCAGGCGCGCGCTGAGCGCCGTGCGCTCTGCGGCTTCCTTTTGCCATGCCGTGCGCGCGACCTGTTCGCTCAGCTCGGCAATGCGCGTGCGCGACCAGCCATACCAGGTGACCAGCAGCGTGGCGGTCAGCGCGATCCAGCCGGTGAGCGCGAGATCCTTCGTCGCGAACGCGTTATGCAAGCCGATTCCGAGCACCACGCTCGCGATGCCGCGCCCGAGCGACGCGCCGAGCACGATGGCGAGCACCATCGCCAACGCGAGGCGCGGGCCCGTGAGCGCATTGTGGCGTTGCAGAAAGAAGCGGGCGACGTCGAGCAGCAGCATGATCGAAAGCCCGATCGCCTGGCTGAAGACGAGGTTGTCGATGAAGCGCTCGTGAACGCCAGCAGCGGTGAGCGCGACCGCAATCAGCGCATTGCCTATGACGACGATCACGCCCTCGCGCGCGAACCCGGCGAGCAGGACATTGGCCGTCGGCGCGGGGAGGCGGGCGGCGGCGTTCGGAAACTCGACGTGCATGCCAGGAATCATGCGAACCAGCTCGTGACGATGAGGTTGAGCAACCGGTGCGGCGTCGCAACGGCGGCAAGACCGGCCGCGATGAGGCTGAAGAACGAACCGCGCATGGCGAGGCGATGGCCGCGGACGTTGCCGTGGCGGATCGCCCAGATGGCGCGCCCGACGCTTACGAACGTCAGCAGCGACAGGCCGTGCACCCAGGACAGATGCCCCGGATGCAGCTCGCGGATATCGAACGAGCTGAGCGCGGCGGTAAACATCGTCAGTGCCCAGAGGCGGCCGAGCCACTTGTGCCGCGCGCTGCCCTTTTCGGCCAGCATGACGGCGGTTCCGAGTATGACAGAAAGTGTTGCGGCGACGACGTGCGCAGCAATGATGGCAGACATGCTGGCTCTCCATGGCGGGTCGAGCGGGGGCGATGTCTGCAGTGTGGTGAGTGGGGGCGGGGCGGGCGAGGGGGATGCGACGAAGTGTGGGGAAACGGGCGCGAACGGGGCCTGGGTGGCGCGAACGGTCGGCGGGCGGACCGCGCGGCGCCACTCAATCCGGCGGCGCGTTGTCGATTTCCCGCAGAATCTCTTCGAACGGCGCGGGCTTGACGAGATGCCGGTCGAAGCCTGCCTCGCTCGCTGCCTGGCGGTCGCGCTCCTGGCCGTAGCCCGTCAGCGCGATCAATTGCACGTGCGCAGTGGCCGGCCCGGCGCGCAGCGCCTTCGCCAGCGCGTGACCGTCCATGCCGGGCAAGCCGATGTCGAGAATCGCGACGTTGGGCAGGAAGCTCTGCGCGAGCGCGAGTGCGCTCGGTCCGTCGTGCGCCACGCGCACCTCGTGGCCTTCGAGTTCCAGCAGCATGAGCAGCGAAGTAGCGGAATCGACGTTGTCGTCGGCGATCAGCACGCGGCGGCGCGGCGGCGCGATTTGTTCCCCTGCGCCCGGCGCTTCGTCGCGCGGCGCTTCGCACTGCGACGCCCGCGCGAGCGGCAGACGCACGACGAATTCCGAGCCGTGTCCAAGCCCGTCCGAATGGGCGCTCACCGAGCCGCCATGCAGTTCCGCGAGTTCGCGCACGAGTGCGAGGCCGATGCCGAGGCCGCCGTCGGCGCGCTTCACGGCTTCGCGCGACTGCATGAAGAGCTCGAACACGTAGGGCAGCTCGTCGGGCGCGATGCCGATGCCGTTGTCGCGCACGCGAATCAGGATCTCGTAGACGTCCTGTTCGAGCCGCAACGCGATCTGGCCGCCTTCGACCGTGTACTTCGCGGCGTTGGAAAGCAGGTTGCTCATGATCTGCGCCACGCGTATCGCGTCGCCGGTCACATGGCACGGCTCGCAGTCGATCTCGACCGTGAGCGTTTGCGATTTCGCGTCGAGGAAGGGCCGGCTCGTTTCCACGGCGGTCTGGACGATCTCGCGCAGGTCGAGCGTGCTCATCTGCAGCGCGATCTTGCCGTGCGAGATGCGCGAGACGTCGAGCAGGTCGTCGACGAGGCGGCCGAGATGCTCGACCTGGCGGCTCGCGATCTGCCGCGCGTCGGCGCGCATGACATCGCTCGCGCCATGGCGCGGGTCGAGTAGCGCGATGGCGTTGCGAATCGGCGCGAGCGGATTGCGCAGTTCGTGCGCAAGTGTCGCGAGGAAGCGGTCCTTGCGGCGGTCGGCGTCGCGCAGCGCTTTTTCGGCCGCGTAGAGGCGCAGGAGCGCGCGCACGTTCGCCACCAGCTCGGCGGGCTCGACGGGCTCGGTGAGGTAGCTGTCGGCGCCGCCGTCGAGCGCGAGAATCTTGTCGCGCGTCTGCACCGCGGCGGCGGAGGTCTGCAGCACGAGCGTGGAGTTCGTTTCCGGGTCTGCCTTGATGAGGCGGCACACTTCGATGCCGCTGATGTCGGGCAGCTTGACGTCGAGCAGCACGATCGCAGGCGCCTGTTCGCGCACGGCTTCGAGCGCGGCCTGGCCCGTCGCGGCTTCGATCACGGCGTAGCCGGCGTGGCGCAGCACGCGCGACTTCACGTAGCGCGCGCCTTCGTTGTCGTCGACGTTGAGGATCAGCGTGGCCTGCGCGTTCATGGCGCCGCGTCCCCGGAGGTCTCGGGTTCGTCCTCGACGGACGTCGCGAGGCACACCGGCACGTTCAGGCGGAACGTCGAGCCCACGCCGGGCTCGCTTTCCACGCCCACTTCGCCGCCCAGCAGCGCCGCAAGCTTGCGGCACAGCGGCAGGCCAAGACCCGTTCCCTTCACGCGCTGCTGGAGGCGGTTCTGCACCTGGCCGAACTCCTCGAAAATGATCTGGTGGTGTTCGGGAGCAATTCCGATGCCCGTGTCCGCGACGAAGAAGGTGATGCGCGCTTCGTCGCCGTCGCCGGGCATGCACTGGGCGCCCACGCGAATCTGCCCGCGCTCGGTGTACTTGAGCGCGTTCGAGACGAAATTGCGCAGGATCTGCGTGAGTTTGGGTTCGTCGGTGTAAAGCTGCGGCAGGCCTGCCGTGGAACCGAACTCGAGCGTGACCTCCGGCGTATCGAGCAGCGGCATGAGCATGGTGCGCAGCGCGGCGAAGAGGTCGGCGGCATCGAACCACGTGGGCACGACTTCGGTCTTGCCGGCTTCGATCTTCGCGAGGTCGAGCAGGTCGTTCACGGTCTCGCCCAGGCTTTCCGCCGACGAAAGAATCAGCTTGACTTGGCGTTCCTGCTCCACGCTCAGGTCGCCATCGAGCCGGTTGAGCAGCAGGTTGGCGAGCGCGCGGATCGAACTGAGCGGTGTGCGCAATTCGTGGCTCATGTTCGAGAGAAAGCGCGTCTTCATCATGTCGGCGCGGCGCAACTCCTCGGCGCGCTCGTCGAGTTCGGCGTAGAGCGCCACCACGCCGCGGTTGGTCGCCTCCAGCTCCTGCGTGAGGCGCGAGAGTTCTTCCTGGCGTTCGCGCAGTTCGTCGAGCGCCGTCACGAGTTCGCGGTTCTGCTGCTGCAGTTCTTCGAGGGAGTCGCCGTGTACGCCTTCCTGCGGACTGCGTGCGGCGAGTTCGTGCACGATGCGCTCGAGTTCCGGGCCGCTCGCCTCGCCGCGCTCGTGCGGCAAGTCGCGCGTCATGGTGACGGTCGTGCCGCCAGTCGACGAACGAATCTCGAAGCGGTCCATGAGGCGGCGGCTGCCCGTGATGCCGAGGCCCATGCCGCCCGGCGAGCGATAAGTGCCGTCGAGCACGGCTTCGAGTTCGCGCACGCCGGGGCCCTGGTCGCTGACCTGCACGGCGAGCGCTTCGCGCGGCCGCGCGCCTTCCAGCGCGAAGGCGACTTCGCCGCCGCCCGCATATTCGAACGCGTTGCGGGCGATTTCGGAGACGGCGCTCGCAATGCGCGTCTGGTCGAGCGGCGAGAAGCCGAGTCCGGCGGCCAGCTCGCGCGCGCGGCGACGCGCGGCGACGACGTCCTGGGCGGTTTGCAGCCGGATGCGCAGCAGGGGCTTATTCATGATTCAACTGTACTCCGGGGCGGGCGCGCACGACGACGACGGTGGCGTCGTCGCGCCGGCGCGCGAAGTCTCGGTAGAGGACGGCCGCGATCACGGCGGCGGGCTGGTTGGCGAGGCCGGGCCAGGCGGCGAGGTCCCAGCGGGTGCCGATGCCGTCCGAATGCAGGACGAGCAGCGCGTTCTCGCTCCACGTCAGCTCGAACTCCTGGGTGCCGCGCATCGTGTGGCCCACGATGCCGTTGCGCGAGACGAGCTGGTAGCACTCGCGCGCGGGTGGTGTGCCTGCGCCGGCGGAGCGCTGCGCGTGGCCGGTTGAAGCGCGGTTATCGATGGGGCGGCCCGCGCCATACGCGACCGCCGAGATGTTGCCCGTGCCGCAAAACGCGAGCGCGCCGCGCGCCAGATCGATGCGCACGAGCGCGAGCGCCGCGCCGCGCGTGGGGCGCAGGGCCGCGTGCGAGAGTTCCATGAGTGCGGCGGGCGCGAGGCCGGCGCGGCGGCGCAGCACGTCGAGCGCGGCCACGGCGGCCACGTGGGCTTCGGCACCGTGGCCGAGCCCATCGGCGAGTGCGAGCGTGAGGCCGCTCTGGTCGGCCTGCGCCTGCCAGCCGTCGCCGCAGACTTCCTCGCCGGGGTAAGGCACGCAGACCCCGCCGATCTCGGGTCGGGTGAATGCCGCGAGCGCTGCGTTGACGCCGCTTTTCTGCACGAGCACGCGCAACACCGTGCCCGCGCCCGGCTGCGAGTAAATGGCGAACTGGTTCGAGAGCCGCCGGATCGCGCCGAGCCCGGTGCCGGGCGTCCCGGTCGTGGAGTGGCCGTCGGCGAGGGCGATGCCCACGTCGGCCATGCCGGGGCCGCTGTCGAGCGCGATCAGCTCCACCGCGCCCTCCAGCGCGCGCACGAGCAGTTCGCCGTGGCCGGCATGCTTGAGGATATTGGTGGCCGCTTCCGTGAGCACGATCGCGAGGCGGCCGGCGTCGGTCTCGCTGAGCGCCGCAAAGCGCGCGGCTTCGCTGGCGCCGCGGCGTGCAAAGGCGACGCCGCTGGCGTCGCCGATCTCGAAGGAGCGGTGGGTGCCGCCGGCAGAACCGGCCGCGCCGTCTAGCGTACTTTCCATTTCGTGATGGTGACCGTTGTACCGCTGCCCGGAGTCGATTCGATCGTGAACTCGTCGCACAGTCGCCGCGAGCCGCCGAGGCCGAGTCCCAGGCCATTGCCGCTCGTGAAGCCGTCCTGCAGCGCGCGCCCGATATCAGCAATACCCGGACCCTGATCGACGAACGAGAGCCGCAGTCCCACGCGCACGCCTTTTTCCAGCACGTCGAGCCGCGCATCGCCGCCGCCGCCATGCTGCAGCGTGTTGCGTGCGAGCTCGCTCGCCGCCGTCACGAACTTGGTCTGTTCGATGAGCGAGAAACCCTGCGCGATCGCGGCGTCGCGCACGATCTGTCGCAGCCGGACGATTTCCTCGTCCGATCTCAGGCTCACCTGGGCCGCAAGCCTTCCGGTCGTGTCGTTGCTATTCATGATTGAACGCAAGAGACGTGCTAGCTAACGGAGTCATCGGACTCAACGGAGCTGCCGCTGCTTGAGCAGCGCCATGCCTTTTTCGACGTTCAGCGCGGTGCGCACGCCCGACAGCGTGAGACCGAGCTCGACCAGCGTGATCGCGACGGACGGCTGCATGCCGACAACCACGGTCTGCGCGTCGAGCACCATCGCCATGGCGGCCGTGTTGCTGATCATGCGGCCGATGAACGAGTCGACCACGTCGAGCGTCGAGATGTCGATCAGCACGCCCTTGGCCGACTCTTTCACGATGCGCTCGGTAAGGTCGTCCTGCAGTGCGATCGCGAGGCGGTCGTGCATGTCCACCTGGATCGTGACGATCAGGCAGTCGCCGAGGCGCAGAATCGGAATGCGTTCCATCGTGTGCGGTTCCCCGTGCTTCAGTGGCGCTGAGTGGCGTTCAGGTCGTGGCCTTCGGCGAGATGATGGTCGCGCCGATGCGCTGCAACGCGATGACGAAGGCGTCGGCGAGCGTGGACTTGGTCGTGACGTTGGTGAGATCGACGCCCAGATGCACGATGGTCTGCGCGATCTGCGGGCGGATGCCGCTGATGATGCAGTCCGCGCCCATGAGGCGCGCGGCGGCCACGGTCTTGAGCAGATGCTGCGCGACGAGCGTGTCGACGGTGGGCACGCCCGTGATGTCGATGATCGCGAGGCCCGCACCCGTGTCGACGATCTTCTGCAGCAGGCTCTCCATGACGACCTGGGTGCGCGCGGAATCGAGCGTGCCGATGAGCGGCAGCGCGAGGATGCCTTCCCAAAGCTGCACGACGGGCGTGGAAAGCTCGAGCAGTTCTTCCTGCTGGCGCGCGATGATCGCTTCGCGGCTCTTCTGGAAAATGTCGGTGGTGTAGATGCCGAAGCCATCGAGCAGCAGGTTGACCTGCCAGCTCACATGGGCAAGCTCGGCGGCGTTGTTCGCATACGCCTCGCGCAGCCGCGCATAGAGCGGCTCCTTGAACGAGAACACGAAGGTGGCCGTCTCGACAGGCGTGTAGCCCTGACGTGCGCGATGCGCCGACATGTCCGCGAGGAATGCGCGCACCGGCTCCCAGTCCGGGCTGCCCGAATCGAAGGTTCCGGTGTTTGGCAGCGTGTCGAGAAAGACATTCAGGAACGCCGAAAACTGCTCGCGAATTTCCCCCTCCATCGCAAGGCCGCGGCGCAGCGCGATCGGCAGATGCAGGCGCAGCCATTCCGCGAGCAGCGTGTCGCGATGCTGGCCGAGGATGTCCGCAATGCGAACCTGTTCCGGTGTGTTCATGCGATCTCCTGAGCGATGGGGCCACGCCTCCTTTCGGGACGAACCGCTGAACCTTGCACCCTCGTATCGATTCGATCCCAATTGCATGGCAATTGAACCGATTACGCGGTCAGTCAAGGCGAGCGAACGGGCGGGCGTGGGGCTGCATGCGTTTTTCGTGCCCGCTGGTCCGCGCAACGACTGCTGGGCCTGCAGCGCGCGGCACCATCCGCTTTGCCATGACGCGCTTGTAGTTTTTTCAGGGCGGTCGTTATGTGCAGCTGAGTGAGCCTTGTTTTCGGGTGGCCCGCTATGTCATGGAATGGTATGTAACTTGCTTTACCGTAGCGCCTTTCGGGCTGGAGGCGTTCCTCGGAAGCCGGTGCGCGGGCTCGCACGCCCCGCGCGTGAAGGCATGAACGCACGAGCCGCACAGCGATCCGACCGGACCCCGCCCGACCCGCTAGACTGAGCGCTGGCGTGCGCTTGCGCGAAGCGTGCGGTTTGTCGATTTCGCGCCCGCTCGCCTCTCCCGCCATTGCCCAGAGATATCGATGACCAGGTTATTCCGCATGACCGCGCTGCTTGCGTGGTGTCTGTCGTTCCTGCCCGCTACGGCGGCATTCGCTCAATCGGCCCAGGTGGACCAGTCGGACCCGCAGGCGCTCATCAAGACCGCCACGCAGCAGATCCTCGACGAAGTCCGCACGAAGGCCATCGCGCCCGACGATATCGCGCGCATCCAGGATATCGTCAACCGCGACATTCTTCCGTACGTCGATTTTCGCCGCACCACGCGCCTCGCCATGGGGCCGCACTGGCGCACCACGACGCCCGAGCAACAAGCGCAGATCGAGCAGCAGTTCCAGCTGCTGCTGATCCATCTCTACTCGGGCGCCATCGCGCAACTCAAGCCTGACCAGAAGATCGAGTACCCGCCCATGCGCAGTTCGCCAGGAGATACCGACGTCGTCGTGCGCACGCTCGCGCAGACCAGCAGCAATCCGGTTGAAATCGATTACCGCCTGTACAAGACGCCGCAGGGCTGGCGCCTTTATGACCTGAACGTGCTCGGTGCGTGGCTGATCCAGACCTATCGCCAGCAGTTCAACGAGAAGATCCAGCAGGGCGGCGTGGACGGGCTCATCCAGTTCCTGACCGCGCGCAACCAGGAGCTCGTCACGGGCAAGACGCAGACGCAGTGACGTGCGGTTTTTGCGTCCGCCTCTCGCGACCTGCGAAAATCTGGACGGCTGTGCCTCACGTATGGAGGCGCTGTACCATTTCCAGGTGCGCCTCGTGCGTATAGATGGGCCGTGCGCTTGCCCGAGCCCGCGCGGCCCCGATGTTTCTTTTTTTGCCGATCCGATCCGACATGAATTTCCCGCTGCCGCCGCAGGGCCGACGCAACCGGGTGTTTCCGCCAAGCCCGCCGACGCTGCACAGCCTCGCCTCCGTCATTACCGGCGTGGTCGTGGTGTGCGGCCTGTACTTTGGGCGTGCGGTGCTGATTCCCATTACGCTCTCGGTGCTGCTGAGCTTTCTGCTGGCGCCGCTCGTGACCACGCTGCGGCGCTTTCATCTGCCACAGTTCCTCGCCATCCTCGTTGCGGTGCTTTCCACCGTGCTCGCGCTTGCCGGTGTGGGCGCGCTGATCGCCGCGCAGGTCTACCAGCTTTCCGCCTCCCTGCCGCAGTACCAGGAAGAGATCGAGCAGAAAGTGCAAACGGTGCAGGAAAAAACCGTAG
This sequence comes from Paraburkholderia sp. BR14312, assembly GCF_040948675.1. Lineage (NCBI taxonomy): Bacteria > Pseudomonadati > Pseudomonadota > Betaproteobacteria > Burkholderiales > Burkholderiaceae > Paraburkholderia > Paraburkholderia sp. BR14312. The sequence continues at coordinate 69,000 of NZ_JBFPKI010000006.1, forward strand.
GCCGCGCCGATTCGCTGATGTCGCGAGCCGCCACCGCGCTGCAGCGTGTGACGCCCACGCCGCCGCCCGCGCCGCCGCAGCCGCGCGGGCGCGCGGCGCGCAATCAGCCGCAGCAGCCCATGCCCGTGGAGATCCATAATCCCGCCCCCACGCCGCTTACGCTCGCGCAAAAGGCGCTCGCCCCAGCTATCGCGCCGCTCGAGACGACCTTCATCGTGCTGGTGGTGACGATCTTCATCCTGTTCCAGCGCGAGGATCTGCGCGACCGGCTCATCAGCGTGTTCGGCTCAGACGACCTGCACCGCACCACAACCGCCATCAACGACGCCTCGCAGCGGCTCTCGCGCTACTTCGTCGCGCAAGTCGGCGTGAACGTCACGGTGGGCGGCGTGATCGCGCTGGGGCTGGCGGGCATCGGCGTGCCGGGCGCGCTGTTGTTCGGCGCGGTGGCGGCGCTCATGCGCTTCGTGCCGTACATCGGCATCTGGATCGCCGCGATCATGGCGACGATCGTCGCCGCGGCCACGCAGCCGCAGTGGACCATGGGCGTCACGACGCTGATCTTCTTCATCGTCGTGGACGTGGTGGCGGGTCAGTTCGCCGAGCCGATGGTCTATGGCAAGCGCTCGGGCCTTTCGCCGCTGGCCGTGGTAGTGGCGGCGATCTTCTGGAGCTGGCTGTGGGGGCCCGTGGGGCTGGTGCTTTCCACGCCGCTCACGCTGTGCATCGTCACGCTGGGCCGCTATGTGGACCGGCTGAACTTCCTCACGATCCTGCTCGGCGACCAGCCCGCGCTCACGCCGGCGCAAACCTGCTACCAGCGCCTGCTCGCCGACGATCCTCATGAAGCGCTGCTGCAGGCGGACCGGCTGCTCACGAGCATGCCGCTCATCGACTACTACGAGCAGGTGGTGTTCGAGGGCCTGCGCTTCGCGCGCAACGACGCCTTGCGCGGCGTGCTGCCCGGCGAGCAGGTCGCACGCATCAACCAGGCGCTGCTCGATATCGTCGAGGATCTCGAATCCGTGGACGATTCTCGCCACACCGCAGCCGAGGAGGAGAGCGCCAGGAAGTCCGTCGAAGGCGCGGACGAAGGCGCCAAGGTAATCGAGTTCACGCTCTCGCCGGACGCGGGCGAGGTGCTCTGCGTACCCGGACGCGGCGCGTTCGACGACGTGGCGGTGGCGATCGTCGGCCAGTTGCTCATGCGGCGCAACATTCCCTGCACGGCTACCACCTACGACGAAGTGCGCGCCACGCGCGGGGCCATGATCGACGAGCGCTCGCCGGCCATCTGCCTGGTGTCGCTCGATGCGCCCGAGTCGGCGCCGTACCTGCGCAATCTCGTGCGGCGCCTGCGCGAGCGTGCGCCCGACGCGACCATCGTGGTGGGCATCGGCGCGGCGCTGCGCGACGACGGCGCAGGCATTGCCGACGACCCCGGCACGCTCTTCCCGACCTCGCTGCGCAACCTCGTGGAGGAATGCGGCGCGGCGCTCGTGCCGGCTCACACGCCGCAAAGCGAAAAGAGGGCGGCAGCACCGGATATGCAGGATCAATATAGTGCGGGAGCGAAATTGTGACAGTCATGCCCGTGTCACATTAAGGCTCGAATATATGCGGCCCTGTGCCCCTGGTTGCGGCATGAAAGTTACTGGGAGACGACATTGCTGAGCCCTAAGGAATTCGCCACGCTGATGCTGGTCCGCCATTCGCCGGACCAGATCGACATGAATCGCCAGGAACTGGACACGCTGCTCGAGCGTCAGCTGGTTGCGCTCGAGCATTGGACGGAAGGCCACCGCCGGCTGTCGCTCACGATTGCCGGCCGCTCGCTGCTCGAAGCCGTGGGGCGGCTGGAATACGTGACGGGTTTGCCCGAGGGGTATGGCAACGAGCGCCTCGCCGCCGGCCTTTGATGCTTGTCTGATTCTCCCGCAGTGAACCTGCGCGCGGCCCGGCCTCGAATGGAGCCGGGCCGTATCTTTATGCAAAACACATTTCCCCGCTTGCATTTACTGAGGCATGCCAGGTAATTGTGTGCTTTTGCCCACGCCCGCAGGCGTGATCGTCTTGTGTCCCCCAAAGGGCGCTGCTACGCTGAGTCGGTTCTCCGGCGGTATCGAGCGAAGGCCGGCGCACGCTGTCTTACGGAAGGATTGCGGCAGGCGTTTTCCTGTACGGGTATTTCCCCATCGCCCGGCTTGGTGGCGCTCGTCAAACTGACTCCATCCTCCAGAGTCTTTCCCAACTCACCTACCCCCTAAAGCAAAAGGAGGATCTATGGCAAAGCGTATTGCCTACGTGACCGGCGGCATGGGCGGCATCGGAACGGCCATCTGCCAGCGTCTGCACAAGGATGGCTACACGGTGGTCGCGGGCTGCGGCCCGAACTCGCAGCGCAAGGCGCGCTGGCTCGACGAGCAGAAGGCGCTGGGCTACGAGTTCGTCGCGTCCGAAGGCAACGTGGCCGACTGGGACTCCACGGCTGCCGCGTTCGAGAAGGTGAAGAAGGACGTCGGCGAGATCGACATCCTCGTCAACAACGCCGGCATCACGCGCGACGTCGTGTTCCGCAAGATGACGCACGAAGACTGGATCGCGGTGATCGACACCAATCTCACGAGCCTCTTCAACGTGACCAAGCAGGTGATCGACGGCATGATCGAGCGGGGCTTTGGGCGGGTGATCAATATTTCGTCGGTCAACGGGCAGAAAGGCCAGTTCGGTCAGACGAATTACTCTACGGCCAAGGCCGGCATTCACGGCTTCACCATGGCGCTCGCGCAGGAAGTGGCGACCAAGGGCGTGACGGTCAACACCGTTTCTCCCGGCTATATCGGCACGGACATGGTGAAGGCGGTGAAGCCCGAAGTGCTCTCGAAGATCGTCGACAGCATTCCGGTGCGGCGCCTCGGCGAGCCGCAGGAAATTGCCTCGATCGTGGCGTGGCTCGCGTCCGACGAAGCAGGTTTCTCGACCGGCGCGGACTTCTCGCTCAACGGCGGCCTGCACATGAGCTGAGCATTGCCGCGGCTTCTTGCGCGGTGCTTGTGAGCACAACGAAGTGATCTGGCGGGAGCGGCGAAATGCCGGCTCCCGCCTCGTATTTGGGGGCGCCGGTTTTGTGCTGGGTCTGGAATCGGCGTCCGGCGACCGCAGCGCAGGACACGTGAGGCAGGCGCGCTCGCGCCACGCGTTCCACTTGCGACGCACCAGGCGAGAGTTCTTCCTAGACTATCGTCATGGCCTCGACCCGCGACCGCAATCCGTCATCACCGCCGCTTTCCCGCTACGGAAAAAAGCGGGATTTCAGTGTCACGCCTGAACCGGCGCCGCCGGCTGCCAGTTCGCCCGTTGAAAATGGACATCTGGGCTTCGTCGTGCAGAAGCACTGGGCGAGCCGGCTGCACTACGACTTCCGGCTCGAACTCGACGGGGTATTGCTCTCATGGGCCGTACCCAAAGGTCCGTGTTACGACCCGAAGGAAAAACGGATGGCCATTCACGTGGAGGACCATCCTGCCGACTACGCGGGTTTTGAAGGCACGATTCCGGCAAAGCAATACGGCGCCGGCGACGTGATCGTCTGGGACCGTGGCACCTGGGAACCCGTCGGTGATCCGCGTGAGGGGATGACTGCGGGCAAGCTGGTCTTCCGTCTCCACGGCGAAAAACTTGCCGGACTCTGGGAGCTGGTCCGCATATCGAAGCCCGGCGACAGGCAAGACCAGTGGATGCTGTTCAAGAAGCGCGATGCCTGGGCGCAGCCGCTTGCCGAATACGATGTCATCAAGGCGCTTCCCGATAGCGTGACGGCGAAGCCGCTCGGGCTCATCGAGGAACGTGCGCCGCGGGCAGCGAGGCCGGCGCGCAGCGAATCGTCGGAGATCGACCTTTGCGCGGCGGTGTCTGCTCCGTTGCCTGCCAGGCTCGAGCCCCAACTCGCGACCCTGGCGCCATCACTTCCCACAAGCGGTGATTGGGTAACGGAAGCCAAGCTCGACGGCTATCGCATGCTGTCCCGCGTCGCCAAAGGCCGTGTGCGACTCATCACACGAGGCGGTCATGACTGGACAGCGAGGTTTCCCGCGCTTGCAGCAGAGGTCGAGGCGCTTGCGCTCAACAGCGCGTGGCTGGATGGCGAAATCACCGTCCTCAAAAACGGCCTTCCCAGTTTCGCTGCGTTGCAAGATGCGATAGACGGCAACGCGAATCAAGACATCGTCTACTTCCTGTTCGACCTGGTGTACCTCGACGGGAAAGACCTCAGGAAGGTGCCGCTGTGGTCGAGGCGCATGCTGCTCGCGCAGCTTCTTCACGATGCCGGTGGGCATATCCGGTTCAGCGAGGACTTCGAGGCGCCCCCTACCCAACTGTTCGAGGCCGCCTCGGGCCTAGGCCTGGAAGGCCTCATGCTCAAGCGCCGCGACGCGCCTTATGAGTCGGGGCGGACCCAGACGTGGCTCAAGGCAAAATCCCGGCTCCGGCAGGAACTGGTCATCTGCGGGTTCACGGCCCGAGGCGGCAAAGACGGGGAGATTGGCAGCCTGTTGCTTGGCTATTACGCAGACGGCAGGCTTCGCGACGCTGGAAGCGTCGGCACCGGCTGGGACGCCAGGATCGCGCGGGACCTGTGGGCGCGGCTGACGCCCCTCGAAGTCGATGCGGCACCCTTTGAAGTCGACGTCGCGAGGTCGCGCCGGTGGGCCCGGCGCTCGGCCGGCAGTGAGCGGTGGGTTCGCCCTGAACTCGTCGCAGAGGTCGAATTCGCGGACTGGACCGCCGATGGCGTCATCCGGCAGGCCTCGTTCAGAGGTCTGCGCATCGACAAGCCGCCAGGCGGCGTCGTCCGGGAGGGGGGGAAGACGCAGGCGCCGGAGCCGCAACTGAAGCTGAAAATCACGCATCCGGAACGCGTCGTCGACCCATCGACGGGTGTCACGAAGGCGGACCTCGTGCGCTACTACGCGAGTATCGCGGAGCGGATGCTGCCTCACCTGAAGGCCCGGCCCATTGCGATGGTTCGCGCGCCCGCAGGCATCGCCGAAGACCTGTTCTTTCAGAAGCATGCCGAGAGAACAGGCATGCCCGGATTGTCGGCTCACGACCGCAGTCTCTGGCCGAATCATCCGCCCCTCTTGAGCGTCGACACGGTCGATGCGCTGCTGTCGGCGGCACAGATGAACGCCGTCGAGTTTCACACCTGGAATTCGACCGTTCGACGACTCGACAAGCCCGACAGGGTCATCTTCGACCTGGACCCAGGCGAGGGCGTGAAATGGGGACGCGTTCAGGAAGCGGCGCTGCTGGTTCAAACGTTGTTGTCGGAACTGGGGCTGCACGCCTGGCTGAAGACGAGCGGCGGAAAGGGCTTGCACGTCGTCGTGCCGCTCGCGCCGCGGCTGGACTACGATGCGGTCAAGTCGTTCTCTCAGGCATTCGTGCGGCATCTGGCGAAGACGATTCCCGAGCGCTTTTCGGCGACCGCCGGGGCTTCGAACCGGGTCGGAAAGGTCTATGTCGACTACTTGCGCAACGGCAAGGCACAGACCACCGCTGCGGCATTTTCCGCGCGTGCGCGACCCGGGATGGGCGTCTCGATGCCGGTCGCCTGGGAGCAGTTGAATGACCTCAAGAGCGGGGCGCAGTGGACCGTACAAACGGCCCGCGAGTATCTGAGCTTCCAGCAGCAGGACCCGTGGGCCGATTACTGGTCGGGGTCGCAATCGTTGGCACCGGCGATAAAGCGCCTAAAATGAAACGACCGCCAGTCGGCGGCGGCACGCGCTTTGCGTGAGCGACGTGCCGAACCTGCAAATCCGCGAGGAGAAGTCCATGCCCGCCCGCTCAATTGCTTCCCTGACGCTGTCCTTCGGGCTCGTTTCGATTCCGGTGAAGCTCTATACCGCTACCGAGAGTTCGTCCGACATCCGGTTCCACATGCTGGCGCCCGACGGCTCGCGCGTGAAGCAGCAATACGTCTCCGAGAAGACGGGCGATGTCGTCGAGCGCTCGAGCATGAACAAGGGCTACGAATTCGAAAAGGACCGCTTCGTGGTCTTCACCACCGACGAGCTAAAGGCGCTGGAAGACGCTGCGAGCCATGTCGTCGAAATCATGGCCTTCATCCCGGAAGAGGCGATCAACCCGGTCTTCTACGACAAGGCCTACTACATTGCACCCGACAAGCGCGGCGGCAAGCCGTATAGCCTCTTGCAGCAGGCGCTCGTGCAGAGCGGTCGCTGCGCGTTGGCGAAATGGGCGTCGAAAGGACGGACGCGGATCGTGCAGGTGCGCCCCGAAGAAGATGGACTCGTCTTTCAGCAACTGCTGTACGCCGACGAGGTTCGCTCGCTGGCTGATCTCCATGTCGAACATGTCGACGTATCCGATACCGAGATGAAACTCGCGCTGCAGATTATCGAGCAGGGCTCCGAGGACAATTACGACCCGACTGCGTACGAAGACGAAGAGAAGAAGCGCATCCTCGCAGCCATCGACGAAAAGATCGCAGGCAAGCAGGTCGTCGTTCACGAGGCTCGCGAAGAGCTTGCGGGTGGCGGACAGGTTATCGACCTGATGGATGCATTGCGGGCGAGTTTGAAGGGTGGCGCGAAAGCGAAGGCCGCTCCGGCGCCCAAGCGTAGCAAGAGCGCGGAGCCCGTTACCGAACTGCCTGTCGCGCCCAGGACGCGCAAGCCGCCGGCGCGTGCCGCCAAGGCGCCCGCTGAAGCGCCTGCCAGGGTGCGGGCACGCAAGTGACGCCACAAGTCGCCGCGCGCGAAATTTCGATGCGCGAGTTGCAGGCCATGCTGGGCGTTTCCCGGAGGGTGGTATCGGGCCTCATTGCTGCAGGATTCGTGAACCCGTCACGCGGACCGCGAAACGCCTACCGCTTCACGTTCCAGGACGTCGTGCTGCTGCGTACGGCGTTGCAGCTGCGCGATGCGCGTATTCCACCGCGCAAGATCATCATGGCGCTCACGCGGCTCAGAGACGAGTTGCCCGATCAGTTACCGCTTACGGGGATTCGCGTATCGGCAGTCGGCAACGACGTGGCCGTGCGAACGGGTCCTTCGCAGTGGGATGCCGCCACCGGTCAGTTCCTGCTGGATTTCGAAGTGGCGCAGATCAAGGGCGATGTCGTGTTTCTCGACTCGGCGCCTGCGCAAAAGAATCTCGCGCATCAGGCGCAGGAGTGGTACGACCTCGGCGAACAGTTGAGAGCATCCGATGTAAACGGCGCTGAACGGGCGTACAAGAAGGCTATCGCGCTATCGCCGCAACCTTTTTATCCTGCCTACGTTGACCTGGGCGCGCTGCTGTGTGAACTCGAATCCCGGTGCGAAGATGCGCTGCATGTATTCGATGAGGCGTTGGCTCACTTTCCCGACGATGCCGTGTTGCACTTCAATCGCGCGATTGCGTTCGAGGAGCTGGGACGCTTCGAAGACGCCGAGCGAAGTTATATGCGCTGCCTCGAACTCGACCCGTCGTACGCGGATGCTCACCACAATCTGGCCATGCTGCTCGAAAGACGCGGCGACCCGCAGGGTTTGGTTCGTCATTTGAGCGCGTATCGACGGTTGACTACCTAAACCGTGCAGAAGGTGGCAAGTGGGCCAGAATGCGTGCAGAAACTCAGCTTTCCCCCGCACAGACCGCGACAACCCCGCCTCAAACCGTCGCCACCAGAATCGACTCCCCGCTAGCCGGCCTCAGCCCATCGCTTCGTCCTGCGAAGTAAAGTGCGGTGAGATCCGCGGTCGAAACATGACGCGCATTGCGCAACCCGGCCTCGCTTGCCAGCGCAAGCATCTCATCGGGCGCGAAAAAGCTCACGAACGGCGTACCCGCCGCCTTCGCGCGTTCATACACGGCGGCATGCTGCGAGCGCTCGGGCTCGTCGATGAGTTCGAGCGGCAGGAGGAAGGTCATGACGAGCGTCGAGCCCGGTGCGAGTTGCGCGATCTGCCGCAGCGTCGCGAGGTTCGCCTCGCGCGTGAGATACATGGAAACGCCCGTCGAGGCGATCACCGCGGGACTCGCGCCGTCGAACCCAGCCGCGGCGAGCCGTTCCCTCCACGTCTCGCCGGCTTCGAAATCCACCGGCACGAAGCGCAGCCACGCCTGCTCGCGATACCCCAGCTCCATGAGCCGCTGACGCTTCCATGTCTGCGTGCCCGGCTTGTCCACTTCGTACACGTGCAGGCGCGAGGCGATTTCGGGGTGGCGCTGGGCGAACGTGTCGAGTCCCGCGCCGAGAAGCACGTACTGGCGGGCGAGCCCGTTAGCGGTCTGTTCGGCAACAAGGTCTTCGACAAAGCGCGCGCGCCCGACGATCGAGGCACGATAACCGCGCGTCCCTTCAGGGTGCATATCGGGCCGCTCGCGCCAGTTCGACTCCGGCGCGGCGATCTGCATGCCGGTTTCGTCTTCGAGCACGTGGGGCGCATCGTCGACCTGGACGTGCAGCGCGCGCCACAGCGCGACGCGAATGGCGGTGCTGTCGGGAGCGGCGGGATGGCTGGCGGGCATGGTTCGGTCCTCTCGCGCGGGTTTCGTCGCACGATTATCGCGCGCCTGGCTCGCGGCCGTGTGTCCCGTAGATGTCGGCGCTCACCTGCCGCAACGCCTCGATCATCACGCTCGCCGCGGGCGTGAGGAGGCCGTCCGCGCGCGTGATGATGCCGAAGTCGTCCATCTGGCAATCCATCGGCACGGGCAGGATCGCGACCATGCCGTGCGCCGCGTAGTAGCGCGCCACGTCCTCGGTGAGCACGGCGATCATGTCGCTTTGCTCCAGCACGCGCGTGATGAACAGCAGCGCGGGTGTCTCGACCACGTTCGATGGGGGCGCGAGGCTCGCGCGCTGGAACATCAGCTCGAAGCGGTGGCGCAGCACGCTGCCAACGGGCGGCACGACCCACGTGGCGCGCGCGATGTCGGCGAGCGCGATCGGTCGGGCTTCGTCCTGCGCCGCCACGAGCATGGGGTGCCCCGGCCGGACCACGGCGCACACGGGCTCGCCCGCGAGCGGTTCGTAACGCAACTGGAGCTTGTCGTGCTCGGCGGACAGGCGGCCCAGCACCACGTCGAGCTTGTCTTGCGCCAGGTGTTCGAGCAGCACGTTGCTGGCGTCGATCTCCACGGAGACGCGCAGGTTCGCATGCGTGCGCTTGACCGCCGCAACGGCCGCCGGCAGCACGCGCACGCCCGGCGAGGTGATCGCGCCCACCGCCACGTGGCCAAGGCGCCCGGCCTTGAGCGCGCTCAGCTCCTCCTGCGCCTGGTCCAGGCTGCCGAGCACGGCGCGCGCGTGGCGGATCAGCGCGTCGCCGTACAGCGTGGGCCGCATGCCGCGCGGCATGCGTTCGAACAGCACCGCACCGAGCATGTCTTCGAGCTCGCGCAGGAGCTTCGAGGCGGCGGGCTGCGTCATGTTCAGCGCCGCCGCCGCGCGGTGAATGTTACCTTCCTCCGCCAGCGCCACGACGAGGAGCAATTGCCGCGTTTTCAGCCGCGTGCGCACGTACCAGGGGCTCGTATCGAGCATGTCTCCGCCTGATTTCCCAAATAGTTTTAGGTGTTTATACCAATGCCGATTTCGATATCGGAAGCGTCCATTATTTCATTAGGAGGTTATCAGACTTCTCCGTAGACTGTCCCGAATCCATCGCTCTATGCAATCGGCGAACTACTCGCTCTACACAACGAACACGATGTCGGATACCAAACCCAAACTGCGCTCCCAACAGTGGTTCGGCACCACGGACAAGAACGGCTTCATGTACCGAAGCTGGATGAAGAATCAAGGCATTCCCGATCACGAATTCGATGGTCGCCCGATCATCGGCATCTGCAACACCTGGTCGGAACTCACGCCCTGCAATGCGCATTTCCGCAAGCTCGCCGAGCACGTGAAGCGCGGCATTTATGAAGCGGGCGGCTTCCCCGTCGAATTCCCGGTGTTCTCGAACGGCGAATCGAACCTGCGTCCCTCGGCCATGCTCACGCGCAATCTCGCCTCCATGGACGTGGAAGAGGCGATTCGCGGCAACCCCATCGACGCCGTCGTGCTGCTGTGCGGCTGTGACAAGACCACGCCCGCGCTGCTGATGGGCGCGGCGAGCGTGGACGTGCCCGCCATCGTCGTGACCGGCGGCCCGATGCTCAACGGCAAGCACGAAGGCCGTGACATCGGCTCCGGCACGGTCGTCTGGAGGCTGCACGAGGAGCTGAAGGCGGGCGAGATCAACCTGCATCAGTTCCTTTCGGCCGAAGCGGGCATGTCGCGCTCGGCGGGCACCTGCAACACCATGGGCACTGCCTCGACGATGGCCTGCATGGCCGAATCGCTCGGCGTTTCGCTGCCGCACAACGCCGCGATTCCCGCCGTCGATTCGCGCCGCTACGTGCTCGCGCACATGTCGGGCATCCGCATCGTACAGATGGCGCTGGAAGACCTGAAGCTCTCGAAGGTCCTCACGCGTGAAGCGTTCGAGAACGCCATCCGCACCAACGCCGCGATTGGCGGCTCGACCAACGCCGTGATTCACCTGAAGGCGATTGCCGGGCGCATCGGCGTCGATCTCGAACTGGAAGACTGGCAGCGCATTGGCCGCAACACGCCGACCATCGTCGATCTGCAGCCGTCGGGCCGCTTCCTGATGGAAGAGTTCTATTACGCGGGCGGCCTGCCGGCGGTGCTGCGCCGGCTCGGCGAAGCGAACCTCCTGCCGCATCCCAATGCGCTCACGGTCAACGGCAAGTCCATCTGGGACAACGTGCGCGAGGCGCCCAATTACAACGATGAAGTGATCCGTCAACTCGATAACCCATTGATCGCAGACGGCGGCATCTGTATCCTGCGCGGCAATCTCGCGCCGCGCGGCGCCGTGCTCAAGCCTTCGGCGGCCACGCCCGAGCTGCTCAAGCATCGGGGCCGCGCCGTGGTGTTCGAAAACTTCGACCACTACAAGGCGACGATCGCCGACGAGTCGCTCGATGTCGACAAGGACTCCATCCTCGTGATGAAGAACTGCGGCCCGCGCGGCTACCCCGGCATGGCCGAGGTCGGCAACATGGGCCTGCCGCCCAAGCTGCTGCGCCAGGGCGTGAAGGACATGGTGCGCATTTCCGATGCGCGCATGAGCGGCACGGCTTACGGCACGGTGGTCCTGCACGTGGCGCCCGAAGCGGCGGCGGGCGGGCCGCTCGCGGCGGTGCGCAACGGCGACTGGATCGAGCTGGACTGCGAATCGGGCCGCCTGCATCTGGACATCAGCGACGAGGAACTCGCGCGCCGTCTGAGCGATGTCGATCCGGCGGCCGCGCCCGGCGTGGCGGAGCAGCTGGGCAAGGGCGGTTATGCGCGCCTTTACGTCGATCACGTGCTGCAGGCCGACGAGGGTTGCGACCTCGACTTCCTCGTGGGCAAGCGCGGGGCGGCGGTGCCGCGGCATTCGCACTGAGCGGTTGACGCAATGAGCCAGGGCGCGCCGGCGCCCTGAGCGCAGCAAAAGAGAAGAAACGAGCCTGGAGACACGATGACGAACCCGCAGGTGCTGCAACACGAAAGCCCCGCTGCAATGGTAAGCGCCAGCAGCGAGGAAAAGCACATCGTCGGCCATATCGCGCGCCGGCTGCTGCCTTTTCTCGCGCTGATCTATGTGGTGGCGTACGTCGATCGCACCGTGGTCGGCTTCGCGAAGCTGCACATGAACGCGGCCGTGGGCCTGTCCGACGCCGCCTACGGCCTGGGCGCGGGCCTCTTCTTCATCGGTTATTTCCTCTGCGAAGTGCCGAGCAATCTCGCGCTCGCGCGCTTCGGCGCGCGCGTGTGGTTCGCGCGCATCCTCTTCACGTGGGGCGTGATCACGATGCTGATGGCGCTCGTGAGCGGCCCGAAGAGCTTTTACGCGTTGCGCTTTCTGCTGGGCGCGGCGGAGGCCGGGCTCTATCCCGGCATTCTGTATTTCCTCACGCAGTGGTTCCCCATGCGCCACCGCGCGCGCGTGATCGGCCTGCTCGTGCTCGCGCAGCCCATCGCCGGCATCGTCACGGGCCCGATCGCGGGCGCGCTGCTCGAAACGCACGGCTTTTTCGGCATGTCGAGCTGGCAGACGCTCTTCGTCGTGAGCGGCCTGCCTGCCGTGCTGCTGTGCATTCCCACGCTGCGTCTGTTGCCCGAATCGCCCGCGCATGCCCGCTGGCTCGACGACACTGAGCGCCGCTGGATCGCGCGCGAACTTGCCGCCGACCAGCGCACCTACTGCCTCGACACGCATCGCAACCCATTCAGCGCGCTCAAGGACCGCCGCGTGCTGCTGCTTGCGCTGCTGTTCCTGCCGTTTCCGCTGTGCATCTATGGTTTGTCGCTCTGGTTGCCTACCATTATCAAGGCGTTCGGCGTGAGCGATTCCATGGCGGGCCTGCTTTCCGCGGTGCCGTATCTGTTCGCGGTGGTGGGCTTGCTGATCGTGCCGCGCCATTCGGACAAGCATCGCGAACGCTACGGCCACATCGTCGTGGTCTCGGGCGTCGCGGCGCTGACGATGGCCGCGAGCGCGTGGTTTCACGCGCCGGCGCTGCAACTGCTGTTCATCTGCCTGACCGCTTTTTCGATCTACTCGATTCAGGCCGTGGTCTGGGCGCTGCCCGGCGAGTTCCTCACCGGCGCGAGCGCGGCCGTGGGGATCGCGACGATCAACTCGCTCGCGAATCTCGGCGGCTATCTCGGCCCCTATGGCATCGGGCTCATCAAGGACGCGACGGGCAGCCTGGCGGCCGGGCTTTACTTTCTCGCGGCCACGCTGGTGTTCGCGGTGCTCGTGACGTTCGCCGTGCGCGCGGTGCTGCGCACGCCTCGCCGCAGCACGGGAGAGCTGGCGAGCGAATCGTGAAGGCGCGGCCTGACACTCTTTCTCAAGCAGGACTGAAGACATGACTACGAGCCGTACGCCCCGATTCAGGGGCATTTTCCCCGTCGTGCCGACCACGTTCACCGAAACGGGCGAACTGGATCTGGCAAGCCAGAAGCGCGCCGTCGATTTCATGATCGACGCGGGCTCGGACGGCCTGTGCATTCTCGCGAACTTCTCGGAGCAGTTCTCGCTCTCCGACGACGAGCGCGAAGTCATCACGCGTACCGTGCTCGAGCACGTGGCAGGCCGCGTGCCCGTGATCGTGACGACCACGCACTACGGCACGCCGGTTGCCGCCGCACGCAGCAAGCGCGCGCAGGAGCAGGGCGCGGCGATGGTGATGCTCATGCCGCCGTACCACGGCGCGACCTTCCGCGTGCCCGAGCAGCAGATTTACGACTTCTACGCGCGCGTGTCCGATGCGATCGACATTCCGATCATGATCCAGGACGCGCCTGCGAGCGGCACGGTGCTCTCCGCCCCGTTCCTCGCGCGCATGGCGCGCGAGATCGAGCAGGTTTCGTACTTCAAGATCGAAACGCCGGGCGCGGCAAACAAGCTGCGCGAGCTGATCAAGCTGGCGGGCGAGGCCGTCGAAGGCCCGTGGGACGGCGAAGAGGCTATTACGTTGCTCGCGGACCTGAACGCCGGCGCGACCGGCTCGATGACGGGCGGCGGCTTCCCGGACGGTATTCGCCCGATTATCGTAGCCCACCGCGAAGGCCGCACCGACGACGCATTCGCGCTCTACCAGAAGTGGCTGCCGCTCATCAATCACGAAAACCGCCAGGCGGGCATGCTCGCCTGCAAGTCGCTGATGAAGGAAGGCGGCGTAATCGAGTGCGAACTGCCGCGCCACCCGCTGCCCGCGATGCATCCCGCGACGCGCGCCGAACTGATCGACATTGCGCGCCGCCTCGATCCGCTCGTGTTGCGCTGGGGTAAATAAATCATTCGTCATGCAGAATAAAAAATCTCCCTGAAAAGAAGGGGCGGAGATACGTCATGAAAGCGTCCTATACGTTGGGTATCGTCGGCGTGGGCAAGATTGCGCGCGACCAGCATCTGCCCGCCATCGCGGGCAATCCCGGCTTCGAACTCGTCGCGAGCGCGAGCCGCAACGCGCAGGTCGAGAACGTGCGCAACTACAAGGACATCGGTGCGCTGCTGGCCGCCGAGTCCGATCTCGACGCGGTGTCGCTGTGCGCGCCGCCGCAGGTGCGCTACGCGCAGGCGCGCGCCGCGCTCGAAGCGGGCAAGCACGTCATGCTCGAAAAGCCGCCTGGCGCGAGCGTGAGCGAAGTCGAGGCGCTGCGCGAACTCGCGCAAAAGCGCGGCCGCACGCTGTTCACCACGTGGCATTCGCGTTGCGCGAGCGCCGTCGAACCCGCGCGCGCGTGGCTCGCCGAGCGCACCATTCGCGCCGTGCACGTGCGCTGGAAGGAAGACGTGCGCCGCTGGCATCCGGGTCAGCAGTGGATCTGGGAACCGGGCGGCTTGGGCGTGTTCGATCCGGGCATCAACGCGCTTTCCATCGTCACGCGCATCCTGCCGCGCGAAGTGCTGCTGCAGGGCGCGACGCTGCATGTGCCGAGCGATTGCTCGACGCCGATCGCAGCCGAACTCGATTGCATCGACACCGATGGCGTGCCCGTGCGCGCCGAGTTCGACTGGCGCCACGGTCCGGTCGAGCAATGGGAAATCGATGTGGAGACCACGGACGGCCTGCTCTCGATCGCGCAAGGCGGCAAGCGCCTCGCGATTGCGGGCGAGCCGGTCGCGCTCGACGCGGAACGGGAATATGCGGCGCTCTATGAGCGTTTTCACTGGTTGATCGCCCACGGCACCGACGACGTGGACGTGCGCCCGCTGCGCCTCGTGGCGGACGCGTTCCTGCTCGGCAGGCACGTCGAAGTCGAGGCCTTCGGGCATTAAAGACGCTTCTTTCAAGCATTACACACGCAGCACACCACACCTGAGGAGACAGGAGCATGACCAGCAAGATCCGCCGTTTGACCCTTCGTGCCGCATTCGCGGCGATGTGCATCGCCCCGCTCGGGATGAACGTGGCGGCGCACGCCGACTCGCCCGTGAAGATCGGCTTCCTCGTGAAGATGCCGGAACAGGCATGGTTCATCAACGAGCAGAAGGCCGCTACGGCACTCGGCCAGAAAGAGAACTTCTCGGTGGTGAACATCGGCACGCCGGACGGCGAGAAGGTGCTCGCCGCGATCGACAACCTCGGCGCGCAAGGCGCACAAGGCTTCGTGATCTGCGCGCCGGACGTGCGTCTCGGACCGGCCATCCAGGCGCGCGCCAAGCGCTACAACATGAAGTTCGTGACGGTGGACGACCAGCTCGTCGACTCGTCGGGCAAGCCGATCGCCAGCGTGCCGCACCTCGGCATGTCGGCGCTCAAGATCGGCAATCAGGTCGGCCAGGCGATCACCGACGAAATGAAGCGCCGCGGCTGGAAGCCGGAAGAAGTGGGTGCGCTGCGTATCACCGACTATGAACTGCCCACGGCGAAGCTGCGCACGGACGGCGCGACGCAATCGCTGCTGGCTGGCGGCTTCAAGAAGGAAAACATCTTCGACGCCCCGCAAAAGACCACCGACGACGAAGGTGGCTTCAATGCGGCGTCGCCGGTGCTCGCCCAGCATCCGAACATCAAGAAGTGGGTGGTGTTCGCGCTCAACGAGGAAAGCGTGCTGGGCGCCGTGCGCGCGACCGAACAGCTGCACATTCCGTCGGCCGACGTGATCGGCGTGGGCATCAACGGCGCAGGCGAAGCGTTCGCCGAGTTCCAGAAGAAGCAGCCTACGGGCTTCTACGGCACGATCGCCGTGAGCTCGACGAACCACGGCAAGGAAAGCGCCGAGAACCTCGTCGAGTGGATCCGCGACGGCAAGCAGCCGGCCGCCGACACGCAGACCACCGGCAAGCTGATGACGCGCGACAACTGGACGGCCGTGCGCAGCGAGCTGGGTATCTAAGGACTGCGTAGAAGACTGAGGCGAAGCAAAGGGCAGGGATGCAATGACTGAAACGATGACTGATGCGAACGCGCAAGCGAACGCGGTGAAGGGCGCTCAACAGGGGAATCGCGCGTACCTGGAGCTCGACGGCATTACCGTGAGCTTCCCGGGCGTGCGTGCGCTCGACCGCGTGGCGCTGGAAGTGCGTGCCGGCGAAGTGCACGGCTTGATGGGCGAGAACGGCGCGGGCAAATCCACGCTGCTCAAGGTGCTCTCGGGCGTGAACCAGCCGCAGGAAGGCACGCTCGAGCTGAATGGCGTGGAGCACCGCTTCACGACCACGAAGGCGGCGCTCGAAGCGGGTATCGCGATCATCTATCAGGAACTGCATCTCGTGCCCGAGCTGACGGTGGCGGAAAACCTGATGCTCGGGCAGTTGCCCAATCGACTCGGCGTGCTCGACGACGGCACGCTCGTCAAGCGCGCGATGGATGAACTCAAGCGGCTTGGCGAGCGCATCGATCCGCGCACGCCGGTGAAGAATCTCTCCATCGGCCAGCGCCAGATGATCGAGATCGGCAAGGCGCTCATGCGCGACGCGCGCGTGATCGCCTTCGACGAACCGACCAGCTCGCTCTCGGCGCGCGAGACGGAGAACCTCTTTCGCATCATCAACGCGCTGCGAGCGGATGGCCGCGCGATCATCTACGTCACGCACCGCATGGACGAAGTCTATGAGCTCTGCGACCGCGTGACGGTGTTCCGCGACGGCAAGCGCATCGAGACGTTCGACTCGGTGGCCGATCTCGACCGCAATCGCCTCATTGCGGCGATGGTGGGCCGCTCGATCGAGGACGTGTACGGCTATCGTCCGCGCCAGGCGGGAGACGTGCTGATCGAAGCGAAGGGCCTGTTGGGTCCCGGCCTGGCCGAGCCGGTATCGTTTACGGCGCGGCGCGGCGAAATCGTCGGCTTCTTCGGGCTCGTGGGCGCCGGGCGCTCGGAACTCATGAAGCTGATTTACGGCGCGACGCGCGCCAGCGCGGGGCATGTCGAACTCGACGGCAAGCGCGTCAATTTCGCGAGCCCCCGCGACGCCGTGCGCGCGGGCCTCGCACTATGCCCCGAGGACCGCAAGCAGGAAGGCATCGTCGCGATCGCCTCGGTGGCCGACAACCTGAACATCAGCGCGCGCCGCCACTTCAGCCCCGCGCGCTTCCTCCTCGACGCGCGGCGCGAGCGCGATCTCGCGCAGGACTACATCAAGAAGCTCGCGATCAAGACGCGCAACGGCGACACGGCCATCGGCACGCTCTCGGGCGGCAACCAGCAGAAGGTGATTCTGTCGCGCTGGCTCGCCGAGCGCATCGAGGTGTTCCTGATGGACGAGCCCACGCGCGGCATCGACGTGGGCGCGCGCGCCGAGATCTACAACCTGCTGTACGAGCTCGCCGAAGCGGGCAAGACCGTGATCATGGTGTCGAGCGACCTGGCCGAAGTGATCGGCGTGTCGGACCGCATCATCGTCATGCGCGAAGGCCGGATTGCCGGCAGCCTGCCGAAGGCCGAAGCTTCGCCCGACGAACTGATCAAGATGGCGCTGCCGCGCTGAAATCCTTTTTGTAACGATGAACCAGAAATGAGTGAAGCCATGCAGCCACAGGGCACGCCTACCGTCAACGAAGCCGCCGCGCCGATTACCCCCCAGCGCGCGCGGGCGTGGGACATGATCAACAAATCGGGCATCGTGGTGGTGTTCGTGGTGCTGTTCGCGGTGCTATCCGCCACGGTGCCCGACTTCCTCACGACCCGCAACATTCAGGGCCTGCTGCTCTCCGTCACGCTGATCGGCTCGATTGCCGTCACGATGATGTTCGTGCTCGCGCTGGGCGAGGTCGATCTTTCGGTCGCCTCGATCGTGGCGTTCGCGGGCGTGGTGGCCTCCACGGTCATCACGCAGTCGCATAGCGTGCTGCTCGGCATTACGGCCGGCGTGCTCGCGGGCGGCGCGGTCGGGCTCGTGAACGGCGTGCTGATCGCGCGCTTCAAGATCAACTCGCTGATCGCCACGCTCGCGATGATGGAAGCGGTGCGCGGCCTCGCCTTCCTCACCTCGAACGGCGACGCCGTGATGATCTCGGAAGAGCGCTTCTTCGATCTGGGCGGCGGCTCGTTCCTGGGCATCTCGTACCCGATCTGGAGCAACATCATCGGCTTCGTGGTTTTCGGTTTCCTGCTCAAGAAAACCGTGTTCGGAAAGAACGTGCTCGCGGTGGGCGGCAATAGCGAAGCGGCGCGCCTGGCCGGCCTGCCGGTCACGCGCATCAAGATCACGGTGTTCGTGCTGCAAGGGCTCATTACGGGCTTCGCGGGCGTGATGCTGGCCTCGCGCATGAGCCTCGGCGACCCGAAGACTTCGGTGGGCCTCGAACTCGGCGTGATCTCGGCCTGCGTGCTGGGCGGCGTGTCGCTCACGGGCGGCGTGGCGACGATCTCGGGCGTCCTGGTGGGCGTGCTCATCATGGGCGCGGTGCAGGACGCCATGAGCCTCATGAACGTGCCGACGTTCTATCAGTACCTGATTCGCGGCGGCATCCTGCTGCTCGCGGTGCTGTTCGACCAGTTCCGCCGCAGCAAGCGGGCGGTGTGAGGCAAGCGCACGTCAATGGGCCGCGCAATGCGGCCCAGGTGCGGCGGCGCTTCAGTCTGCAAGCCTCAGGTTTCCAGCCCCGCCCCGCCCAGAATCGACTTGGCGTCGGCGCGCGCATTGTCGAGTTGCACGACGCTCGCCTGCCGCGCCGCAAGCGCGTCGCCGTGCTCGATGGCCGTGAGAATCGCCTTGTGGCGCGGCAACGAAAGGGCGTGTGTGTTGGGATGGCGGCTCGTGAGCTTGATCGACTCGGAAAGCGCGAGCGAGAGCATGTTGCCGATGTACGCCAGCATGTTGTTATGCGTGGCGGCCATGATCGCGCGGTGGAATTCCAGATCGGGTTCGAGCAGGTCGGCGGCAGTCTCCGCCTGCTCCATGCGGGCGTAGGCCGCGGTAATGCGGGCGCGGTCTTCGTCGTTTGCTGAAATCGCGGCAAGTGCCGCGGCGGCGGGTTCGATGATCTGCCGCACGGTCATGAGCGAGCGGAAGAACTCGCCTTCGGGAATGCTGTTGACAGTCCAGTACAGCACGTCGGGGTCGAGCATGTGCCATTCTTCGCGCGGGCGTACGACACTGCCCACGCGCGGCTTCGACACCACGAGACCCTTGGCGACCAGCACGCGCGTGGCCTCGCGCAGCACGGGCCGGCTCACGCCGTAGGTTTCGCACAGCGTGGGTTCGGGCGGCAGGCGCTGCCCGGGGGCGAGCGTGCCGCCTACGATCTGCATGCCGAGCTCCTGCACGATGCGCGCGTGCATGCTCTTGCGTTTCTCTAGATTGCGGTAATCCATGATTGTCCGGCCGGGGGCTACCCGATCGGAGCGTCCCCCCTGTATGTGGGAACCATTACGCGCTGGTGGCGCGCATGGCCCGATATTCCCGCCGCACGATATCCATCAGTTCAGCCACCGATGTATTGGCGCTGTGCTGCTCGTATGTCACGCGGCCTCGCTGCATCAACATGATGCGATCCGCAATATCGAGCGTCTGCGCATAGTTGTGCATGATCATGATAATCGATAGGCCGCCTTTTTCCTTCAAACGCATGATGAGATCGATGATCAGACCCGCTTCGCGCGCGCCCATCGCGGCGAGCGGCTCATCGAGCAACAGGATTTTTGCGTTCGAATGCACGGCGCGCGCCACCGCGATCGCCTGGCGCTGACCACCCGAAAGCCGTTCCACAGGCAGGTCCACGGAGGGCACGTGGACACCGATGTCGTCGAGCAGTTGCGCCGCGCGCTGGCGCATCTGCTTGTGATCGAGCAGTTTGAAGGGCCCGCGCCGCACAATCTCGCGGTTCAGGAACATGTTGTGGTAAATGCTCAGCGAATTCGCCAGCGCGAGGTCCTGATAAACACATTCGATGCCGAGCGAGCGCGCATGGTCCACCGAGCGCAGCAGCGTCTCGCTGCCGTCGATCTGCAGTGTGCCGCTCGTTTGCTGATGAAAACCCGTGAGGATTTTCACGAGCGTGGACTTGCCCGCGCCGTTGTCGCCGAGAATGCCGAGGATTTCGCCGCGGCCGAGCGTGAGCGAAACGCCGTCGAGCGCCGTGACCGCGCCGAAGCGCTTGACGATGTTCTCGCCGCGCACCGCGAGCGGGGCGTTGGCCGTGGCGGTTGCGCCGCCGGGGGAGGCTTGCGATTCGTCCATCATCGGCTCCCTTTGCGGCGCAGGCGCCCAACGTGGATGTTGAAGACCATGGCGGCGAGAATCGCGGCGCCGAGGATGATGTTGAAGGTGAACGCGTTGATGCCGATGAGCGTGAAGCCGTCGTTGAGAATGCCGAGCACCGCTGCGCCGATCAGGCCGCCCACGATCGTGCCCGAGCCGCCCGTGAGCGGCGTGCCGCCGATCACGGCCGAAGCCACGGCGAGGAACATGATCTGGTTGCCGCCCGCCTGCGGGTCGATCGAGGTGATGCGAAAGCCTTCCAGAATTCCGGTGAAGCCCGCGAGCACGGCAGCAATGATGAAATTGCCGAGGCGCAGCCGGTTCACGTGAATACCAGCCTCGCTCGCGCCTAGCGGATTCGCGCCGGCCGCCTGCGTATGCAGGCCCCAGCGCGTGTGGCGCAGCAGCACGTGCATGGCAAACGCGATGACGATAGTCCAGAGGATCTCGCTATAGCCCCACGCGCCCATGAAGGCCGCGAATTCGGGCGAACCCGGCGTCTGCACCGGGGTGCCGCGCGAAACGGTGAGCGTGATGCCGTTGATGAGGAAGAGCGTGCCGAGCGTCGTGACGAACGAGGGCAGACGCAGCCACACGGTCACGGCCCCGTTCACGAAGCCGACGATGCCCGCGGCCACGAGCCCCGCGATCACGGCGAGCCACATGGGCGCGCCTGCGTCGTTGGCGAACACCATCATGAACGGCGCGAAGGCGAACACCATGCCGGCTGAAAGATCGATGTCGCCGCCGATCATCAGCATGATTTCGCCGAACGCGATGATCGCCACCGGCGCGATGAACTGCGAGAGGTTGACGAGACTCGCGTTGGTGAGCAGGAAATCCCGGTTGGAAAACTCGAAGTATGCCGCGAGGATCATCGCCACGAGCAGAATACGCAGCTCGGGCGCCCACGCGGAGAGCCATTGCCCGCGCGGGCGGGCAACAGCCCGCGCGGAGACTTCAGCCTTGCCGGTTTCGTTCACAGAGTTCATCACTCGTAGTTCATTGCACTGGGTTCATTACGACTTGATCGCACCGCTCATCGGCACGATTTGCGGCTTGGTGGTCTTGCCTTCGAAACGCGTCGAGGTATTGAGGTACGGCTCGACGGTTTCCTTCGTCACGAACTTCAGACCCGTGTTCGTGTCGGCCGGCCCGACCAGACCGCCCGAGGCGAGCGTCACGAACGCCTGCATCACCGTATAGAAGCCCTGCACGTACGGCTGCTGGTCGATCGTGAAGTCGAGATAGCCTTCGTGGATGAGCTGGACCGTGGTGGGCAAGAGGTCGAAGCCGCCGCCGTGCACGCCCTTCGAGGGCAGGTTGTTTTCCTTCATCACCTGCGCGACGCCCTGCGTGCTGCCCGCATCGACAGCGAACATGCCCTTCAGGTCCTGGTGGCCCAGGTAGAACGACTTGATCTTCGAAAGCTCCTCGTTGACGGTCGCGCCCGTGGCAACGGTCTGGATGTCGATCTTCTTGCCGGACTTCTTGATGGCGTCGCTCGCGCCGTCCAGACGCGGCTGGATGTTGAGCTGGCCAGGCGTGGCGATGAAGAGGCCGACGAGGCCGCTGTCGATCAGGCTCACGATACGCTCGCCCATCTGGTAGCCCGAGAGATACAGGTCCTGGCCGATATAGGCAAGCCGCGGGTTCTTCTTGCCGCGCGGCGCGTCGGCGTTATAGGCGAAGACCGGAATGCCCGCGTCGAGCGCCGCCTGAATGGGCTTGTCGAAAGCGGTGGGGTCGACGATCGGCACCGCGATCGCGTCGGCCTTCGCGGCGATGGCCGAATTCACGGCGCGCACCATTTCGCCCGCGTCGGACGTGGCCGAGCCGGTCCACTGGTAGTCCATGTTGAGCAGCGAGCACGCGTCCTGAATGCCGTATTGCGTCGGCACGAAGAACGGATTCGTGGTGACGTGATTGACGAACACGATCTTCCACTTCTTGTGCGAAGGGAAGCCCGATTCGGCGGCCTGCGCCGTGGAAATGAATCCGCCGCCGCCCACCGCACCGAGCAGCGATAGTGCCGCGCCCAGTCCCGCACCCTGCATCAGGCCGCGCCGGCCCGTGTCGATCAAGCCCTTACCGTCTTTTGTGTCATCCCGATCCTGCGCCATGTTTTCCTCCGGTCTTGTCATCGTGGTCGATGTAGGCGACTTTTCGTCGAAAAGCGTGCAGATACTGGCCAGTACCGGGGGAACGCGCTAGACATCCGCAGCGAACATGGGTTCGCCAGGCGCCGACGGTACCGCAAAAATCTTAGTGCAGCGTGATGAGGCCTCCTAATCCATGTATACCCGTAACTACTCCATACGCGCTGCCATGGCGACGATCGTCCATGACAAGCGGCTTACGCACCGCCCTTCGCCTCCTGCATGTGCGGCGGCGGGCTGGCGAGCTTGGCCTGGTCCATCGGCGCGGCGGCTTGCGGCCGCGTGGTGCGCGGGGCGCCGCGGCCTGTGCCGGTGGACTTGCGGCGCGCGGCGTGGCGCTCGGTTGCGCGCTGCATGAGGCAGAACGCGCAGAGCAGCGCGCCGATCACGATGCGCGTCCACCACGAGCTGAGCGTGCCGTCGAAGGTAATGAGCGTCTGGATCGTGCCCAGAATGCCCACGCCGAACACCGAGCCGATCACATAGCCCACGCCGCCCGTAAGCAGCGTGCCGCCGATCACGGTCGCGGCGATGGCGTCGAGTTCCATACCTTGCGCCTGCAGCCCGTAGCCCGACAGCACGTAGAGCGTAAACACCACGCCGCCGAGCGCCGAGCAAAAGCCCGAGAGCGCGTACACGCCGATCTTGGTGCGCGCCACCGGCAGGCCCATGAGCAGCGCGGAGCGCTCGTTGCCGCCGATCGCGTAGACGTTGCGCCCAAAGCGCGTGAAGTGCGCGATGACGATGCCCGCAACGAGCATGGCGATGGCCGTGAGCGAACCGGTGGTGAGCGAGCCGCTGCCCACCGGAATGTTGAATTCGGAGAGCGCGTGAAAACCGGGGTCGTTGATCTGGATGGATTCGGTGGTGATGAGAAAGCAGGTGCCGCGCGCGAGGAACATGCCCGCGAGTGTGATGATGAAAGGCTGCAGCCGGAAGAAGTG
This sequence comes from Paraburkholderia sp. BR14312, assembly GCF_040948675.1. Classification (NCBI taxonomy): domain Bacteria; kingdom Pseudomonadati; phylum Pseudomonadota; class Betaproteobacteria; order Burkholderiales; family Burkholderiaceae; genus Paraburkholderia; species Paraburkholderia sp. BR14312. The sequence goes on from NZ_JBFPKI010000006.1 coordinate 92,337, forward strand.
GATCAGCGCGCCCATCGCCGCGCCGTACAGCGCGCCGCAGAGCAAGACGAGCGGCACGACCACGAGCACAGGCCAGTGCAGCTTCTCGGTGCCTACGGCGCAGAGAATCGTCGTGAGCGCGACCACGGCGCCCACCGAAAGATCGATGCCGCCCGAAATGATCACGAATGTCATGCCGATGGCGACGATCAGCAGGAACGCGTTGTCGACCAGCAGCCCGAAGGCCACCTGAAGCGAGAAGAAACCGGTGTACATGACCGAGCCGAAGCCGAACAGCACGGCAAAGAGCACGACGGTCACGACGATGGGCAGCACGCGCGGATCGACGAAGCGGGTGGCGCCGCGCCGGCACGCTGCGAGCGTGTTCGAAAAGGACAGGGCAGGGCGGTTCATGCTCGGCTTCCCCCGAATGGGTGCGCTCGTGCTCAGGCGCGCGCGCGGCGCGCGAGAGCGATGCGCTTGAGTTGTTGAAAAGCGAAGGTGCGCGCGGCGGGCGACTGGATCAGGCACACGAGCAGCACGACCACGGCCTTCACGACGAGCGTGGCCTCGGGCGGCACGCCGATCGAATAGGTGGTGTAGGTGAGCGTCTGGATAATGAGCGCGCCGAGCACCGTGCCCGCGAGACTGAAGCGCCCGCCCAGCAGCGACGTGCCACCGAGCGTCACGGCGAGAATGGCGTCGAGTTCGAGCAGCAGGCCCGCGTTGTTGCCGTCCGCGCTGCGCACGTTCGAACTGATGAGAATGCCGGCGATCGCGGCGGTCACGCCGCAGAACGCGTACGCGCCGAACACCACGGCTTGCGACGACAGGCCCGCAAGTCGCGCGGCCACCGGATTCACGCCGATCGAGCGGATGAACAGGCCGAGCGCCGTGCGGTTGACGATCAGCGCGGTGAGCGCGGTCACGGCAATCGCGATCCACACGGCGCACGGGATCAGCGCGAAATAGCCGCCGCCCGCGAAGAGATAACCGGGCGCGCCGATGGGGATGATCTGGCCGCCCGTGAGCAGCTGCGCCACGCCGCGGCCCGCCACCATCAGGATGAGCGTGGCGATGATCGGCTGCATGCCGACGAACGCGACGAGCAGCCCGTTCCAGATGCCGGCGAGCAGGCCCACCGCGAGCGCCGCGCCGAACGCGAGGCCCACGCGCGAAGGATCGGCGGCGAGCACCGTGGCGGCCGCCGCACCCGCGATCGCCACGACTGCGCCCACGGAAATGTCGATGCCGCGCGTGGCGATCACGAGCGTCATGCCGAGCGACACCACGACGAGCGGCGCGGCGCGCATGAGGATGTCGATGGGCGCGCCGAACAGGTGGCCGCCCAGCATCGTGATCGAGAGGAAGTTGCCGCGATGCACGACGTCGACGACGAAAAGCGCGATGAGCGTCACCGCGGGCCACACCAGCGGATGCCGGATGACGAGCGAAAGCCAGACGGGGAGGGCGGGGCGCGTCATCGACGGTCTCCGGCAATGAGGTCGTAGACTTCGTGCTCCGAGCGCGCCGCGCCCGAAAGCTCGGCCACCTTGCGCCGGTCGCGCAGCACGGCGATGCGGTCGGAGACACGCACCACCTCGCTGATCTCCGACGAAATGAACAGGATGCCGAGGCCCTTTGCGCAAAGCGCGCGCACGCGGTCCATGATTTCGAACTTGGCGGCCACGTCGATGCCGCGCGTCGGCTCATCGAGTATCAGCAACCGCGGTTTGGTCGCGAGCCAGCGCGCGAGCAGCACCTTCTGCTGGTTGCCGCCCGAAAGCAGGCCAATGGGCTGTTCGGCGTCGCGCGCCTTGATGCCGAGTTGCTCGATATATTCGTTGGCCAGTTCGCGCTGGCGCGAGCGCCGTATCATGCGCCACCAGCCCAGTTGCGCCTGCAGCGCAAGCACGATGTTTTCGCGGATCGACAGATCGGCGACGATGCCTTCCTTCTTGCGGTCTTCGGGACAGTAGGCCATGCCGTGGCGCACGGCGTCTCGCGGCGAAGAAAGCTTCACCGCTTTGCCGTTGATATGCAGCGTTCCCGCATCGGCTTTGTCCGCGCCGAACAGCAGGCGGGCGGTTTCCGTGCGGCCCGAGCCGAGCAGGCCAGCGAGGCCGAGAATCTGGCCCGGCTGCACTTCCAGATCGAGCGGATTGAGCACGCCGCGGCGCGCCACGCCTTGCGCCGCAAGATACGGTTCGGCGTTCGTTGCCGCCGTCTCGCCGTGCACCGTTTCGGCTTGCGTGAGCCGCTCGCCCGCGTTCTGCAGGCCCACCATTTTCGCGACCAGCGTTTGCACCGGCAGGTCGGCGGCGAGATATTCGCCTTCGCGCTCGCCGTTGCGCATCACCGTGATGCGATCGGAGATCGCATAGGTCTGCTCCAGAAAATGCGTGACGAACAGGATCGCAATGCCCGACGCTTTCAGCTTGCGCAGCACGTCGAACAGGCGCGCGACTTCGCCTTCGTCGAGGCTCGAAGTCGGTTCGTCGAGAATCAGAATGCGGGCATCGACGGACACCGCGCGCGCAATCGCCACCATCTGCTGCATCGCAATGGGGTAGGTGTCGAGCGACTGCGTGACGTCGAGAGAGAGATTCAGTTGCGCGAGCGCTTCTTCTGCGCGGCGATGAATCGTTTTCCAGTCGATCAGGCCGAGGCCGCGCTTGCGCGGCTGGCGGCCCGCGAAAATGTTCTCCGCAACCGAGAGGTTCGGGCAGAGATTGACCTCCTGGTAGAGCGTCTGGATGCCGGCGGCTTCCGCCATCTGCGGCGTCGGGAAGTGCACTGCCTCGCCCGCGAGGCGTATCTCGCCCGCCTCGGGCTGGTGCACGCCGGTCAGCACGTTGATGAGCGTGGACTTGCCGGCGCCGTTCTGCCCCATCAGCGTATGGATTTCGCCGGGGTACAGACGAAAATCGACCCGGTCGAGCGCACGCACGCCGGGGAAGGTTCGGGTAAGACCGACGGTTTCGAGTATCGGGGCAACGCTCATAAGCAACCGTGAAAGAGGCCAGAGCGCGCGGTGTGCTGAGTCAACTCCTTAAATACTAAGGGCAACGAAGCACGCCGCGCCGCTTGCAGCGAAGTTTAGTACTTGCGCGACGGGAGCACCTGTGCCGCCACGTCCTCCGGGAACACCGTTTCGTTCGTCACGATGCGCTTGGGCAACTGCTTGCCCGCCACGACGTCCTTCACGGCGCTCATGAGCTGCGGCCCGAGCAGCGGGCTGCACTCCACGTCGACATTCATCTTGCCGGCGATCATCGCCTGGAAGCCGCCCTTGGTGGCGTCGAACGACACGACGCTGATGTCCTTGCCCGGCTTCATGCCGGCTTCTTCCATGGCCTGGATCGCGCCGAGCGCCATGTCGTCGTTATGCGCGTAGACCACGTTGATCTTGTTTCCATACGTCTTCGCGAATGCTTCCATGACCTGCTTGCCGCCGGCCAGCGTGAAGTCGCCGCTTTGCGACGCGATGATCTTGAACTTCGGATCGTTCTTGATCACTTCCATGAGGCCCGAGTGACGGTCGTTGGCCGGTGCGGAACCCACGGTGCCTTGCAGTTCGACGATATTGATCGGGCCGGGGTTGTCCTTGTAGTGATCTTCAAGCCACTTGCCCGCGCGGCGGCCTTCTTCCATGAAGTCCGAGCCGATCATCGTCACGTAGAGCGACTGATCCTTCACGTCGATGTTGCGGTCCGTGAGGATCACGGGAATCTTGGCGCGCCTGGCCTCCTGCAGCACCGGCTCCCAGCCCGATTCGACCACGGGCGAGAACGCGATCACGTCCACCTTCTGGGCGATATACGAGCGGATCGCCTTGATCTGGTTTTCCTGCTTCTGCTGGGCGTCCGAGAACTTGAGGTTGATACCGGCGTCTTTGGCGGCCTGTTTGACCGACACCGTGTTTGCCGTGCGCCAGGCGCTTTCCGCGCCGACCTGCGCAAAACCCAGCGTAATCTGCTTGTCTTCGGCGTGTGCGACACCCGCCGCCAACGAGAAAGCGGCCGCCGCAGCGACCAACCCGCTTACCATGCGTGTTGCCAGTTTCATGCGTGTCTCCGATGTAGCTCTGTGCGTTGTATTTCTTTAATTCATGGCGCTACACCCGCGTCCATCACGGCCGGACAGTATCACGAGAAGTATCGCGCCATCCCTGGCCTTCGGTTATATCCTCTCGGTATACCGTTGGCCGCCCCTGCTGACCACAATAGACAAACTATATGCAACGACCAGAACGGTTTCGATTAGCGTTTTCCCGATAATCGCAGTCCATATAGTCATGCTATTTATAGGACTTTCTCACTAAGTGGGCAAAGCCATGAACACCCGTAAGCCCAAGCTTCGCTCGGCCGCGTGGTTCGGCACCACGGATAAGAACGGCTTCATGTACCGGAGCTGGATGAAGAATCAAGGAATACCGGATCATGAGTTCGCCGGCAAGCCGATTATCGGCATTTGCAATACGTGGTCGGAACTCACGCCGTGTAACGCGCACTTTCGCAAGCTCGCGGAGCACGTCAAGCGCGGCGTCTATGAAGCCGGTGGATTTCCGGTCGAGTTTCCCGTGTTCTCGAACGGTGAGTCGAACCTGCGGCCCACGGCCATGTTCACACGCAACCTCGCTTCGATGGATGTTGAGGAATCCATACGAGGCAATCCAGTCGATGCCGTCGTGCTGCTGGTCGGTTGCGACAAGACCACGCCCGCATTGCTGATGGGCGCGGCCAGTTGCGACGTCCCTGCGATTGCCGTGACCGGCGGCCCGATGCTCAACGGCAAGCACGAAGGGCGCGATATCGGTTCGGGCACGGTGGTGTGGCAACTGAGCGAGCAGGTGAAGGCGGGCAAGATTTCGATCCACGAGTTCATGTCGGCGGAGTCGGGCATGTCGCGCTCGGCGGGCACCTGCAACACCATGGGTACGGCTTCGACGATGGCGTGCATGGCCGAAGCGCTGGGCGTCACGCTCCCGCACAACGCGGCGATTCCGGCCGTGGACGCGCGCCGCTACGTGCTCGCGCACATGTCGGGCATGCGTATCGTGGAGATGGCGCTCGAAGACCTGCGCCTCTCGAAGCTGCTCACGCGCGCGGCGTTCGAAAACGCCATTCGCACGAACGCGGCGATCGGCGGCTCGACCAATGCGGCGATCCACCTGAAAGCGATCGCGGGACGCATCGGCGTGCCGCTCGAACTCGACGACTGGACGCGCATCGGGCAAGGTACGCCGACCCTCGTCGACCTGCAGCCTTCGGGCCGCTTTCTGATGGAGGAGTTCTATTACGCGGGCGGCTTGCCCGCCGTGCTGCGGCGCCTCGGTGAAGCGAACCTGCTGCCGCATCCCGATGCGCTCACGGCCAACGGCAAAACGCTGTGGGAAAACGTGCGCGAAGCCCCCATTCACAACGCCGAAGTGATTCGCCCGCTCGACAATCCGCTCGTCAAAGACGGCGCGCTGTGCGTGCTGCGCGGCAATCTCGCGCCGAACGGCGCGGTGTTGAAGCCGTCGGCGGCCACGCAGAAGCTGTTAAAGCATCGCGGGCCCGCCGTGGTGTTCGAGAACTTCGACGACTACAAGGCGCGCATCGGCGACCCCGATCTCGACGTCACGGCCGATTCCGTGCTCGTATTGAAGAACTGCGGGCCCAAGGGATATCCGGGCATGGCCGAGGTGGGCAACATGGGCTTGCCGCCCAAGCTCCTTGCGCAGGGCGTGACCGACATGGTGCGCGTGTCGGACGCGCGCATGAGCGGCACGGCGTACGGCACGGTGGTGCTGCACGTGGCCCCTGAAGCGCGTGCGGGCGGCCCGCTCGCGATCGTGCGGGACGGCGACTGGATCGAGCTGGACTGCGAGGAGGGCGTATTGCGCGTGGATATCAGCGACGAGGCGATCGTCGCGCGGCTCGACGAGTGGGCTGCGAACCAGCCGCCCATCCCCGCCGATCGCAGCGGTTATCGCAAGCTTTATGTCGAGCACGTGTTGCAGGCCGACGAGGGCTGCGATTTCGACTTCCTGGTGGGTTGCCGCGGCTCGGACGTGCCGAGCCACTCGCATTGACATTCGGAATCCGTATCAAATCGCGCAGCGCCTGAAGGCGTAACCATCAAGCCGCCTTCGGCGCGCGCTCGTCGGCGCCGAGGCAATTCAGACCCATGAGCGTCGCCTCGACGGCTTCGTCGAGCGGCGTATGCGGCTCGCGCCCGAGTTCGCGGACGAGGCGGGCGTTGTCGAGCTGCAACGGTTCGCTCCACAAATAGCGCATCTCCATCAGTTCGCGCAGCGTCGTCACGAAGGGCGAGATGGCGCGCATGAAGGCCCAGGCGAAGGGCTTGCTCTGCGGCTTCAGTCCGTGACCCCGGGCGACGCGGCAGATCGCTTCGACGAACTGCGAGCCATCGGCGTCCCAGTGGCCGGCCATGTGGAACACTGCGAACGCGGGCAGCGTGTCGCGCCGCTCGATCAGCTCGATCATCGTGCGCGCGACATCGGGCACGTACGACCACGCGTGGCCCACGCCGCGCGTCCCCGGCTGGCGCACGACCTGCACCGGCTCGTCACGCTTCACGATGCCTTGCGCAAACCAGCTATTGCCCACCTGCGGCCCGAAAAAGTCCCCCGCACGCACGACGATCGAGCGCACGCCATGCTCGCTCGCGGCCCGCATGCGCCGCTCCAGTTCCACGCGAATCGCGCCCTTGCGCGTGAGCGGCTGCTGGGGCGAATCTTCACGCAGTACCGGGAAGGTGTCGGGCCCGAAGTTGTAGATGGTGCCCGGCAGCACGACGGTCGCGCCCACGGCGGCCGCGGCGGCCAGCGTGTTGTCGATCATCGGCAGCACGACTTCCGCCCAGCGCCGGTATCCGGGCGGGTTCACGGCGTGCACGATCACCGCGCAACCCTGCGCGGCGCGTATCACCGCTTCGCGCGAGAGCGCGTCGCCGTCGACCCACTCGATGGCGCCGGCGGCAGCCGTGCCCGGCGCACCGCCGCGCCGCAGCGCGCGGACTTGCCAGCCGGCGTCGAGCAACTGGCGCGCGACTTCGCTGCCGATTCCGCCGCTGGCGCCGAGTACGAGTGCGCGGTTCTGTCGATTGATGGGGGTGGCGTTCATGCGGGTTCTCCTGACGGGTGAGCGGTGATGAGGGGCATTCTGCGCCGCTTGCCGTCAATAGAAAATTGGCGAAAATAGACCATAAGCTATACATTTATGTATAGACTGCGATCTGAATTGGGGACGAAGTATGGCCGACAAGGAACCGAACTGGGAGTGGTACCGGAGCTTTCTGCAGGTCCTGGAAAGCGGCTCGCTCTCGGCGGCCGCCCGCGCGTTGGGCATCACGCAGCCGACCGTCGGCCGCCACGTCGAAAGTCTGGAGGCGGCGCTTGGACTCACGCTGTTTACGCGCTCATCCGATGGGTTCTCGCCAACCGAGGCGGCCAATGAACTGCGGCCGTACGCGGTCGGCCTTGCGATGACGACGGCCGCCTTGCGCCGCGCGGCGAGCGGTCACGGCTCGGGCGTGCGCGGGACCGTGCGGCTGACGGCGAGCGAAGTCATCGGCGTCGAGGTCTTGCCGCCGATCCTGGCGGCGCTGCGCCACCAATATCCCGAGCTGAGGATCGAACTCGTGCTGTCAAACAGGGCGGACGACCTCCTGCGTCGTGAAGCGGACATTGCGATACGCATGTTCCGGCCAGTGCAGGAGGCGCTGATCGCCAAACGTATTGGCGCGATCGACGTCGGGCTGCATGCCCACGAACGATATTTGGCGCTTCATGGCGTGCCGAAGTCGATGAAAGAGCTGACACGCCATTCGGTCATCGGCTTCGATCACGAGAACGCGTTCATTCGTTCGGTTCAGCCCAGGTTCGCAGCCTACAGCCGTCATAACTTTGCATTTCGCGCCGACAGCGACCTTGCCCAGTTGGCCGCGATACGCGCTGGTTTCGGCATCGGCGGGTGCCAGTCGCCGTTGGCGGCAAGAGACCCGAAGCTGGTGCGCGTTCTGCGCGACGAGTTCTCGCTGAGCCTGGATACGTGGGTCGCCATGCATGAGGATCTGCGCACGAGCGCGCGTTGCACGGTAACTTTTGCGGCGCTGGCGTCGGGGCTTAGTGCTTACATAGAAGGCGCGTAACGATCGCCTCAGCGCGGCGCGCGGCCTGCCCGCGCATACGAAGCGAGCATGGTCGCGAGTTGCTGTGCGGCAGGCGTGAGCGGCACGGCCGCGCGCTGCAGCAAACAGACCTGCTGCGCCGCGGGCCGTTCGGCGATCCTGATGCGCGCGAGCCGTTTGGCAAACGGGCCGCGCGTGGCGACCACCGACGACTCCAGCGCGAGGCAATCCGTTTCGCTGACCCAATGCAGCGTTTCGAAGAGCCCCTCCACCGTCGCGACGATGCGCGGCGGCGGCAAGCCATGGTCGGTGAAGAACGTCGTGAGCCGGCTCGAAGCGAAGGCGTCCGCGATATTGGGCGAGCGCGTCGCGAGCCAGTCGCAGTGGGTGAGCGAGCGCAGCGTGCGCGCCCCCGCCTTCGGATGGTCGCGGCGGCAGACGACCACCGGGTCCGACGGGTAAAGCTCCGTCACCGAGAGATCGGTCGTATCGGTCTGGTCAGAAACGAGGGCGAGCGCGAAATCGAGTGTGCCTTCGCGTATCCACGAGATCATCATGCGCGACGTGCCCGTGCGCAGACGCAGCGCCACGCGTGGAAACCGCGTGCTGTACTGCCCGAGCACGGGCACGAGCGCGTCCATGAGCGGATCGGTGGTCAGGCCGAACGCCACTTCGCCCGCGTAATCGCCGCGCAGTTGCTGCGCCTCTTCGCTCGCGCGCTCGCACTCGCCGAGAATCGACGCCGCTCGTACCAGCATGCGCTGCCCGAGCACCGTGAGCGTCACGCCGCGATTCGTGCGTGTGAGCAGCGGGCCGCCCAGTTCGACTTCGAGATTCTGCAACTGCTGCGTCACGCCGCTTTGCGCCACGCCGAGCGCGCGCGAAGCTGCCCGCACACTGCCGCGCTGGGCGACGGCGACGAAGACGCGCAATTGGGAGAGCGTGAGACTCATGGGCGATGACTGGCTGCGATCGGTAAGAGTGATCATGATAGACGAATTCGAGCTTTTCCCGAACGCAGCGTCGTCCTACCATCGGACGGGCAGGAGACCCCCACCTTCTCTCGCCGTTCATCGTGCGCTCATCATGAAAAAAATCCCGTCGATCCTTCTTTCGCTCGCGCTGACGCTAAGCAGCAGTGCCTTTGCGCGCGAGGGCGACATCGTGCGCCTCGGCATCGATCCGACCTATCCGCCCATGGACGCCAAGGCACCCGACGGCTCGCTCAAAGGCTTCGACGTCGATCTCGGCAACGAGATCTGCCGCCGGATTCACGCGCATTGCCAGTGGGTCGAGCTGGAGTTCTCGGGCATGATCCCGGCGCTGCAGGCGCGCAAGATCGACGCGATCATGTCGTCGATGGCGATCACCGCGAAGCGCGAGCAGCAAATTCTCTTCACATCGAAGCTGTTCCAGTTCAAGTCGCGGCTCGTCGCACGCAAGGGCGCCCCGTTCGGCGCCACCGCGCAGTCGCTGGCCGGCAAGTCGGTCGGGGTGCAGGCGGGCACGCAGTTCGAGACCTATGCGCTCGCGAACTGGGCGCCGGCGGGCGTGCACGTCGTCACCTACAAGAGCCAGGACGAAGTGTTCGCCGACCTCGTCAACGGGCGGCTCGACGCCGCGCTGCTGGGCTACGTCGAAGCGGATTACGGCTTCCTGCGCACGCCGCAGGGCAACGGTTTCGCGTTTGCCGGCGGCCCGATTTCGATGGGCGACCGCGGCACGGGCATCGGCATGCGCAAGGACGAAGCGGCGCTGCAGGCGCAGATGAACGACGCGATTGCGTCCATGCTCAAGGACGGCACCTACGCGCAGATTGCGCATCGCTATTTCGACTTCGATCCGTACGGAAACTGAGCGGCAACTGGGCCGCTGCACACATTTTTGAAACCGCATTGACTTCATGAACCAGCAAACGATTCCGCTCCTGAGCGCCACGCCGGGCACGCACCGCGAACTGACCAGCTTCCATTTCGGCCCCGCCGACGCGCCCCAGAAGGTCTATATCCAGGCGTCGCTGCACGCCGACGAAACGCCCGCCATGCTGACGGCCGTGTTGTTGCGCGCGCAACTGGCGGAGCTCGAAGCACAAGGCGCGCTCGCCGCGCAGGTGGTGCTCGTACCGCTCGCCAATCCCGTGGGCCTGAACCAGCACGTGCTCGGCCAGTTCATCGGCCGGTTCGATCTTGCGAGCGGCAGGAACTTCAACCGCCACTTCCACGCGTTTCCGAAGCTGCTCGCGCGCGCAAAGGAGACGCTCGGCGCGGACGTCGACCGCAACCGCGAGCTGATCCGGCAACTGATGCGCGAAGCGCTCGACGCACAGGAGCCGCTCACGGAATTCGATTCGCTCCAGTTGGCGCTGCTCAGGCTCTCGCACGACGCCGATCTCATCATCGACCTGCATTGCTCGCTCGAGGCGGTCATGCACGTGTACACGAGCGAGGCCGGCTGGCCCGATGTCGAGCCGCTGGCCCGCTACCTCGGCTCGCGCGCGCAACTGCTCGCCACCGACTCGGGCGCGCAGGCGTTCGACGAGGCGCATAGCCTGCTGTGGTGGCAACTGCGTCAACAGATGCCGGCCACGCAGCCCGTGCCCGCCGGACCCACCGCGGTGACGATCGAGTGCCGCGGCCAGCGCGACGTGTCGTGGGAAACCGCCCAGCAGGACGCCGACGCGCTGATCGACTATCTGCGCTGGCGCGGTGCGCTCACCGGCGGCGACGTGAAGCCGCTGCCGGAGTTGCTGATGCCTGCCACGCCGCTCGCCGGCAGCGCGCAATGCTATGCGCCGTGCAGCGGCATTCTCGTGCACCGCGCGAAAATCGGCGACATGATCCGCGAAAACGACCCGCTCTTCGATATCGTCGATCCGATGACGGGGGCAACGACGACGGTGAATAGCACGGCGGAAGGCGTTTTCTATATGCGCAGGGCGATTCGCTTCGTCACGGCCGGCGCGCCGCTCGGTCGCGTGACGGGCACGCGGCCGATACGCAGCGGCGTGCTGCTGGGGGCTTGAGGGGAGGGTGTCGCGTCAGGCGTGCCGCGCTTTGTCCATCGGCACGATGACGCGCACCCAGAGCCCGCCCTCGGGATGATTGCCGATCTTGAGCTTCGCGTTGCACAGGCGCGCGAGGCGCCGGACGATCGACAGGCCCATGCCCCAATGCGAGTCGAGGCGAAGGCTCGCCGCGCGCGAGGCGGGCAACGGCGACGCCGGCGCGCCGCCCTCGGGCAGACTCGCCGCTACGCCTTCGCCGTGGTCCCGCACGCTCAAGGTCCACGAGCGCGGCCCGCGCGCCGTGCAGATCTCGATGGGCGGTTTGCCGTGCGCGTGCGCGTTGCCCACGAGATTGTCGACGAGGCGCACGAGCGCGGAGCGCGGCAGCGCAAACGCCTCGCCGGCTTCCAGCCGCAGCACGATGCTCGCGTCCGCGTTCGCGCCATAGACGAAGCGGTCCTTCAGATACGCGTCCACGTTCACGGGCGCATGATTCACGCCGCCCTGGCCGGCCGTGTCGACGAACTGCCGCGCGAGATCCTGGAAGAGATCGATGTCCTCGACGAGGGCCACGCGCAAGTTCCAGCGCGTGACGTTCATCGCATAGGCGCGCAACCGCGCCACCCGCGATTCAGTCTGCCGCAGGAAAGCGGCGAAGGTAGCCGACTGGTCTTCGACTGCGCCGGTGCGGCGGCACAACAGATCGCCGATCGCGCGGGCAAGCCCATGCAGCTTGCGCGGGCAGTCCACGAGCGCGAGCGCGGGTGCCGGGCCGCTTGCGCTCGTCGCGGCGCGCAGGGTGGCGATCATGGCGAGCAGATCGTGGCGCACCGTCCGCAGCCACCAGGCGCGCAGCGCGAACAGCAACACCCCGAGCGCCAGCATGAGCGCCGCGAATCGCGCATCGAACCAGCGGGCGGCCATCTTCAGGCGCGTGAAGCCAGACGAACAGGCTTCGCGCAGATAGGAGGCGTTCGACGCCGTCCCGGCATGCGGCGCCCAGATGGCATCGCGCAGATGAGGCGTTACCTCGGCGCCGAGATTGACGATGTCCGGTTTGATCGACACTAGCGGCGCGATCCCACGGACGCTCGCACCTTGTGCGGCCAGTTCCAGTTCCAGTTCGGCGTCCTGCTGCTGGGCGACCTGCGTCGCGGAAGCCGGTTCGAATGCCGTGTCGCCGAAATCGAGCAGCGACTCTGCATCGAGATATCGAAAACCGACTTGCACCAGCATCAGCGACGCCATCCACAGCAGGAATATCCGGGCAAACACAACAATCACCTTTCTTTTTTTGACATCGAAGTTTGACTTGCGCCGGTCGGCGCACGTTTGAAATAGCCGCAAATCGGGCTATGACCGGCATTGTCCGCGAGGTGCGCGATCTTCTATTCGTGGAAAAGCACTGGAATTTGCGCCGTTTTTCCGCTTGGGCGATCCTGGCAGCCACGCAGCGCAGTATTTGGGAAGGAGGCGCACCCGTTGTTGCAGTCCATCGGACGGCGCACGGGGCCGTTTGTAGTTGGGGGTGGACGCGAGCCTTCGGAGTCCTTGATAAAATCGTCGGACACCCGAAAGCTCACGCCTGCGGCATTTCGTCAGGCCGGCTGACGCAGCGTTCTGAAGGTCGCGCGAACTTCTTCCGTGAACGCGGCAGGCTGTTCCCATGCTGCGAAATGGCCGCCTTTCGGAAGGCGATTGTAGTGAACCAGCCTGGGGTAGGCGTGTTCCGTCCAGCTCTTTGGCGCGGCGTAAATTTCATCCGGGAAGACACTCACGCCAACCGGCAGCTCCACATGTTTGGGCTCGAAAAAGTTGAGCTTGTTTTCCCAATACAGGCGCGCGGAGGAGACCGCCGTCTTCGTCAGCCAATAGAGCGTGACGTTGTCGAGCACGTCATCCTTCGTCAGGCCTTCGGGTTGGCCTGCGAACACGCGCGCAATCATCGCCTGACCGCTCGCATCGTGGTCGAGCATCCACGCAGCGAGGCCGACTGGCGAATCCTGGATCGCGTAGAGCGTTTGCGGGCGGTTCGCCATTTCGAGGGCGTAGCCCAGACCATGCTTGTAAAAGTAATCGAGCTGGTCGTATGCGTGCTGCTCTTCCGGCGAAAGCCCGGCAGGGGGCGGCGTGCCGTCCTTGAGCGACTTGGCGACAGCGTCGGGCACGGTCGCGGGCATGTTGGTGTGAATGCCCACGAGTCCTGGCGGCTTAAGCAGCGCCAACTGTTCCGTCACGGCATTGCCCCAGTCGCCCCCTTGCGCGGCGTAGCGCTTGTAGCCGAGCCGGTCCATCAGCACGACCCAGGCGCGAGCGACACGCTGGGGGTCCCAACCGGTCTTCGTCGGCTTGCCTGAGAAACCGTAGCCCGGCAGCGAGGGAATGACGACGTGGAATGCATCGGATGCGCTCCCGCCATGAGCGGTCGGGTTGGTCAGCGGTTCGATGATCTTCAGCTGCTCGATGATCGAGCCGGGCCAGCCGTGCGTGACGATGATCGGCAGCGCGTTCTCGTGCTTCGAGCGCACGTGGATGAAGTGAATATCGAGCCCGTCGATTTCCGTGACGTATTGCGGCAGCGAGTTGAGCCTCGCCTCCACCTTGCGCCAGTCGTAGTCGTTGGCCCAGTAGCTGGCGAGCCGTTGCATGGTCGCGAGTTGCACGCCTTGCGAGGCGTCGTCGACCGTTTCGCGCTCGGGCCATTGCGTCGCGACGATACGGCGCCGCAGATCGGTCAGCGCCGCTTCCGGCACATGCACGCGCAGCGGACGAATCGAAGACGGATCGCCGGCCGCAATCTGCGTGAGTCCGCCGGCCGACGGCTTCGATTCAGCGAAGGCGAAACGGCTCATTGCGGCGCCGGCAAGCGTGACGGCAGCGGCGCCGATGAAACGCCGGCGCGAAAGCGGGGTGGGACGAAGTTCGTTTGACATATCAATTCCTGATGGTGACGTTGGGCCGTGGCGAGCAGGACGCATTGGACGTGCGTATGCCTTCCTTCAACCACGGTATTTGTCGTAGTCCTGACTATTGATGATCGAAGCCGGTCCGCAAAAAACGTGGGCGCGGCTGCGACGGCTATTCGGTGTCGAGTGAACGAATCAAATTGGCGCGCAGGTTCACGATCGCCTTTTGCAGTTTCATGAATTCGTCGTGGCCCAGCCCGGTCGCGTCGGTGAGATCCGCGGCTTTCAGGCTCTTTTCGCGCAGCTTCCGGCCGCTCGCGGTCAGGCTCACACGCACCTGGCGCTCATCTTCCGGATCGCGCCGCCGTTGCACATACCCCATCGCTTCGAGCTTTTTTAGCATCGGCGTCAGCGTGTTGGATTCGAGAAAGAGTTTCTCGCCCAGGCCGCTCACCGTCTGGTTGTCCTGCTCCCAGAGCGCGATGATCGCTATGTACTGCGGATAGGTCAGCCCGAGTTCGTCCAGGATCGGCTTGTAGGCCTTGCCGAACGCCAGATTCGTCGAGTAAACCGCGAAGCAAAGGTAGTCTGCGAGCGGCGCGGGCGTGGCGCCCTGCGCCGGGTGGTCCGTCGATTTCATGGTCATCCTCTTCGGGCAAAGGCCTCAATGGCTCGCAAACTTGAATAAATCGCTTGCGATTATATCGCAGGCCGACACCGGTTCCGCCGCACCTCGCCATTGCGATGTCCGCCGAAACAGCCACGACGCGGTGGTGCAATCAATGGTGGGCGAAGAGGTTGTTTCGCTCCATCGAGACGCGGCTGCCCGCGCCCGAGGTGGCGTCGGCCATGCCGCCGTATGCCGTCGCTGCGGTGCCGCTTCCGGCGCGCTCGGCGGCGAGCGTTTGCACGCTCTGGCCGCGTTGCGATGCCGGTGCGCCGACTTCGGGCCGATACGACGGCGCCGGTCCGTAGCCGCTGGCGAATGCGGGGGCGGCTGCGCTGACAGAAAGGGCGATGAGGAGCTTGGCGATGAATTGGGTCTTCATGATGGGATCTCGCTAGGTAAATGTGAATTGCAGTGAATTCGGGTGAAAGCGTGAATTGCGGTTGCCGGTTATGCGGTGACGACGGTGAGGCTCACGTCGATGTTGCCGTGCACGGCCTTCGAGTACGGGCAGATCTGATGGGCGCTGCGCGCGATGGCCTCGGCCACGTTTTGCTCGATGCCCGGCAGCGTGACCGTGAAGTGCGCGCCCAGGAACCAGGCGGCGCCGGTCTGGCCGGCATCGACCTGAATGTCGACCGAAGCGTCCTCCGGCAGGGCGACCTTCTTCAGCGAGGCCGCGATGGCGAGCGCGGAGATGTAGCAGGCCGACCATGCGCCGGCGAACAGCTGCTCGGCGCGCGGATGCGGTTCGGTCGCGACGATGTCGAGGGTTTCGCCGCTCGAAGACGACAGGTGGAGGTCGACGACGCCGAATTCACCGCGTTGGGCCGCGGGGTCGTGATTGAAGGTGGTGTGGGTGTTGCCCGAGAACAGCACTTTGTCGATCGTTGCCATGTTGCGCTCCTTGATGGAATTCAGGGGTGGGTCATATGCGTCGCGTAAGATCGAATCGCATGCGATGCATAATGGGCAAGAAATTTCCCCGTGTCAAGCGCATAAGATTAAATCGCATACGATTTATATGGGGCTGTTTCGGAGGGAGCAGTCAGTCGTGACGACGTTCACGAACGTTGCAGCGGGAATTTGGGATCGAGCCCTTTTGTTTCCGGCACTCGCGGGAGTGCCGGGACGTCGGCCCGAGCCGCCTGGGGCGTTCGCGAGCGTTACGCAGCCAATTCGATGGCCGGCTCGCACACGATGGGGAAGTTCACCGAATTGGCGATATAGCACTGCTCGTGCGCTGCGTGATGCAGCCGCTCGGCGAGGCTGCGGTTGTCGCTCGCGCGGATCGTGACGCGCGGGCGCAGCACGATCTTCGTGAAGGCGCCGCGCTGCGGCGTATCGGCCATCGTGCCTTCGGCCTCGTCTTCATAGGCGAGCACGGCGATGCCCGCCTCGGCGCACAGGTGCAGATACCAGAGCTTGTGGCACGCACAAGCCGAGGCCACGAGCAGATCTTCCGGATTCCAGCGCGAAGCGTCGCCGCGAAAGGCCGGATCCGAAGAGCCCGGAATGTCCGGCTTACCGTTCGCGCGGATCACGTGATCGCGGTCGTAGTCGCGATAACCCGAGGTGCCGCTGCCGCGATTGCCCGTCCATTGCACCGAAACTCGGTAGGTGTGTTCGCCATGCGCCATGCTGAGTCTCCGTTCGATCGAAAAGGGGATACGCCATTATGACCGCATTCGGAATTTTGGTATACCATTATGCCGAACGGGCCCGAAAACGAACCGGGCACTAACCGGGCATGACATGCATGGAAACAAAATTCGACTCCACGGCGGACGCGGTTGCGTCCGGGTTGCGCGACCTGATCGTCAGCGGTGAACTGGGCAGCGGCGAGCGCCTTGTCGAGCGCGATCTCGCGGAGCGTTTCGAGGTGAGCCGCATTCCGTTGCGCGAAGCGATCCAGCGGCTCGCGCGCGAGGGGCTCGTCGAGATTTTCCGCAATCGCGGCGCGGTCGTGCGCATGCTCACGGTGCAGGACGTGGAGGAGATCTACGGCCTGCGCGCGCTGCTCGAAGGCGACGCGGTCTTTCGCGGGGTCAAGCGCATCGACGACGAAACGCTTGCACGCGCGGAACTCGTTCACCGGCTGCTGGGCGAAGCAGTCACCACGCAGAAGCAGGGCGAACTCAACCGTGAATTTCACGAACTGATTTACGGCGCCTGCGGCAACGCCAGGCAACTGGCGGCGATACGCGAACTGCGCGCTCAGGTGGAGCGCTATGAGCGGCTGCAAAATACGCTCCTTGCCGATACACCCTCGTTTCAGCACGAACACGAGGCCATCCTGGAAGCGTGCCTCGCGCGCAACGCACGCGGCGCGCGCGCCTTGACCGTGGCGCATATCGACTCGGCACGACGCATCGTGCTCGCCGTGGTGGAGCGTATGGCCGAGCAAGGCTAGCGCGCATACACCACTGCATTCACAACCATCGCGCCGGTTTTTACGAGATTTTTTCTTGTGGCCCTTACCGGGCAACCCTAGACTGGAGGCATCGAAACGACTGGAGACGCCATGTCGATCTCGCGTGCAACCCAGCGCCCGCAAGAGCAGATCAGTTCCGTGCAGCCCGGCCTCGGCCGGCTCGTGCTGAGGCGCTTCGATCCACGCCACGACTCATGGGAAGCGCTGACGGGTCTGCTGCATCGCGCGTTTTCGCGGCTCGCGTCGCTTGGATTGCACTGCTCATGTGCCGATCAGGCGGCGAGCCTCACGCGTGAACGCGCGCTGGCTGGAGATTGTTTCGTCGCTGTCTGCAATGGCAGGATCATCGGCACGCTCACGGTGGAAGGTCACGATAGCCATTCGCAGTGCGAACATTATCGCCAGCGCAGTGTGGCTTCGGTCCATCAGTTCGGCATCGAGCCAAAATGGCAAAGCCGCGGTATCGGCCGCGCGCTGCTTGCTTTCGCGGGGCGTTGGGCGGCTGCGCGCGGCTACACGCAGCTCGCGCTCGACACGCCGTTTCCCGCCGACCACCTCATCGCGTTCTATCGCGCACAAGGCTTCAGTCTCGTCGATGTCGTGCGTTTTGCCGGCCGTGGCTACGACAGCGCCGTGCTCAGCAAGGCGGCTGCGGCACGGTGCGGCGGCGTGGCACTCCCGCATTCGCCTGGCGAGGTGCCGCACGCCGCGTCGCCGGGTCAGTTCGCCTGAGCGTGCGCCACGCTCACGTCTCGCGCGTGCGCGCCGCTTCACGCTCCAGGTAGCGCAGGAATTCGTCGGCGGGCATGGCCTTCGCATAGAGCCAGCCCTGCGCGAACTGCACGCCGCGCTCGCGCAGATATTGCGCTTGCGCCTCGGTTTCCACCCCCTCGGCGACCATCAGCAGGTCGAGGCTGCGCGCCATTTCGATGATGTGCGGCACGATCTTGTTCGTTTCCTCGCCGCTCGCCAGCGAGAGGAGGAACGAGCGGTCGATCTTGATGCCATCCACGGGCAATGCCTGCAGATACGAGAGACTCGAATATCCCGTGCCGAAATCGTCGATGAAGATGCGGTGACCGGCTGCGCGAAACGCTTCGAGAACGGGTGCGGAGCTGGCCGTATCCATGAGCGTGCGCTCGATCGCTTCGAACCAGATTTGTTCGGGGCGCACGCCATATTTCGCGAGGCTCGCCTTGAGGGTTTGGAGCACGCGTGTGCCGGCGAGATCCTTGCCGGCAAGATTGAGCGAGACGTGCAGATCGCGGCGACGCGCGAGCATCGCGCCGACGCCCTCGAACACGGACCGTATGACCTGATCGGTGATGGGCTCGATGAGATCGAGCGACTCCGCCATCGGAATGAACGTGTCGGGCGCGACAAGGGTGCCGTCTTCGAGCTTCCAGCGCACGAGCGCTTCGGCGCCGACGCAGCGCCCGCTCTCCAGCGAGACGAGCGGCTGCAGCCACGCCACGAACTGGCGCCGACGGATGCCCTGCAGCATCGCGTTGCGCGGCGTGCGCAGCGTGCGGCGCCAGCGCAGGACGAGCCACGTGCCGATGGCGCTCAGGACGAGCGCGGGCGGTAGCAGCGTTCTGAGCTGCGCCGGCACGTCGCGGCGCATGCGGTCCTCGGGCTCGTATGCGACCACCGCAATGGGATAACGGCTCGAGCGCTCGACGACGTAATAGCGGCCTTCGAAATACGGGCTGCCGGTGCGCTGGAGCGCGGCGCGTACGAGGGCGTCGTCCGTGTGCGGCCAGCTTGAAATCACGGCGCCGTGCTGCGTTTCGAGCACGGTGAGCTTGATGGTGTCGTCGAGCGGCACGATGTCGAGGTAGAAGCGCGGATCGATCACCACGACGTGGTTGCCCAGGCGCACGTTGAGCATCTGCCGCTCGTTGCCGCGCTTGCCGACTTCGGTATGCCAGGCGGTGAAGCCGCCTGCATAGGTCCATTCGGGCGGCGGCAACGCGATGTCGACAGCGCCGTGCAGCGAACTGCAGCGCAGCCGCATGTCATGGGTCGAGGCGACTTCGCGAATGTATCGAAACTGCTCCTCGACCTGCCGCAGGCGCTGCATGTGGTCGTTCGTGCACGGCGTGTCGGGGTACGACATGAGCTGGCGCAGCGCGGAGTCGGCTTCGGAGGTGACCAGTTCGGCGCGCAGCAGCGCGCGATTCGAAAAGACGTCCACCTGTTGGCGCTGCTGGCGTTCGTTGACGGCGTCCGACGCATACACTGCCGCCGTGAGCGTTGCCAGGACGGCGAACGCCACGACACAATAGGTCGTCAGGGCGGTGAGTCGGCTGCTCATGGCGTACGGTCGGGCTCCGGCGTCGCGGACGAAGGCGACGCGCGGCCTTCGTCGATCGCCGCTGCCGATGGTAGCGTCTTTCCGCTGGCGGCGACGCGCTGCTGTCCGGCGCGCAAGCGCAATCGCAGCGGCCGACGGGGTTCCGGCTCATGCGTGGCGCATGAATGCGGCCACCGGGATCGGCAAACCCACGTCAGGCACGCGCTGGATCGATCGATCGGGAATCCTCTGCAACGACGCGATTGCGGCCGCCTGTCTTCGCGGCATAGAGCCGCCGGTCGGCGACCTGCATGAGTGCTTCGTAGTGGGCGGGGCAGTCGGCGGGACTGGCCGCCACTCCAATCGAGACGGTGAACGCAATCGCATCCGGGTTCACGGCTTCGCCCGGCACACTGGCGCCATGCGCCGAGTCTGCCGCGTGCGCTTCGACCGCCCGGCGGATGCGCTCGGCAACGCTCGCGGCCGTCGTGAGATCGGCGCCGGGAAGCAGCGCCGCGAATTCCTCGCCGCCCACGCGCGCAGGCATTTCCGCGCTGCGCAGGTTGTTGCGCAGGATGTCCGCGAAGATCACCAGCACGCGGTCGCCGGCCGCGTGGCCGAAGCGGTCGTTCACGCGCTTGAAGTAGTCGATATCGAGCATCAGCATCGCCACGGCGGGCGCCGCCGTTTCACCGCCCTCGCGGGCGACGCGTTCCAGTGTTTCGTCGAATACTTCCTGGAAGCGCCGGCGGTTCGCGAGGCCGGTGAGCGGATCGCTGCGCGCGAGCGTTTCAAGCCGCGTACTCGCTTCGACGTACTGGCCGAATATGTGCTTGACGATGCGCAGCGTGCCGACGAGCAGCACCGCGATCGCCAGCCAGGCGACGATCAGCGGGCTGTTGAACACGCGGCGCGCTGCTGCGAGCGTGAGTTCTGAGTCGTCCGTGTCCGTGAGCAGGATCCATTGCGTATCGCCCACGTGCTGGAACAGCAGATACCGGCCCGAGCGCACGGCGTAGCCCTTGCCGCGCTTTATCCAGGCCGCCGCCGACGCTCGCGCGACGTCGAGCAGATACGGATCGAAGCGCGCGGGACGCTGCGCCGTGATCTCGCCATTGACGAAGTAGACGAGGTCGCCGTTACTGTTCAGCAGGCCGAACTCGGCAGGCGCCTCGTCGTCGGTCAGGTTCGAGGTGGCGAGCTGGAGTGCGAGCAGGCGCGAGGGTGCGACGTCCATCACCACGGCGCCGCGAAACTGTCCGTTCGTGTAGACGGGCGCGCTGAGCGTGGCGATCGCCTCGCCTTTTTTCGATTCCGTATAGATCGGAGTCCAGACGATGTCGCGTCCCGCATTCTGTCCGGTGGCATGCAGGCGGTAGTAGGGCATGGTGCTGAAGCGCCGCAACAGGTCGGGCGCGTGCGCGTCCGGGCGCTCGGGCGAGAGCACGTACAGGCCGTTGGCCGAGATATACGCGACCGTGCTTTGCACCGCGTCGGCGTGCTGGCTGATCGCGAGGAGCGGGCTGATCGAGCGCGCGAGCATGATGTCGGCGGGCAGTGCGGCGGCGTCGCGGTCAAACCCCTCGATTCCCGCGAGCCCTTGCGCATTGGTGCCGAAAACGCGCGGTCCGTCCATCGCGCCGGGAGCCTCCCATTGCGGCCGGCCGCTGTCGCGCAGCGCGGCCTGCACCTTCGGATTCTGCAAGCCGGCGCGCTGCTGGCCCGGCGAAGCGAGCAGATGTTCCGCATAGTCGCGCAGGAACAGCAGGCGCCGGCGCTCTGCGGAAATCAGCGCGTCCACGCCTACGGCGCGCACCTCCAGGTCGCGCTGGCGGCTATGGAGGTCGTAGCGCGTCATCTGGTAGAGCTGGCGCAGGCCGACGCCGCTCACCAGCGCCATGGCCGCAAGAAAGCACACCGTCACCACGAGATGCGGGCGTTTCATGACTATGCTGGAGAAGCCGTGCGGCCGCGTGCGGCCTGGCGTGTGCTGCATGAAGCCCTCGGCGGACTGTGACTGGACGCGCGCGCATCGCATTGCAGCGTGGCCCGGCAGCGCGTTTGCGGACATCGCGATGAGCATAGCATCGCCTGTCAGAACCGCGCCGCATGCCGCCTCAGACGTCCCGGATCGCTCCGGGTGTCACTCAACCGCGCCAGGCCGAATGGCGGATCACGCTGCAGAAGTTGCCGGCATGGAAGTGCGGGTCCTTGTCGGCGAGCACGTCGGCCTTGACGTTGCCGAACGTCGTGGCGGGCTTGTGCTTGATGCCGTCATAGAAGGTCTGGATGATGTCCTCCTTGAAGTGCTCGCTGCGCGGGTGCGCGTGCACCACGGCCTCGCGTTCGGTGTCGCTGAAGCGGTCGTAGGCAATGCCGAGCACGTCCATCTCGACGCCAGCCGTCACGAGCGCGATCACCGGATGCATGTGCTGCGGGATGCCCGGCGTCGTATGCAGCGCGATGGCGGTCCACACGAGGTCGATGTCCTGCTGCGAGATGCCGTGGCCGCGCAGGAAGTCGCGCGCGGCATTCGCGCCGTCTACTTCGAAGCGTTCGTGCTCGCTGCTGTGCGCGTGCGTGAGGCCCATGTCATGAAACATTGCGCCGGCGTACAGCAGTTCGCGATCGAACTTCAGGCCGAGCCGGCGGCCGGCCAGCGCGCCGAAGTAATAGACGCGGCTCGAATGATGGAACAGCAGCGGCGATTCGGTGTCGCGCACGAGTTCGGTGATTTCGCGGGCGAGCTTGCTGTCGGGGATGGCGACATCGGCGAGGGTCGGGGTCATCTGGATGCTCCGTCGGGGGTGGGTGATGAGCTCTATTCTGGGCGGCGCCAGGGTTGTCCTCAATCGACGGATGCCGTGGTTTTCTGCCAATTCGACCGAAATTGGGCCATCGCGGATTCGCGGCGCATAGCGGCGGTGCCGATAGCGGCAAAATTTCGCCGCAATCAGGCATTAGCGGCGATAATCGGCAAAATCGATTCGATCGGCGCGCATTTCATGCGCCTTGCATCGGGCGGCGAGATCCGGCCCGCGAATCGCACATTGGGCGCACGGGGAACGCTGCAGGGAACGCGCCGCGCCAACCAGGTCGGTAAGAACAAGAACCCACGCGACAGACTATGTACTCGATCCTGCCAGCGTTCGTGTCCGCGTTATTTCTCGGATTCGGCGTCTACGTGCTCCTGACCGAGGGCTTCACGCGCCTCTCGGTGCCGTTCGCCCTGATGTGCGCGACCACGTTCTTCTGGCAGGGCACCTGGGCCTTTCTGTTCCAGACGTCCGACCCCGAACTGTCCGGCGTGCTCGTGAAGGTCGGATACTTTTTTATCCTCTTTCTGCCTACCACGTTCTATCACTTCGTGACGGAAGTGAGCGCCCGGCGCGGCGAACGCCCGCTCCTCATCGCCTCGTATCTGCTCAGCGTGCTGCTCGCGGCGCTGCTGCTGTTGAGCGATTCCGTCGTGGACGGCTACGGCACGTTCTTCTTCGGCAAGTATCCGAAGGCGGGCATGCTGCATCCCGTGCACGTGGCGCAGACCGTGCTGCTCGCGTGCCGCAGCGCCTGGCTGCTGTACGCCGCGCGCGGTCAGACGCACGCGCACGATCGCCGCAAGCTGCTCGACCTGTGCTTCGTGAGTCTCGGCCTGTACACACTCGCCGCCACCGATTACGCCGTCAATTACGGGCTCGCGTTCTATCCCGTGGGCGCGGTGTTCATCGCGATCAGCCTTGGCATTCTCGCGGTCACGATCGTGCGTTTCGGCCTCATGCGCCCGTACCTCATCGCGGCTACGGTGGCGCACGAAGTCGCCACGCCGCTCGCGGCCATCGGCATGCATGCGGAGGAAATCGGCAACGTGTTGCCCGAACTCATGCGCGGTTATCAGCTGGCCGTGCAGCACCAGTTGTGCGTGGACGGACTCTATCCCGGTCAGTCGGAGCGCCTTTCCTCGCTCGCCACCTCGATACGCCGCCAGGTGGACAGCACGAGCACCGTGGTCGAAATGTCGCTGGCTTCGTTCACGCTCGACCGGCTCGACCGCCGCAGCTTCGAGACCTACCCGGTGCGCTCCTGCGTGAATGCGGCGCTCGAGCGCTTTCCATTCCGCACTGGCGAGCGCGACATGGTCGAGGTGGCACCCATCGATGCACAACTGAGTTTCTCGGGCTCGGATTCGCTCGTCGTGTTCGTGCTGTTCAATCTGCTCAAGAACGCGCTCTTCGCGATTCACGCGGAAATGGCCGAACGAAGCGACAGGGTGAGCGATTACGTGGGCCGCGTGGAGATCAGTGCAACGAGCGAAGCGGGCTTTTGCGTGCTGCGCTTTACCGACAACGGTTGCGGCATTCCCGCCGATATCCTGCCGCGCGTGTTCGATCCGTTTTATTCGACCAAGGCGCACGGGCGCGGGGCCGGCATGGGCCTCACATTCTGCCGCCGCGTGGCGGAGGCGCTGGGCGGCACGATCGCCTGCGAGTCCGAGCCGCACGTGTACACCACCTTCACGATCCGCCTGCCCGAGCCCGGCACGAGCGCCGACCGCGCGCTGCACGATGCGCCGGCGAAACCCCGCCGCTTTCCGGCGGGGCAGGATTTCGCGGGCTAGTTCAGGTAGCCGGGTTCAATCCGCTCAGTTCGAACCCGAAGGCAGGACCAGCTCGTATTCCTTCACGCGCTCGATGATGCCGGGCGGAAAGCGGCGAATACGCTTATCGGTGCCGGCAAAGAGGATCTGCTGATAGCCGAGCGAAACGGGCCGCCCGTCGACGCAAAAGCGGAACACGAGATACGCGGAGCACTGACGCACCTGGAAGGTGTTGAGGTAGCAATCCACGCGCTGGAACGGAAAGGTTTCCTGCACGTATTCCTGGTGTGCGCGCTTGGTGACGAACACGCCGCCCGAGGCGAGCAGATTGTTGTGAATGCACTCGTGAAACCAGCGTTCGCGGCAAATGCCCTGCCATTCGAAATAACGGGCGAAATAGGTGTTCATGAATGCGTTCGAGTCCTTCAGGTAGATGTCGATGACGTGATGAAACGTTTTGGTCGGCGTAGCTTCCATGATTTCGTCGGAGAATCCGGCGGTGCCACGGGACAGGACGGCGGGAATGGATTCGCGTGCGTACATCAGAGTGACTCCAGATAGGGACTGCAGGCGGCAGCCGCGCGTGCCTCCGGAGAAACGGAGGCATGCACCATTCTCTTCGCGTTCCTCTTCATCCAATACCGTGCTCCCCACATACGCAAACCGCTTCATGCTCGCTGGGTGCGATAACGTTTGCGCGCGTTCGATTGAGCGCGCACCTGCGGCTTCGGGTTGCTGTGTCCAGGCGAGACGCCGCATAATCGACATGTTTTCCTCGCGGTGCCGCTCCAGGTGTCGGGCGCACCGCATGAGGCGCAGCGCGCTTACCGAGATCCAGCATGAGTTCCATCGTCAGACAGCCGGTTTACCATCCCGTCTCCGTCGTTTTCCTCGACGACAGCCCCGACTTCCTCTACGCGCTGCGCGGGCTCTCTCCGGGCGCGGGCACGGATCGCTACTTCACGAGCGCAAGAGAAGCGCTGGTCTTCGTCGCTTCGCACGAGGCGCGGCAGAGTGCGCGCAACCCCGCTGCGGGCGCGGCATGGTCGGAGTTCGAGAAGCGCGGCGGCAACGCGCTCGGTGAGGACGTAATGACCGACGCGGCGCGCTTCGGCGATATCGCCGCGCTCGTCGTGGACTACGAAATGCCGGAGATGACCGGCGTCGACTTCCTGGCCGCCGCGAAGGACGTGGCGTGCACGCGCATCCTGCTCACGGCCACGGCCGACGAATCACACGCGGTGGAGGCGTTCAACGCGGGGCTGATCGACTTTTACGTGAAGAAGTCCGATCCGGCGATGACCCGCAAGCTGCGCGGCGCGATAGAAGACGCCAAGCGCAAGTTCTGCGCACGGCGCGGCCATATCGGCGTGCACGGCGTGGGCGCGATCTACGCGAACCGGCGCGTCGCCGACGCGCTGCACGAAGTCGCGCGGCGCGAGCGCATCGTCGAGTACTACTGGCGCCCCGAGCAGAACGCCGTGCTCACGTTCGACGCCGAAGGCAACGCCGGCGTGTTTCTCGCGTGGGGCAGTCACGACTGGGCGGCACAATGCGATGTCGTGACCGACGAAGGCGGTCCCGAAGCGTTGCGCGAGGAAATGGCGGCGCGCCGCGTCATGCCGGTGTACTGGCCGAACGAGGCGTATCGGCCCGGCATGTCGCGCGTGGAGTTCGCCACGCCGCAGCCGGTGGCGGGACTCGACGACACGCATACGAGCTGGACCCGTATCGGCGATCCGGGACTTGCGCCCGGGTTGATCACGTTTGCCGCATGGCGGGCGGCGCAAGGCGCGCCCGGTGAGGGCGGGCGCCTTGCGTGATCACCTCGCGACCGACGATTAGAACGTTTCCCAGTCTGCCGCTTCGTGAGCGGCGGTGGCCACGGGGCTGGCCGATGCCGCCTTTGCTGTGACCGCGGGCGCTGCGTTGGCGGCCTTGCGGGCCGGCGTGGTTGCCGTGGCCTTCGCGGGCGCGGGGGCAGGGCGCTTGAGCGGTGCGGCGGGGCGCACGGCACGCGCGCGTTGAGCCGGAGCTGCAACCGTCGACGCAAGCGCAGACTCGGCCTGCGCCCCAACGCGGAATACCGTCACGACGTCGCGCAACCCGTTCGACTGCGCTGCCATCGACTGCGCCGCCGCCGATGCCTCTTCCACGAGCGCCGCGTTCTGCTGCGTCACTTCGTCCATCTGCGCGACGGCGCGGTTCACCTGCTCGATGCCGGTGTGCTGCTCTTCGGACGCCGCCGCGATTTCGCCCATCAGGTCGGCCACGCGGCGCGCCGAAATCACCACCTCGTCGATGGTCTTACCGGCTTCGTCGACGAGCTTCGTGCCTTCCGACACCTGCGCCACCGACTGTCCGATCAGGTCCTTGATCTCCTTGGCCGCCGTCGCGCTGCGCTGGGCGAGGCTGCGCACTTCGCCCGCCACGACGGCGAAGCCACGGCCCTGGTCGCCGGCGCGCGCCGCTTCCACGGCCGCGTTGAGCGCGAGGATGTTGGTCTGGAAGGCGATGCCGTCGATCACGCCGATGATCTGCTCCACGCGCTGCGAGCTGCTCGAAATCTCGTTCATCGTTTCGACCACGCGGCGCACGACTTCGCCGCCGCGCGCGGCGACTTCCGATGCATTGACCGCGAGCGTGTTGCCCTGGCGCGCGTTGTCGGTGTTGTGCTTGACCGTGGTCGTGAGCTCTTCGATGCTGGCGGCCGTTTCCTCGAGCGACGCGGCTTGCTCTTCGGTACGCGAGGAAAGGTCCAGGTTGCCCGCCGCGATTTCCTTGGCGCCCGTCGTGATCGATTCGGCCGAGGTCTGGATGCGCTGCACGGTGTCGACCAGTTGGCGCTGCATCTGCTGCATCGAATGAAGCAGGCTGTGCTGGTCGCCGGGCGCGAGATTCACGTGGGCCGTGAGATCGCCTTCGGCGATGCGCTGGCAGATCTGCGAGGCGTAGTCCGGCTCGCCGCCAAGGCTGCGGCGAATCGTGCGGATGAGCCACATGAGGCCGAGCGTCACGGCCGCGCCGATCACCGTCACGAGCAAAAGGTTGCTGATCAGCGCGCTGCGGAAGGCGTCGTCGATGTCGTCGGTATAGATGCCGGTGAAGATGTGCCAGTCCCAGCCCGGTACGAGGGCGGAGTACGTGATCTTTTCGACCGGCGCGCTCTTGCCGGGCTTCGGCCACCAGTAGCTGCTGTAGCCGTCGCCGCCCGTGGACGAGCTTTTGACGATCTCGAGCGCCACATGCGTGCCGCGCGGGTCCGTCATGTTCGCCTGGCTCTTGCCTTCCATCTCCGGCTTGGGCGGCACGAGCAGCGCCACGGCGTTGCTGTCGTAAATGCCGAAGTAGCCGCTCTGGTCGTCGCCGTAGCGCGTGCCGCGCAGCGTGGCGATGGCGAGGCGCTTCGCGTCGTCGGCGCTCATGTGGCCCGCGGCCGCTTCTTTCTGATAGTAGGAGACCACACCCAGTGCGGTTTGCGTCTCCTGCTCGACGAGGGCCTTGCGGTCCGTCACCATGCCCGAGCGCGTCATGAAGGCGTTGGCCACCACCAGCACGACGAGCGAGATCCATAGCAGCCCGACGATGCCCCAGGCTTTCTGATTCAACGTTGTTCGCTTCACGTTCGTTTTTCTCCAGCCGTCTTCGATTTGTATTCTCGCGGCAGTGCACACGTGCAGCGCCAACGTGTTTAACGGATGGTTTGGAGGGAACCTTAACGTTTGCGTATGGGATCTTTGCGCTGGGTGGGACTTGTCATGCTAATTCTTTCGTTATGCTTTCGTTCCCGGCGCCGCCGTCGAAGCTCGCACGACCAGCCGCGGCGCCGGGACCACGCACACGCGCGCCACCGCGCCGGCGGCCGAATCGGGCGCTTCGACCAGTTCCGTCAGCAACTCGACGGCCAGTTCTGCCGCCTCGGTCGTTGCGACCGCAACGGTCGTGAGCGGCGGCCGCGACTCGCGCGCCAGCTGAATATCGGTGATGCCGACCACGGAAAGCTCGCGCGGCACGTCGAGCCCGAGATCGGCGGCGGCCTGCATGGCGCCGAGCGCGGGCAGGTCGTTGGTCGCGAAGATCGCGGTGAGGTCGGGATGCCGCGCGAGCAACTCGCTCGTGGCCGCATAACCGCCTTGCGTCGTGTCCGGCGCATAGCGTACGGGCGCGCCCGCACCGTCGAGGCCGGCGGCCTGCATGGCCGCGACGAAGCCGTCATAGCGTGCCGCGTGAATGCCGGAAACCTTGCTGCCGACGATCGCCCCAATGCGCCGATGCCCGAGTGTCAGCAAATGCTGCGCGGCAAGCTCCCCCGCGCGCCGGAAGTCCACGGCCACGCACGGCAGGCCCGGCGGGTCGAGCGGCCGCTCCCACATGCACAGCACGACCGGCGCGCCGCGCCGCACGGTGGCGCGCAGGTCGGCGAAGTCGAGATTGGCGTTCATCACGAGCACGCCCGCCGAGAGCGTGCCCGCAATCTGTTCGAGGTAGGCGCGGCCCGTTTGCGGGTCGCCATCCGTATTGCAGATGATGAGAAAGCGCCCGCTGCGCCGCAGCGCATTCTCCACGGCGAGCGCGAACTCCGGATAGAACGGATTCGCGATGCTCGACACCATCAGCGCAATGGTGGGCGGCCGCCCTTCGGCGAGCGCGCGGGCCGACAAATGCGGGCGATAGCCGAGCGCCTCCACCGCTTCGAGCACGCGTTGGCGCGTGGCTTCGCCCACGCGTCCGCGCTCGCGCAAGACGTTCGAGACGGTGGCCGGCGTGACGCCGGCGCGGCGCGCGACTTCGTTCAGGGTCGGCATGAGATCTCAAATGTCCATCTCAAAATATGGGAAGGCGATTCAACATTTGCATGATTGTGACGGGCACTGCAACATTGGCCCGACAATCAAAGCGAATATCGGAGACAAGGCAGCCAGATCGCAGAAGCGATCGCTTTTTTATGGGCTGCTGATTAAGCGCTTAATCTCCGTGTCGCACTGATTAGAACATGGAGACGGGACGATGGCGAGCATTTCGTTGCGCGGCGTTCAGAAGGCATACGGCGAGAATGCGCCGGTGATTCGCAACGTCGATCTGGAGATCGGCAGGAACGAGTTCTGTGTATTCCTCGGCCCTTCGGGCTGCGGCAAGTCCACGCTGCTGCGCATGATCGCGGGCCTGGAAGACGTCACCGACGGCGACATTTCGATCGGCGGCAAGCTCGTGAACGACGTGAGCGCCGCGCAGCGCGGCGTGGCCATGGTGTTCCAGAGCTACGCGCTGTTCCCGCACATGACCGTGTACGAGAACATGGCGTTCGGCCTCAAGCTCGCGAAAACGCCGAGGGCCGAGATCGATCGCAAGGTGCGCGAAGCCGCACGCATTCTTCAGCTCGAAGCGTTGCTCGAGCGTCACCCCAAGGCGCTTTCGGGCGGCCAGCGGCAGCGCGTGGCGATTGGCCGGGCGATCGTACGCGAGCCCGGCGTGTTCCTGTTCGACGAACCGCTTTCCAATCTCGATGCCACGTTGCGCGGCCAGACGCGTATCGAGATCGCGCGCCTGCATCGCCAGTTCGAGCAGGCGAGCGTGGTGTACGTGACGCACGACCAGATCGAGGCGATGACGCTCGCCGACAAGATCGTCCTGCTGCATAGCGGTAAGGATACCGAACGATACGGCAGCATCGCGCAAGTTGGCGCGCCGCTCGAGCTTTATCACCGGCCCGCGAGCCGCTTCGTGGCGGGCTTCATCGGCTCGCCGCGCATGAATTTTCTGCCGGCGCGCGTGGCGGCCATC
Source organism: Paraburkholderia sp. BR14312 (assembly GCF_040948675.1). Lineage (NCBI taxonomy): Bacteria > Pseudomonadati > Pseudomonadota > Betaproteobacteria > Burkholderiales > Burkholderiaceae > Paraburkholderia > Paraburkholderia sp. BR14312. The sequence continues at coordinate 122,137 of NZ_JBFPKI010000006.1, forward strand.
GAGACGAACGGCGTGAGCGTCACGCTCGACGAAAGCGGCGAAACGGTGCGGCTGCCGGTGCAGGGTGCGCGGCTCGCCGTGGGCGCGCCGGTCACGTTCGGCGTGCGTCCCGAGCATCTCGAACTCGTGGTGGAGGGCGTGGCATCGCGCACCTCGCGCGATGCTCAGGATGCCTTGACGATTGCGCGTGCCATCACGCTGATCGAGGAGCTTGGCGAACACAGCTATGTGCACCTCGATCAGCCGGGTGAGGCGGTGCTCGTCGCCAAGGCGCCCGGCGATGCCCGGCTCAGTACCGGCGATACCGCCCAGTTCCGTGCGAGCGCGAGCGCCTGCCATCTGTTCGCGGAAGACGGCTTCGCCGTTGTGCCGCTCGCCACCGCCGATCAACCCGCATGAAAACAACAACCGAGGACACAGGGATGCGTCTTGGAGTCTGCTATTACCCGGAGCACTGGCCGGAGGCCATGTGGAAAGACGACGCCGCGCGCATGAAGGCGCTGGGCATCGCGCAGGTGCGTATCGCCGAATTCGCGTGGAGCCGCATCGAGCCCTCGCCGGGCGAATTCGACTGGGGCTGGCTCGATCGCGCGATCGACACGCTCGGTGCCGCCGGCCTGCAAGTGGTGATGTGCACGCCCACCGCCACGCCGCCCAAGTGGCTGATCGACCAGCATCCCGACATCCTGCCCGTGGGCGCCGATGGCCGCGTGCGCGGGTTCGGCTCGCGGCGGCACTACGATTTTTCGTCGCCGGCGTATTACGAGGCTTCGCGGCGCATTTGCGAGGCGGTCGCCGCGCGTTATGGCCAGCATCCCGCCGTCGCGTACTGGCAGACCGATAACGAGTACGGCTGCCATCAAACGGTGGTCAGCTACTCGACGGCGGCGGTGCAGCGCTTTCGCGAATGGCTCAAGGCGCGTTACGGCAGCATCGACGCGCTCAACACCGCCTGGGGCACCGTGTTCTGGAGCATGGAGTACCGCAGCTTCGACGAAATCGAGGCGCCCGTTGGCACCGTGACCGAGGCGCATCCGTCGCACCGGCTCGACTACCAGCGCTTCGCCTCCGATGAAGTGCAGCGCTACAACCGCATGCAGGTCGATATCCTGCGCGCGCATTCGCCGGGGCGGCCCATTGCACACAACTTCATGCAGCTCTTCATGGAGTTCGATCACTACAAGGTCGCCGCCGATCTCGACGTCGCGGCGTGGGACAGCTATCCGCTCGGCGCGCTCGACCAGCAGTGGTACGCACCCGACGTGAAGGCGCGCTATCTGCGCACCGGGCACCCGGACTTCGCCTCGTTCAATCACGACGTGTATCGCGGCATGTCGAAGCTGCCGTTCTGGGTCATGGAGCAGCAGCCCGGCCCCGTGAACTGGGCCCACTGGAACCCCGCGCCGCTGCCTGGGATGGTGCGTCTCTGGAGCTGGGAAGCGTTCGCGCACGGCGCGGGCTGCGTGTCGTATTTCCGCTGGCGCCAGGCGCCGTTCGCGCAGGAGCAGATGCACGCGGGCCTGAATACGCCCGACAACCGCCCCGACCTCGCCAGTGCGGAAGCGGCGCGCGTGGCCGAGGAAATCGAGGCCGTGCTCGCGGTGGCCAAGGGCGACCGCGACTTCGACGTGAAAACGCCGGTTGCGCTCGTGCTCGATTACGAGGCGAAGTGGCTCTTCGAGATTCATCCGCAGGGCGCGGATTTCCACTATCCGCGCTTCGCTGTGGAGTACTACTCGGCGCTGCGCGCGCTCGGCTTCGACGTGGATATCGTTTCGGTGCACGCGCCGCTCGACGGCTACCGGCTCGTGGTCGTGCCGCCGCTGCCCGTCGTGCCAGACGACTTCGCGCAGCGCCTCGCCAGTTCGGGCGCGCAGGTGGTGATCGGGCCGCGCACGGGCTCGAAAACCGCGGATCTGCAAATTCCCGCCAACCTGCCGCCGGGGCCGCTCGCGGCGCTGCTGCCGCTGCGCGTGTGGCGCGTGGAGTCGCTGCGGCCCAACATCAGCGAGCCGGTGCGCTTCGACATGGATGGCGCGCACGAAGGCCACGCGCGCCACTGGCGCGATCTGATCGAACTCGGCGCCGATACCGGCGAAAACGAATGGGCCGTGCCGGAGGTGCGCGCGACGTTCAGCGACGGCCATCCCGCGTACGTGAGGAGCGGCGCGGTCCACTACCTCGCGAGCCTGTTCGACGAGGCGAGCACGCAGGCGCTCTTTGCGCGCGTGGCGCGCGAAGCGGGCCTCACGCCGCAGCCGCTTGGCGACGCGATCCGCGTGAGCCGGCGCGGCGGCTTCACCTGGGTGTTCAACTACGGGCCCAGCACGCACACCCTTTCTGCGGATATTCCCGACGATGCATACGTGATCGGCTCGCGTACGATAGAGCCGCAGGGCGTGAGCGCCTACCGTTCGCAATAGACGCAAATAGACGTATTGCGCAGTTCCTGACGATGCAGCACCGACAACGACGTATAACCAAGGAGACACGCATGATCGGCAAGACCTTCAGACCACGCACCCTGCTCGTTGCTGCGACGCTGGCGGCGGGCGCGCTTGCAGGCGCGTTCGCGAGCGCGGCGCAGGCCGGCACGCTCGAAATGAACATTGCCTACAAGGGCGCAAGCCAGCGCGCCGTGTGGGAACAGGTGATCGAACAGTTCAAGAAGACGCACCCCGGCACCGACGTAAAGGTGTCGTTCGTCGACGAGGAAGCCTACAAGGTCCAGTTGCCGAACTGGCTCACGACCGCGCCGCCCGACATCGTGAACTGGCACGACGGCGAGCGCATGGCCTACTACGCGAAGCGCGGCCTTTTCGCGGATCTTTCGGACGACTGGAAAAAGAACAACTGGGACAGCATGTACGCCTCGACGAAGGAAGCTTCGTCGTACCAGGGCAAGCAGTACGCCGCGCCCACGGTGTATTACTCGTGGGGCATGTTCTATCGCAAGGACCTGTTCGACAAGGTAGGCATCAAGAGCGAGCCGAAAACGTGGAATGAATTCCTCGATGCCTGCAAGAAGCTCAAGGCCGCGGGCATCGCGCCGATCGCCGTGGCCGGGCGCGACGCGTGGACACTGGCGGGCTGGTTCGACTATCTGGACCTGCGCCTGAACGGCAACGCGTTCCACCAGAAGCTGATGGCAGGCGAGGTGCCGTACACCGACCCGCGCGTGAAAAAAGTCTACGTCACATGGAAGCAACTGCTCGACGACGGCGACTTCATTCCCAATTCGCTCTCGTACGATCTCGATGCGGCGCAGCCGTTCCTGTTCCAGGGTAAGGCCGCGATGATGCTGATGGGTACCTTCATCACGGGCGGTTTCAGCCCGACGGTCAAGCAGCAGATGGGCTACTTCCAGTTCCCGATCATCGACCCGAACGTGCCGACCGCCGAAGACGGTCCGGTCGAATCGCTGCACATTCCGGGCAAGGCGAAGAACAAGGCCGATGCGCATGCGTTCCTCGCGTTCGCGGAGACGCCGGATGTTGGTGCGCAGCTTGCCAAGGGGCTGGGTTCGCTTTCGGCCAACAGCAAGTCGCCGGAGCCCGAGGACCCGATTTCGAAGATCGGCTTTCAGATCCTCTCGAACACGAAGGGCGGCATTGCGCAGTTCTATGATCGCGACATGACGAAGGAAATGGCTGACGAAGGCATGAAGGGCATGCAGCAGTTCGTGTCCGATCCGACGAAGCTCGACTCGATTCTCGCGCAGCTCGAGCAGACGCGTCAGCGGATCTACAAGAAGTAAGGTGTTCGAAGCGAAGGCGGGCAGTGCGTCGGCGCTGCCCGCCGGGTAATCAAGCGGAGGTTTTTGCCGTGAGACAGGCAGTGAGTCACACCGTTGCGCATCGCGTGGACGGCGCCGCGCCGGCAGGCGGCGAGAACGGCGGCATGCAGCACGCAAGCGGGCGAGGCATTCAGCCGCGCCGCCGCGCGTCGCCCGCCGCGCGGCGCCAGCGCCGTGCCGCGTGCCTCTTTCTCGCGCCCGCGGTCATCATGTTCGCGGTCTACGTGATCTGGCCGATTCTCTCCACGCTGCGTCTCTCGCTCTACAACTGGGACGGCATGACCGAAGCGAGTTTCGTGGGTCTCGCGAACTATATCGAGCTGTTCCACTCGCCCACGTTCTACACGGCGCTCAGGAACAACGTGATCTGGCTGGTGCTGTTCCTGCTCGCACCGCCCATGGGTCTTGCGATCGCGCTGTACCTCAACCAGGCCGTGGGCGGCATCCGCATCGTCAAGTCGCTGTTCTTCGCGCCGTTCGTGCTTTCTGGCGTGGTGGTGGGCCTCATCTACTCGTGGTTCTACGACCCCACGTTCGGCCTGCTCGCGCTCATGCTGGGCCGCGGCATTCCCGTGCTCGGCGACCCGAACTACGCCACGCCGGGCATCATCTTCGCCGCGCTCTGGCCGCAAACCGCGTACTGCATGATCCTCTACCTCACGGGCCTCACCACACTCAACAGCGAGCAGATTGAGGCCGCGCGCATGGAAGGCGCGAAGGGCTGGACCATGCTCTGGCACGTGATCCTTCCGCAACTGCGGCCCGTCACGTTCATGGCCGTGGTGGTCACGATCATCGGCGCGCTGCGCAGTTTCGACCTCATCTCCGTGATGACGGGCGGCGGACCGTTCGAAAGCTCGACCGTGCTCGCGTACTACATGTACGACCAGGCGATCAAATACTACCGGCTCGGCTATTCGGCCGCGATTGCCGTCGTGCTGTTCGCGATCATGCTGCTCTACATCGTCTATCACCTGCGCCGCCTGCTGCGCAGCGAGCACTGAATCCGCTACGAGGAGCCCCCATGTTTCCGATTCCGGTCGACAAGTGGAAGCCCGCGTCGCGCCGCCTGTACAAGCTCTCGCTGCCCGTGGCGCTCGTCATCTGGCTGCTGCCGCTCATTGCCGTGCTGGTCACCTCGGTGCGCTCCACCGAGGAACTGAGCGAAGGCAACTACTGGGGCTGGCCGAGACACTTCGCGATGATCGAGAACTATCGCGACGCGCTCACGACTTCGCCCATGCTCCATTACTTCTGGAACAGCGTGCAGATTACGCTGCCCGCCGTGGCCGGGGCGATTGCGCTCGCAGCGCTGGCGGGCTATGCGCTCGCCATCTATCGCTTTCCGGGCAATGCGGCGCTGTTCGCGACCTTCGTTGCGGGCAACTTCGTGCCGATCCAGGTGCTGATGATTCCGGTGCGCGACCTCACGCTCAGGCTGGGTCTCTACAACACCGTCGGCGGCCTGATCCTGTTCCATCTGTCGTTTCAGACCGGTTTTTGCGCGCTCTTCCTGCGTAATTTCATCAAGCAGCTGCCATTCGAACTCGTGGAGGCCGCGCGCATCGAGGGCGCGAACGAATGGACCGTGTTCGTGCGCATCGTGCTGCCGCTCATCCGCCCAGCGCTCGCAGCACTCGCCATTCTCGTCTTCACGTTCGTCTGGAACGACTACTTCTGGGCCCTGTGCCTGACCCAGGGCGACGACGCCGCGCCGATCACGGTGGGCGTCGCGGCCCTCAAGGGGCAATGGACGACGGCGTGGAACCTCGTTTCCGCAGGCTCGGTCCTTGCTGCGCTGCCTTCGGTGATGATGTTCTTCGCGATGCAGAAGCACTTCGTAGCAGGGCTCACGTTCGGCGCGACCAAGGGCTGAAGGGCTGCTGAAGGGCGGGGCGATTTGACTTCGGCGCGGCGCTACGGTCCAATTTCAAACGACCCGACGCACGCGATACCCGCAAGGAACGCCCCATGGAGCAAAACGAACCAGCCCCACAGGCGATGCAGCCCGCATCGCCCACGCAACTGCCCGCGGCGCTCGTGCGAGAATTCGACGGCGAGCACCTCGAGGCGCGTCGTGCCGATGCGGTTCGCCTTTCGACCGTCAGCGAGGACGGCTGGCCGCACGGTGCGCAACTGAGCGCGGGCGAGATCCTGGCCGTGAACGCCACCACGCTGCTCATCGCGCTCTGGCCGCAGTCCAGCACCACCGCGAACCTTATGCGCGACGGCCGCCTCACGCTCTCGCTCGTGCATGACGGCGCGCTGCTGGAGATCCGCGCACGCGCACACGCCGTGGCGCAGCGGCAAACGGCACTCGAACTGAGCGTATTTCGCGTGGAAATCGAATCCATAACCGGGCATCGCGCGAAGTATGCCGAGGTGCTGAGCGGCGTGACGTTTCGGCTCTACGAGCCCACCCGGGTGCTCTCGCGTTGGCGCGAGCAGATCGCGATGCTGCGTACATTCGCCTGAGTGTGCACACAGTGCGTGGCGAAACCTTCGTGATGTTGTCATTGTCGATGTGCTAGCGTGTCCAGCGGGGCGCGCGCTTCGCGCGACCCCGGCGCGACGCAAAAACGAACGCTACCGGAACCACGATGCAGACCACGGTACTCACAGACTGGCAGCAATTCATGGCGCTGACGACGCAGCTCGACGGCTGGGCGTTTCGCGGACAGCAGAACGCGCAGTGGCACCTCGAAAGCTCGCTCACGCGCTACATGCGCGACTACGTAGGCGACCGGCTGCAATGGCGCCAGCGCGAGGAGCGCGCGATTCGCGTGTTTCGCCGCAAGGCGCACAACTTTCTCGCGCATCCGGACCTGCTCAAGGACGATCTGCGCTGTCTCGCGCTCATGCAGCACCACGGCGCACCCACGCGGCTGCTCGATTTCACCAAGAGCCCGTTCGTCGCGGCCTTTTTCGCGCTCGAACGCGCCACCGGCGACGCCGCCGTCTACGCCCTGAACACGCCGGCGCTCTGGAACAGCCGCGCGCTGCCCAAGGTCAATCCCACGCTCACGCGCGACGTGATCGACCCGCGCGCGCACGACAACTTCGAGCGCTACTTCTTTAGCAACACAAACGAAATTCTCTGGTCGGGCGAGCCCACCGAGATGGACGACCGGCTCGTCGCGCAGTCGGGCACGTTCGTCGTGCCGGGCGTGATCGACAAGCCGTTGCAGGCCATTCTGGAAGGCTACGAGAGCCACGAGGAGCTGCTGCACAAGATCGTGCTGCCCGAGCGCATCCGCATGGACGCAATGAAGTGGCTCTACCGCATGAACATCACGAATGCGTCGCTGTTTCCGGGGCTCGACGGGCTCGCGCGATCCATTGCGGTGGAGCTGGAAATCGTATGGTCGGGCATGGTGGTGCCAGTTGCGGGCTCGCCGAACTGAACCGGCGCCAGCCCGCCGCGCCAACACTCAAGGCGTTTCGGGCCGCGGCAGATTGAGGCCGGGCGCGAGGCGCGTGGCCTTGAATTCCGTCACTTCGTAGTGGGCGACGCCTTGCTGCGCGAAGGGATCGGCGGCGAGCAGCGCATCGAGCCGCTCGCGCGGCATGTGCGAGGCGATGATCACGCCGCCGTCGCGCGGCATTTTTGGTCCTGCGGCAATGAAATTGCCGGCTTCGAACTGCGCGTCGAGGTACGCACGATGCGCGGGCAGGGCGTCGTCGATGCGTTCGAGCGAAGCGGTATAGAACAGCGAAACGATGTACATGGGCAATCGATAAAAAACGAGCGAAGTGTGTATGTTAGCGCGCGAGACCGCGCAACGCCGCGTGTTGTAACAGCATGATCGTCTTGCCGTCCACGATCTCGCCGCGCTCGATCATGCTTAGCGCCTCGCCAAGCGGCACTTCGACCACTTCCAGATCCTCGCCTTCCTCTTCGACTCCGCCGCCCGCGCCGGGCCGCTCGGCGGGGTCGTATTCGCCCAGGTAGAAGTAAAGCTTCTCGGTCACGGAGCCCGGGCTCATGTACGCCTCGAACACCTTGCGCAGGTTGCGCACGCGGTAGCCCGTTTCTTCCTCGACTTCGGCGCGAATGCGCTCGTCGGGCGCGGCGTCGTCGAGCAGGCCGCCCGGGGCTTCGATCATCATGCCGTCGTGCCCGTTGACGAACGTCGGCATGCGAAATTGCCGCGTGAGCACGACGTTGCCGCTGCGCGGATCGTGCAGCAGGATGGTCGCGCCGTTGCCGCGATCGTAGGTCTCGCGGCTCTGGCGCTGCCACGCGCCGTTGCTGCGCAGGAAGTCGAAGGTCACCTTGCGGAGCACATACCAGTCGTCGGACAGCACGGTGGTTTCGATCATTCGCACGCGGTCTTTCGTTGCAGTCATCTCGTTCCCCTTGGTCGGCATTCGCCATTCATGGTATCGTGCAGTTTCGTGCAAAATCAAGAAAATTCGTGCAATCCCGTGTAACCCGGTGTGCGCCATTCCCATGCTCACAGATCAACGAAAGAAAGCGATACTCGCGGCGCTCAAGCGCGATGGCCAGGTGCTCGCCGGCGAACTGAGCGCGCAATTCGGCGTTTCCGAGGACACCGTGCGGCGCGACCTGCGCGAGCTGGCCGCCGAGGGCCTGTTGCAGCGCGTGCACGGCGGCGCGCTCCCGGCTTCGCCGGCGGTGGCGCCTATCGCAGAGCGGCGCGGCATGGAGGTGGCAGCCAAGCGACGCATTGCGCAAAAGGCCGCGGACATGATCGCGCCGGGGCAGGTGGCGATCGTCGATGGCGGGACGACCTCGGCGCTTCTGGTCGAGTGCCTGCCGCGCGATCTGCGGGCAACCATCGTCACGCATAGCCCCGGCGTCGCGGTGGCGCTCGCGGAGCATCCCGCCATCGAAGTCGTGCTGATCGGCGGGAAGCTCTACAAGCATTCGGTGGTCACCGTGGGCGCGGCGGCCGTGGAGGCGATCGCGCACATTCACGCAGACCTGTACTTCATGGGCGTGACGGGCGTTCACGTGCAAGCCGGGCTGAGCACGGGCGATTTCGAGGAATCCTATGTAAAACGCGCGCTGGCTGCGCGCGCGGCTGAAACGGTCGTCCTGGCGTCGGCCGCGAAGCTCAACGCGGCGTCGCCGTATTGCATCGGTCCAATCGGTATGGCGCAGACCATCGTCGTCGAGCGTTCGGCGGACGCGAAGCTGATCGAGCCGATCGAAGCGGCCGGCGTGACGGTGGTGCGTGCCTGAGTGCGTGATCACAGCTATCCCACGATGCCAAGAACAAACGCATTCAAGCCCAAAAGCAATAGCAACAGGATCGCAGGCAAATGGCGTATGACAAACGAGCCAGCATCGCGCTTGCTCAAACTGGGAGTCGCGTTGAATCTTGCACGTTTTCTCATTTCGAAGAATTCCCAAAGCGTCGCGCGCGACGACGATGTACCCATCGCAGCGAGGTGGTGGAGTCTCGCGTCACGGCGCTGAAGTTTCCAGGCAACGAACAGCGATGCTGTGTTCAGTAGGCAGCAGCCATCGAAAGCAGCAGGTAGCGCATGAGTTCGATTTCGTAGTCGACCGGCGCGGTCGGGGCGGCGCTGTCGTCCATTGATGGCGGAGGCGCATCTGCGTCGATGCACGCGCCGGTCGGAGCTTCCGTAGCGGCGCAAAACGCATTGCCACGGCCTGGACCCGCGCGCCGAAGCGACCTTAGCGCGCTGATCATGAGGGATCCGCCACGAAACAGGACTCGTCGATCGGAATCCGCATATAGCGACGGCCGTTGTCATCGGAAGCGGGCAGACGTCCGCCGCGCAAATTCACCTGCATCGCGGGGAACAGCAGCGCGGGCACCTTCAGCGTGAGATCGCGCGCAGTTCGCATCGCAACGAATTCGCTTTCGCTGATGCCGTCGCGCACATGGATATTGTGTTGCCGCTGCTCGGCAATCGTCGTTTCGAAGCGTACGTCACGCCCCGCAGGCGGGTAGTCGTGACAGACGAATACGCGGGTCGATTCGGGCAGTGCCAGGAGCCGCCGGACCGACGCATAGAGCGTTTTCGCATCGCCACCCGGGAAATCGCAGCGTGCCGTGCCGAGGTCGGGCATGAACAGCGTATCGCCGACGAACAGCGCATCGCCAATCAAATAGGCCGTGTCTGCGGGCGTGTGTCCGGGTGTCGGAATCGCACGCGCCGTCATGGTGCCGATCGTGAATGCCTCCTCGGGTCCGAATAGACAATCAAAGCCGTGCTCGTCGGCGAGATCGAACGTCGTCGAGAACAGCGAGCGCACGTCGGCGATACGCGCGCTCGTAGCGATGGTGCCGCCCCTGCGCCGTTTCAGTTCGACGGCGCCCGATAGATGATCCGCATGCGCATGCGTTTCGAGAATCCATCCGACGACCAGATGCTGCTCCCCGATAAACGCGAGGATGCGATCGAGTGACGCGGTCGACGGGCGCCCGGACGCCGTGTCGTAGTCCAGTACCGGGTCGATCACCGCGCAAGTCGAACCCGCGCCCGCATGAACGATGTGACTGACAGTGCCCGTCACTGCATCATGAAACGATTGAACATGAGGAAACATAAAACACTCCTGAAGCGTGATCCACTACATGCACGAAGCGCGCACGAGAAAGAACGTGCGTTGCGCGGCGGGCGCGGGCGCCGCGGACCCGTGATCGACATAGCGTTCGATCTGCACGTGATCGAAGCCGGCTTCGAAGCAGGCTTCGCGAAAAGCGGTCGGTCCATGAACGCGAAAACCGTGGCGGCTGAACGGCATCGACAGCGCCGCTTCGGGTGTCATCGCCGCGATCACCAGTTGTCCTTCGTCGCGCAGCACACGGCGGATTTCCCGAAGGGCTGCCAGGAGGTCCGGCCAGAAGTAGACGCTGTTGATCGCGATGGCCTTGTCGAATGAGGCGTTTGCGTAGGGAATGCTGGCGACGTCCGCCGTCGTCAGCGCGACGCGTCCGCGCGCCAGCAACATGGCGTTGCGTTCGCGAGCCGCAGTCGTCATCGTCGGCGATATGTCGATGCCCACGAGCGTCAGCCGTGGCGCACGCGTCAGCACGGACAGGATATGGCCGCCGTTGCCTGGCCCGATCTCGACGATGCGTTCGTCCGCCTGCGGATCGAGTCTGGTGAACGCTGCATCGATCAACGCGGCGTTGACGCGCTCCATCATGTCGCCGACCGCGAGGCCGGTCTCGGCCGTGGGGCACGCGAGGTGCGACATCAAGGTATCGATGTCGATGCCCGCGAGCGCAGCGTTGGTGCTATCAGTTCTGGAGGTCACCTTCGACTCCTTCTTCCTGCGGTTTCGTGAAAAGGACCGACGACGCGAGGACGACGATGAGGTTGGCAAGCAACGCGATCACAGCGGCATAGACCGGCATCGCGAGCGCGCCGACATGAATCGTGTAAGTAGCGGTCTTGAAGCCATTCACGGCCACCATCCACGTGCCGGTGCCCAGACCGGATATCCAGCCCGCCATCAGACTGCGCGCGCGCACGGCGGGCACGAAGAGACCCAGCACGACGGCAGGCAAGGTCTGCGTGATCCAGACGCCGCCGAGCAACTGCAACTGAATGGCAAACTGAACGGGCATGAACAGCACGAAACCCAGCGCCCCGAACTTGACGAACAGCGAGACCTGCTTTGCTACCCGGGTCTCGCGCGCCGCGCTGCAATACGGCGCGAAATACGGCCGCCACACGTTGCGCGTGAAAAGATTGGCCGCGGCAATCGACATGATCGCGGCGGGCACCAGCGCGCCAATGCCGATCGCCGCGAACGCGACGCCGACGAACCACGAAGGGAAGTAGTGCAGGAAAAGTGCGAACACTGCGAAGTTCGGGCCGTATTGCCGGAACTGATCCGCGTACTCGGGCATCGCGCCGACACCCGCCGCGAGCGCCATCACACCAAGCAGTGCGACGAAGGCGAGCAGCAGCGAATACGCAGGCAGCAAGGCCATGTTGCGTCGGATCACGCGATCGGATGATGCGGAGAGTGTTGCCGTCATCGAATGCGGATAGAGCAGCAACGCAAGTGCCGAGCCGAGCGCGAGTGTTGCATACGACGAGTACGCGTTGAGGCTCGTGGCGTCCGGCGCTTTCAGCAGCAGCTTCGCTGGCGGCAACGCCGCGAACATGTGACCGAAGCCGCCAAGCCGCGCCGGGATCACGATCAGTGCCCCGATGATCGTCGCGTAGATCAGCAAGTCCTTGACGACAGCGATCATTGCCGGCGCGCGTAATCCGCTCGACCACGTATAGACCGCGAGTACGCCGAACGCGACGAAAAGCGGCGTTTCGCCGAGCCAGCCATGCGTCGGAAGGCCGAGCGCGCCGAGCGTGACCCGAATGCCCACCAGTTGCAACGCAATATACGGCATGGTCGCGAGAATGCCTGTCAACGCGATCGCGAGCGCAAGGGGCCGGCTGCCAAAGCGCTGTTCGATGTAGTCGGCGAGGGTCACGTGGCCATGCTTGCGCGCAACGCGCCACAGGCGCGGCAAGACGAGAAAGCCGAGAGGAAACGTGATGATGGTGTACGGCACCGCGAAGAACCCCGTCGCGCCCGCAGCGAAGACAAGCGCCGGCACGGCGACGAAGGTGTACGCGGTGTAAAGGTCGCCGCCGATCAGGAACCAGCTCATGACGGTGCCGAAGCGCCGACCGGCGAGTCCCCATTCGTGAATGGCGCTGAGATCGCTGCGCCGCCATCGCGCCGCCGCCATCCCCAGCACGCTCACCAGTGCAAAAAGTGCGATGAAGATACCTATCGACATTACGTTCATGCGGCACCTTCTTGCGATCGCGCTGCGGACTTGCGCACGGCGCTCGCGTCGAGCAGGTAAGCTGCACCCGTCAGCAGCGCGCCCGCGAGAACGCAGCCCGTTTGCCACCAGTAGAAGAATGGCCAGCCATCGAGCGTGGGTGTCATGCGGTTGTAGAACGGCACGCTAAGCGCGGCAACAATGGGCGAGGCAAGCAACAGCAGAGTCAGCCGGGATGTCATCGGTCGAGTTCCAGGTCGAAAACGGGGGTAAACGCACGCGAGTGCGCGTTGATGAGCGCCGCCAGCCGTTCGATGCCGCGGTCGATCTGCTGCGGCGATACGGTCGCGAAGGACAGGCGCAGAAAGTGGTGGAGCGGATCGCGTGCAAAGAACGGCGCGCCGGGGACGAATGCGACATTGACGGCAAGCGCGTCTTCGAGCAGTGCCGCGCTGTCGATGTCGGGCGGCAGCGCGAGCCAGACGAACATGCCGCCTTCGGGCACGTTCCAGCGCACGCCTTCGGGCATATGCCTGTCGAGTGCGGATAGCATTGCTTCGCATTGCTGACGATAGAAACTGGCAAGTCGCGGTACGTGAGATTCGAGCAATCCGTCGCGCACGGTCTCGTAGACGATGTGCTGCGAAAGCGTCGAGCTATGCAGATCGGCCGCCTGCTTGACCTGGACGAACTTTTGCTGCAGCGCGCCCGGCACGATCATGTAGCCGACCCGCAATCCGGGCGCGAGGGCCTTTGAAAACGAACCCAGGTAAATGACGTTGTCGGGCGCCATCGAATGGATGGACGGCAACTGACCGCCGTCGAACGCAAGCGCGGCATAGGGATCGTCCTCGACGACGATGAGCCCGGTGCGGCGGGCGATTTCCGCGATCTTCCTGCGACGCTGGAACGGCAGACGCGTCCCCGTGGGATTCTGGAAGTTCGGCTGCAGATACAACAGCGCGGCGCGCTCGGGTTCGATGTATTCGAGCGCTTTCGACACGATGCCGTGGTCGTCCGTCTGCACGCTCACGAATTCGGGTTCGTATAGCGAGAGCGACTGCAACGCGCCGAGATACGTCGGCCGCTCCACGAGCACCGCGCTTTGGGGATCGACGAGCACCTTGCCGATGAGGTCGAACGCCTGCTGGGAGCCGCTCGTGATCAGGACGTTGGACGGCGTGACGGGATGCTGGCTGGTCGAGTGCGCGCGCGCGATCCATTTGCGCAATGGCGCATAGCCTTCCGTTGCGCTGTACTGGAAGATGTCGGCACTGGAAGCATGCGTCGCCCGAGCGGATGCATCGCGTAGTGCGGCGAGCGGAAACGAGGCGGGCGACGGAACGCCGCCCGCGAACGAGATCATGTCGGGTCGTTCGGTGAGCTTGAGAATTTCGCGAATCGCCGAACTGTTCAGCGATCGTGCGCGTTGAGCGATACGCCGCTCGGCACGGGACAACGTATTTGCCATCTGATTGCTCCTCCTTGAAGAGCGTCATCGTAGACAGCAGGGAAACAATGAAAAAGACGGCTGGAGGAGTAAAACTGTTTCCGCGTGGAAACGATCGGGACGAGGACGAAATCGGGCCTGCGCCCTTTTTCATGCGCTCGAATGAAGGCTGTTTGCGAAGGGAGTCAGTCGTTCATCAAGGCGGGCAACGCTTCGGCGAGATAGTCGACGGTCGCGCGCATCGCTTGCGTCATGCCGCGTTGCGACGGAAAGACGATACTTAACGTGCCTCGTGGGATGTGCCAGTCCGGGAGGACGCGCACGAGCCGTCCGTCTGCGAGTTCGGCCTTGCACATCGGCGAGGGTAGGGCGACGACGCCTAGCCCCGCCTGGGCCGCGAACTTCGCGAACGGCGCGTCGTTGCAGCGAATCCTCGGGTGGTAGGAAACGGTCGCGGTGCGTCCATCCGAGGCATGCAGCAACCAGGTACAGCCGGTATCGCGACGCGCCAGCTGCATGCCGTCCGCGCCGTTCAGCTCAGCCGGCTCGGAGGGCGGTCCATTCGCAAAGAGCGTGGGGCTCGCGACGAGCACTACGCGCGTTTGCCCAACGGGCCGCGCGATCAGCGACGAACTTTGCAGCGGCTCCGTATGGCTGCGCAGCGCAATGTCATACCCTTCTTCAACGATGTCGACATAGCGGCTGGAGGTCTGCAGATCGATGTCGATTTTCGGATGCACGGCGAGAAACGGCGGCAGCACTCTATCGAGCGCCATCCGGACGATGCCGGCCGCACACGTGATGCGCACGCGTCCAACCGGCTCCGTCAGGCGCGCCTGTGCGGCCTGCTCGGCATCGCGTACCTCGTTCATTACGCGCAGGCAGTGCGCGTGGAAGTCCACGCCCGCCTCGGTGAGCGAGAACTTGCGCGTCGTGCGGTTCGCAAGCCGCAGTCCCAACGCCTGCTCCAATGCCTGCAGGCGTTTGCTAAGGGTGCCCTTGGGTATCCCGATTGCATCGGCCGCAGCGGAAAAGCCACGTTTCTCGACCACGACCGAAAAGTAATACAGATCATTGAGGTCGATCATGGCGATCGTTTCCGTACTGAGACAATGAATCCATTCTAGACCGCTTTCAGTGCGGTTCTCGTCTGATGAAATGGTGAACGAAGCGGCGCCGCGAGCCGAAGCGCGCCGGCCTCGCGAATCACAGAATGCCGGTGCCGAGGCCCCCGTCGACCTGGATCGTTGCGCCGTTGATATAGCTGGCGCGGGGAGACGCCAGAAACGCGACCAGCGCGCCGAGTTCCTCCGGACGACCGAGGCGCCGCAAGGGGACTTCCGCGGCCAGTTCCGCGAGGCCCTGTTGTTCGCTTCTGCCGTCCGCGAGTTTCTGCTTGAGCGACGACTCGCGGATGCGGTCGGTCAGTATCAATCCCGGTGCCACGTTGTTGACGGTGATGCCATTGCCGTTCGCCTCGCGTGACAGCAGCTTGGCGAGGCCGACTACGCCCAGGCGCATGCTCGTCGACAGAATCGATCCCTGCATTGCGTGCCGCACCGAAAAGCTGACGATATTGATCACGCGGCCCTCGCCGGAGCGGCGCAGATGCGGCAGCGCCAGGCGTGTGAAGCGCGCGATGCTCAAGAAGCTGAGCTCGAACGCCTCTTGCCACGCGGCGTCGTCAAACGTGTCGAACGAGCCGAAGGGCGGACCTCCGGCGTTGTTGACGAGAATATCGAGCGAGCCAAATTGGGCGACGGTATCGGCGAGCGCATGCGATGCGTCGTCTGGACGCCTTACGTCCACTGTGATCGCATGTGCGTTCGTCACGCCCGCTTCGCGTAGCTGCGCCAGTGCGTGTGCATGATGGCCGCCGTTCGACGAAGCGATCATCACGTTCGCCCCCTCGCGTCCCAGTTCGATTGCGCTCGCCAGTCCGAGCCCGCGTGACGCGCCGAGCACGAGCGCCGTTTTTCCCGACAGTTTCAGATCCATCATCTCCCTCTTCGTTACGAGAACACGGTCAGTCTAGTTTCCGGCGATACTTGCATAAACGGTCGATTCGGTAATGCTGGATTCCATTCTTGAAACGACCGGTCGACGTGTTCGTCTGATGAAATGAACCTATGGACTGGAACAGATTACGGTTTTTCATTGCCGTCTATCGGCATCGGACGCTTGCCGGCGCTTCGCGCGAATTGAACAGCAATCCGCCTACGGTCAGCCGTCAACTGGCCGCGCTGGAGCATGAACTGAAGGCCAGGCTGTTTCTGCGCACGCCCCGCGGCTATTTGCCGACAGACACGGCCGAAGCACTGGTCGACGTCGCGACGCAGATGGAGCGCAGTGCGCTGGAACTCGAGCGGCGCGCGGGTGGTGCAGATATGTCGCCGCGCGGTGTGGTCCGTGTTGGCACGTCGGATGTGCTGGGCACCGGGTATGTCATACCGGCCATTGCATCGGTGCGTCGCAAGTACCCGGAGATTCGCATCGAGGTGGATATCGCTTCAGCGTTTTCCCGGCTCGCACAACGCGAGAACGATATCGTCGCGCGCAACGTACGACCGGAGCAGGCGTCCGCTATCGTGCGTCGTCTTCCCGGTCTGACGACCGCGCTGTACGCGAGTCCGGCGTACCTTGCGAACTTCCCGACGCCGCGTGATATTGGCGATCTCGTTGCGCACGAGTTCGTCGCGCTTGTCGCGGGCGACGGGATCCGCTGGTTCCCGCCGCTGCAAGCGTTGAGAACCAGCCTGCGGGTGCCGGGCGTACAGGTGAACTCGATTCTCGCGCTCGTCGCCTCCTTGCAAGGCGCGCTGGGCATCGGAGAATTGCCGACCTATATCGGTGATGCCATTCCTGATCTTGTGCGCGTGCTGCCCGATGTGGAAAGTGCCTACGATGTCTGGCTCGGCATGCATGCCGATTTTCACCGGACGGCACGCGTGCGTGTCGTCGTCGATATGATCGTTCAACAGTTTCAAAGCGGGGAGGGCGGTCGAGTCGCACGCATAGCCAAGTCAGGGATGGCCGCGGGGGGCTAGCCGGGCTTGGTCGCTCTGCATTGCCGGAGCGTCGCAAACATGAGCCCCCGCGATGGGAAAAGGACCGCCCGCATGCGCGGTATGCTCAAGGGCTAGTTCGAAGAAGGCCCGAGCGCATGGTGAAAGCGAACGCCTCTTGAGCCAGACCAGATGCAGCGCGCGTTCTATTCGCATGTCAGCCACCTCCAGGGTGCGGATTTCGCCACGGGCGATTTCCGTCTCGATACTGAGTGAGGACAGGTAGGCCATGCTCGGTTGCGAAACAAGCATGCGCTTGATGGCCTCCGTATCGCTCACCGACATGGAAGGTACCATCTCGAACCCGGCGCGCTGATACGCGGACTCGACCACCGCGCGAGTACCCGAACCCGGTTCGCGCAGGATCACCCTCCGTTCAGCAAGATTGCGCGCCAACAGTAGTTGCCCGTTGCTTTGACGCAACCCCGGCGCGGCTGCGAGTACGATTTCGTCGGAGCCAACATATTGCGCGTGCAGGCGTGCTTCGTCGTATGGACCCTCGATGAAACCGAGCGTGTAGTTGCCGTTACCGAGGCCGCGCACGACCTCCTGTGTATTGGTGACAGTCAGTTCGATGCTGATCTTTGGATAGCGCGTCGTGAACGTGGCGATCATCTTCGGCACGAGGTAGACACCTAGTGTTGCGCTCGCGCCTATTTGAAGGTGCCCTGAGTCAAGACCTGCGATTTCCTTCAATTCGGATCGGGCCGCCTCGGCGAGGGTGAATATCCGTTCTGCGTAGTCGAATAGCAGTTTCCCCGCATAGGTGAGCGCCACGCCTCGGGGCAGCCTGTCGAAGAGTAGGACACCCAGGCGATCTTCCAGTTCCTTGACCTCGCGGCTAACGGCGGGCTGGCTTACCCGCAGACGCAAGGCGCCGCCGCTCAAGCTGCCGGCGCGGGCAACTTCATAGAAAGCAAACAGATGAGTGAAATTCATTGGCAAGGCCCGCGAGAATCGCCGTGGCCGATTCATGGTCCGAAATCCGGCGACCCACGATTTCCCACGAGACGGCCACGATGGTAGCGCCGTTTCATCCGCCATTAAAGGATGCCGCAAGTGCAACACCGTTTCCTGTGGGAAACGATCGCCGTGATCAGCCTGCAGGGGGCTGCCAGAACCTGGAAATGAGGTGGCATAACTCAAAGTCAGGCAACAGCTGCCTATTTTGTATTTTTCACCACACCGAACGACGCATAGCCTAGTCACTCCGTTTAACCGACTGGTGTCGAAATGTCGTCTCTTTCGCCGAATCGCCGAACATCCCGTAGCAAGTATGCGGTTGGGCCCTGTTACCTTATTGGACTGATTCCCGGTGTTGCGCTCTGTGCCGGCGTATGCCTGATCGCATGGCTGCTGCAAACGCTGCAAGCGCGTCTATTTGGTCATGTGTGGCTTGAATCGCTCGTGCTCGCGATCCTCGTTGGCGCGCTGGTCCGTATGATATGGACGCCGGGTGAGCGTTGGACAAGCGGGATTACGTTCAGCGCCAAAGCCTTGCTGGAAATCTCCGTCGTGCTGCTCGGCGTATCATTTAGCGCCGCCGCATTGCAGGCGACCGGCCTCAAGCTGCTGTCGGGCATCGTTGTGATCGTCATCGCGGCCATCCTGGCGAGTTACGGAACAGGACGCGCACTGAAGTTGCCGCGGCGCATGGCGGTCCTGATCGCGTGCGGAAATTCGATCTGCGGAAATTCAGCCATCGCAGCGGTTGCGCCCGTGATCGGCGCCAGCCGCGACGATGTCACTGCATCGATCGCCTTCACCGCGGTGCTTGGCGTTGCGGTTGTGCTTGGCTTGCCGCTGCTATCCGCGGGTCTTCATCTGAACGCCGTGCAGTATGGGACATTGGCAGGTATGACCGTCTATGCGGTGCCACAGGTGCTTGCAGCGACCATACCTGTTTCACCCGTCAGTGTGCATATTGGCACGCTGGTTAAACTGGTGCGTGTGCTCATGCTCGGACCGGTGATGCTGCTCCTGTCCACGCTTCTGCCTGTACGTGCTGCGAACCCAGGTACGCCGGAGCCGGGTGACGGTACGACGATGCTGCCCGGCAAGGTTCGTCTGACGAAGCTGGTGCCATGGTTTATCGTCGGCTTCGTTCTCCTGTGCGCGGCTCGAGCGACGGAGATGATTCCCATGCCGCTTTTGCAGCCGGCGAGCGAGCTAGGCAGCGCGCTCACGGTTGTTTCAATGGCTGCTTTGGGTGTAGGTACCGATCTGCGTACCGTCGCAAAGGCAGGTCCGCGCGTCACGTCGGCGGTGATTCTTTCGATACTGGTGTTGGCGGCGATGAGTCTGGTTCTGATCCACCTAATGCGCATTGAGTGATGTTGCCGTTAAACGCCTCAGATAGACGTCATGTGGGAAGCTTCGAGCGAATCCTCCTGCTCCTGCTGGTTTAGGCCCGAGCCAAAGAACCGGTAGTGAGCCGCTCGCGCCAGGCAATCCAGCCCACAACAATCGATAGTGTCGCCGCGACAAGCGGCGCCACCCCGTGTCCGAATTCGCCGTGCACTGCGACGGTTGCCAGCGCGGCCAACATTACGGTGCAGCCGAGCGCCGAGCCCCACAGCCGCGTCCGTGGTCGCGCGAGCAGAAGGGCAGTCATGAGTTCCAGCGAACCGGTTACGAAATGGAACCACTGCGGATATCCCCACTTCAGGTACTCCTCAAAGATGGATCGCGGGGCGACGATGTTGCTGAGCGATCCGACGACGAAAAAAGCGGCAAGAACCAAAGGTAATACCTGGCGCCAGGAAATCTTGGACATTCGTTCTACCTTCTCTGTTGGGTGCACAGCCGAGGACTAGTGCGGCCGCCCGTTCGACGAGACGGCCGGTCTCCGTTGTTCATGCCGAGTTCATGCCGTATTGGCCTTGTAGGCCGCCGCAAAGACATCGCGAGGAGACGTCGTGCCCGCGATGTGCTCCGTACCCGCGACGCCGAGATCCATCCAGCCCGCGTTGACGGCGTCGAACATCGCTTCGGCGGGCCCGGTCTGTCCCCTCGGGACGCCGAACTGTTCGAACGCTGCTGGCCAGCCGGCACGCGGGATGGAAAGGGCCTTGACGTCGCGCTGCAAGATTTCGCCCAGTTGGGCCGCGACTTCGTCCGCGCTGACCATCGAGCCAAGCTCGACGACGCGATGCCCGGACCACGGCTGCCCGGTCAGCAGCGCCGCCACTTCGGCGCCGATATCGTCGGTCGCGACCATGGTCGACTTCCGACTCGTCGGGTTGTAGTAGACAGGTAGCGTGCCGCTCTGGGCGACGTGCAGGCCGTAAAGGAAGTTTTCGAAAAACCCGCCGGCTCGCACATAGGCGATCGGCAACGTCAGATCGCGTAGTCCTTGCTCGAGAAGCGACAGGGCCGTGATCATTCCCAGGCCGCTGGTTCTGTTCGCCCCCATCGACGAGAGCACGACCACCCGCGGCGGCGCTGCTCTGGTCAGCGCCTCGACGTAGTTCGCGATCACGCCCTTTGCTTCCCTGAAATCAGGCGAGGGTGCCCAGACAGCCGGCAACATGACAAATGCGCCGTCGACTCCATCGAGCGCCCTCTCCACGGTGGCCGCATCATTCCAGTCGCCGTCGACGAGTTCCACGCCCCGATCCGCCCAATTCGCCGCCTTCTCGCGATTGCGGACCAGCGCCCGTACTTGCCGGCCTTGCGCCAATAGATGTTGGGCCGTTGCGCCACCTACGCGTCCGGTAATGCCCATTACCAAAATCATGTAGTTCTCCTGAAATTAAAATTGCCCTTAAATGCCAACACTTCTGCGGCTACTGCTGGATGCGGTAATGGTGGAATCTTCGGCTTCCGCCTGCGACTCAACGCGCCGGCCCAGATGCCCGCCGGAGTCAGCTACGGAAGGCGGCCGGGAACGGGGTTTGACATTCGAGCTCCCTGTGGAGCAGTCTTTGTTTGAGGGTAGGTCTATCATAGAGACCAATGCCTCGCGCCGGAAGGAGGCAGTTTTTTGTTACCAGAGGAGTTTAGGGGAACCCGAATGAGCACTGTCCAGAAGGCGATCGAGAGATTCAGCCGTTATCAACGTGAACTGGGCGCCGCCCAGCCTGCACACTGCGCGATTCGCGACGTGCTCGACCGCATCGGCGACAAATGGAGCATGCTCATGATCATGGAGCTGGCGACGCGATCGCGGCGCTTCAGTGAGCTTCACCGGGCCATCCCTGACATTTCCAAGCGCATGCTTACCCAGACACTGCGCGATCTGGAGCGCGACGGACTCATCACCCGCCATGTTTTTCCCACCAGCCCACCCAGCGTGGAATATCGTCTGGCTCCGCTAGGCCAGTCCCTGTTGGACCCGATGGCGGCCCTCATCGATTGGGCCGATCGTCGTTATCCCGACATCCATGCCGCGCGCGTGCGCTTTGACGGCGCATCCGGTGACGTCCCGCGCTAGATGCTCGAGCCGATGCGAGGTCGTCGGTGCCAGAACGAACGTTCGGGTGATCCCAACCGAGATTGCTTCGTGCAGCAAATTGCGCTGAAAGTGGTATATGATGACCATCATGCAGAAACCGTCATCCAATCGAAAACCGGCCAGCCGCAAGGAAATCACGCACGAGCGCATCGTCGAGGTTGCCGCCCGCGCGATTCGACGCAGTGGCTACGACGGGACGGGAGTGGCCGACATCATGAAGGAGGCTGGCCTGACACATGGCGGCTTCTACGCGCACTTTCCATCGCGGGAAGTGCTGCTTGCGGAAGCGGCCGACCGCGCCGGTGCCGAGGCCGTGGCATTGTCGGAGCAAATCGCCGCCTCCGTGCCGCAGGAGCAGGCATTGCCGTCGATGGTGCGCGCCTATCTGTCGAAGGAGCACCGTGACGCCATAGAAACGGGCTGCCCGGTCTCTGCCCTTGGCTCGGAGATGCCGCGTCAGGCGCCAGTCGTGCGTCGCGCGGCCACCCGCCGCATCAAGGAGATGATCGATGTCGTCGCGCGCCAATTGCCCGACTGGGGGCAGCCGGGCGCGCATGAGCAGGCACTTCTGACTGTTGCTACCATGGTCGGCACCATGGTGCTGGCGCGCGCCGTCGACGACCCCAAACTGTCGGATAGTCTTCTCGAAGCCGCACTGAATACATTCGCACCCGCTGATGAGTAATCCGTGTGCCCGGTATCGGCTTTCGTTGGATCAAAAATATGACGATTATCATATTTTTGATCCAACGACCAGGCGCGCACGATCGGCGAGTGAAGGAGGTAGTCGAAAGCGCTGACGGTCCTGAGGTTGTGGCCGAAACCGTATTGCGGGCCCGCTCTCGCGGCGCGCCCGAAACTCCGCTATGCGGCGGGCGGACTCGCCGGCCGTCTCAGATTGCTACGCAGATTTGCCCCTGTGGGCCTGGTGGACGCCGGCATTCGCAAGGACCTGCGGCTCACAGCGTAGATGATTCACGCAACAAGAAACTGGCAAGGAACAACGAACCATGATGAAGGCATTCGTCGTCGATCGATATGGACGCGAGAATGGCATACGAGCCGGCGAAATGCCGGATCCGGAACTGCGTGAGGACGACGTACTCATCCAGATTCACGCCGCTGGCGTGAACCCGCTTGATTCGAAGATCAGGGACGGAGAGTTCAAGCTTATTTTGCCCTACCGCTTGCCGCTGATTCTGGGCAACGACCTCGCTGGGACCATTGTCCGCGTCGGATCACACGTGAGGCGATTGAAACCGGGCGATGAGGTGTATGCGCGAGCGCCCAAAGACCGGATCGGCACTTTCGCGGAATTCATCGCGATCACGGAAGACGCCGTGGCGCTCAAGCCCAAAGCGCTAAGTATGGAAGAAGCGGCTTCGATCCCGTTGGTGGGCCTGACTGCGTGGCAGGCGCTGGTCGAACGAGCACAACTGAAGAAAGGGCAGAAGGTGCTCATACACGCTGGCTCGGGCGGTGTCGGCACCTTCGCCATTCAACTGGCGAAGCATCTGGGCGCAACCGTCGCGACGACAGCGAGCGCCGCGAATGCGGGATTGATGAAGCAGCTCGGTGCGGACATCGTCATCGATTACAGGAAGGACGACTTTGCCGCTGTATTGAAAGACTATGACGTAGTGCTGGATACGCAGGGCGGAAAGACCCTCGAAAAATCATTGCAAGTGCTCAAGTCGGGTGGCAAGCTGATCGGAATCGCCGGTCCGCCCGATCCTGAATTTGCCAGGCAGATGGGTGCCGCCTGGTTCCTGAGAGCGGCGATGCACCTTCTAAGCTATCGCATCCGAAAGGCGGCAAGACGTCGGAATGTCGACTATTCATTCCTCTTTATGCGTGCCGACGGAGATCAGCTAACCCAGATAGCCGGGCTCTTCGACTCTGCTGCGATAAAGCCTGTGATCGATCGTATATTCCCGTTCGAGTCAACGCGAGAGGCTTTGGCTTATGTTGAAACCGGACGTGCTAAGGGTAAGGTCGTTATCAAGATTCGATAAAAGGAGGGATCTGTGTTGGCTTCCTGGCAGAGGCAACGGCCCTTGCTGGGGCGGTATTCACTTCGTGAACTTGAATACACCTTGTAACAGTCCGCAGCAGCACGGGTAGCCGATGCAATGAAGCGGGCTCATCGGACCTTCCTCCTCTTTGTCGAAGACGGCGCCGCGCGTTGTGCATTTCAGCCTTTCCGGGGCATCGAATGGCCGCCCGTCCAGCGCGCAGCAAGGCGGATTCCCCTTACTCGTTTTTCCTTGCGCCGCCTGCTCTAAAGAATTTGCGCGCGTAACCGATAGCCCAGTAGTCGAGTGGAGGTTGCCCATCCCGTAGTCATTACGCATACCAAGGTGGCCTATGAGCCCAACGCCGAATTCCCTGCCTCATTCCACGTTCGATACCAGCGTGCTGCCTCGCGACCAGCAGTTTTCCGCGTGGCGCGAGGCAGTGAGCGTGATTTTCGACACGCAGACCGCAGAATCGCGCGACGCGGGATTCGGCACCAGCGTGAGCGGCTATCTGGTCGGCGACGTGGTGCTGGGCTCGATACGCACGGGCGCGCAGCGCTACGACCGCTCGAACGCGAAGATCGGCCGTGACGGTCACGATCAATATGTTCTGCAGTTCTATCTAGGTGGCCACTGCCGGGCGCGCGACGGCGGCCCGGAAGCGTGTACGCAGCCGGGCGACATGTTCATCGTGGACGCGGCCCAACCGCTCGCGACCGACACCACGCAGAGCGAATTCCTTAACCTGGCGGTGCCGCGGCGCTTGCTCGCCCCTTTGCTGACTGCTCCCGACCAGCAGAGCATGCGTGTGATTCGCGGCACCGATCCCACGGTCGCGCTGCTGCGCGAGCATCTGGGTGCGCTTTACCGACATGCCCCGCAATTGACGCTCACCCACGCCCAGGCCGTCATGCCCGCCACGCTTCAACTTGCGGCCAGCGCGCTCAACGCGAGCGTGAGCCCGGAACACTGGCCGGCTGTTCAGGAATGTGTGTTCGTATCGATCTGCCGCTATGTGGAGAAGCGCCTGACCGATCCGCAACTGAACGCGGAATTCGTAACGCGTGCATTCGACATGTCGCGCGCCACGCTTTACCGGCTATTCGAACAGGAGGGCGGTTTCGCGACTTATGTGCGCGAGCGCCGCTTGCGGCGCTGCCGCGAGATGCTCGCCGACCCGGCGCGACGCGGCATGTCGATTGCCGACATTGCCGCCGCACACGGATTCACCGACGCCGCGAATTTCACGCGCGCGTTTCGCCGTTCGATTGGTCTCTCGCCGCGCGCGGTACGCATGCTGGCGCTCAATGGCGAGACCGAACTGGCGAAAGAGTCCGGGGCGGACGACTGGCGCTACTGGATGGCCTTGATGCGTTGAGCATGAAACACGTGGGTCGTGCAAGCCGCATGTGAGACAAAACAACAAGTATTTGAGACATAGCGACAGATTTGGCCCCAGGCACTGCCGATTCATTGCCGCGTCATGCGCCGCCTGCAAAGATGCAGGCGCCTGCCAGATACGGGCAAACGGGGGAAACATGAAAAAGGCCCACAAAAAGCCGCGTCAAGGCGGCCTGTACTACTACGAAGCGGCATATTCGCTCGAACTCGCGCGTGGCGCGTCGCATATTTCCAGCATGCTGTCGACGGCGACACAGGAAGGTGCCGTGCAGGAAGTGATGCGCGAATTCATTGCGACGCACGGCAGGACCGCGCTGGACGTGTTTAGCTGGCTGCTGGCCGAGCGGCTGGACAAGCGTGGCTGCGCTGCGGCTGCCATGAAGGCCCGGGACTTCGACGCGTCCCGCCGGATGCCTGCGTTGGCCTGCGCAAGCTGAGCCGCAAACGGCTCAGTGCGCGAGCCTGAACGCCCCGACGGCGTCGCGCAGCGAGTCGGCCTGCTCGCTGAGCGCCATTGCGGCCGCGGCCGCTTCTTCCACGAGCGCCGCGTTCTGCTGTGAGACCTGGTCCATCTGCGAGACCGCGAGATTCACTTGCTCGATGCCGTCGCGCTGCTCTTCGGACGCGTTCGCGATCTCGTGCATGATGGTCGTCACGCGGCCAATGGACTCGCCGATCTCGTTCATCGTCTCGCCGGCCGAGCGCACATATTCCGAACCCGACGACACGTGCTCGACCGATTCGGCGATCAGCGTCTTGATCTCTTTGGCGGCCGCCGCCGAACGCTGTGCAAGCGAGCGCACCTCGCTCGCGACCACGGCGAAGCCGCGGCCCTGTTCGCCCGCGCGCGCGGCTTCCACCGCCGCGTTGAGCGCGAGGATATTGGTCTGGAAAGCAATGCCTTCGATGATGCCGGTGATATCGGCAATCTTCTGCGAGCTGCCGTCGATGCGCTCCATCGTCTGCACCGCGTTGCTCACGACTTGCGAGCCGCGATCGGCGACTTCCTGCGCGCTGTTGGCGAGCGTCTGAGCGGTACGCGCGTTTTCGGCGTTCTGCTTGACCGTGGCGGTGAGCTGCTCCATGCTCGCGGCCGTTTCCTGCAGCGAGGCCGCCTGTTCTTCGGTGCGCTGCGAGAGGTCGTCGTTGCCGGCGGCGATCTGCCGCGTCGCCGTGGAAATGGACTCGGAGCTGTGGCTGACCTTGCGCACCGTGTGCGCGAGCGCGTCCTGCATGGCCTTGAGGCTCGCCACGAGGCGGCCCATTTCGTCGCTGGAACGCGTTTCGAGGTTGGCGGTCAGGTCGCCGTCCGCGATGCGCTGGAGCGCGCCCTGCACGTTCTCGAGCGGCGCGGCGATCGCACGGTGCAGTCCCGCGGCGCATACGCCCGCCACCGCGAGTCCGAGCACGATCAGCGCGAAGCTGCCGGCCCGCAGCCATGAATAGCGGTCCTGCGCGCGGTCGAACGCCTGCTCGCCGTGCGCCTTCTGCCATGCCTCGAGCGCGGTCGAGGCCTTGGTGAGCGCGACCGAGAGCGGCGGAATCTGCTTCATCGCGATGTCATCCTGAGCCTGGCGGTCGCCTTGCTTGATCGCGGCCATGAGCGGCTGGATGCCTTGCTCCAGCATGCCGGTGAGGGCGGCTTGAACGCCGTCGGCGAGCGCCTGCTCTTCAGGAGCGTGCGGCAGCGAGCGGTAGACCTCCCAGGCCTTGTTCGAGGTGTCGACATAGTTCTGCGCCTTGTCGAGCAACGGCTGAATGTCGGGCGCGTCGGGGTGCAGGAGGATGCGGTCGAGCGTCGTGCGCGCGATCGTCAGATTCAGGTTGGCCTTGCCGATGTTGATGGCGGCGACCAACTGGTTCGAATAGGCATAGCCGAGCGCCGTATTGGTGCGCGACATGCCCGCAAGGCCGGAAACGCCGGCTGCCACGATCAGCAAGGCCAGCACTCCGACCGCGATGCGCAGACGGACAGAGATAGAGAGTCGTGCAAACACGAAGAGGGCTCCAGAACGCGAGGGGCTACGTAGCAGAAAAACGATCGTGCTTTGCGCGTGAGACGGCAAAGCACTGAACATGTTTACGGCGCTGGGCGAGGGAACTGAAGGTCGGCGCGGGAGCCCGCTGGACCTCTTGCGCAATGGTGGTTTTCCCCAGTCAATCGGGGAAAATTGCAAGCGCCTCAGTGCGCCGCGGAGCTACCCAGTATGCGCTGACGAACTCTCAGTCGCCGTTGATGGCATTTCGACGACCGGGCGGTTGTCCGTTCAGTCGGTTGTGGTGGGGCACGACGCGACGAAGCCGCTGGTTGCCGTTGGTCACTCGGCCACGTTGACGAACGAGCAGGGCATGGATGGCGTCGTCGTGTTGCAGTGCCAGTGAGGCGCCTGGGCACGGCATTTTAGCTGCGCCCCGAATGCCTCAGGCGCTTGAGCACGAGCACGCAGAGCGCCGGCAAATGCACGACGCCCATGCCACACGCAATCACCGCCCACGGCGGCGCGATCGTGCCGGACATCATCGCGCCGACCACGCCGAAGCACAGGCCGGCCAGCAACAGCGTGGCGTGGGCGATGAGGCGCTTCGGGCCGCGCTCGGTGAAGCGCGGAATGTTCGCGTGGACATACACGACGATCAGCAGGGCGGCGGTGGCAACGGCGGGGAACAGCATATTCGAATCCTCGATTCCAGCAGCGATGACGGTAAAGTCTTCAACTGTAGTAGAGGAATGCCGTTGCGTCGATGGCTAGCGGGTTGCGGAAGGGGTTAGCACCACACCACGCTGTCGTATGCCACGGTACGGCGATACACGTTCTTGCCGCGCCAGCTGGAAAACTCCATATACGCGCATTCCAGCACCAGAATCCAGTTCGTGACCCGCATCGCCGCCCCCAAAGGTGTTCCCGGTTGTTCGTTCGACTGCGAGACCAGTCTATGACCCGGGAGCGGCGGACAATGCGGCGAGCAAGGCGCGATATCGCGTCCAGTTCGCCGCATTGCCGGATCAGGCGGTCGCCGCGAGCGGCATGAGCACGAAGTCGAACGTGGAGCGCCAGGGCGTGGCGCTGTCTGCCACCCGCTCGTACGGCGCGACGAGCGATGCTTTCACGCCGAACACAGCGTCCGACTGCAGGTAGGGATCGTCGCCCACGAAGGTATGCGTGACGACCTTCTGGAAGCCCGGCGCGGTGATGAGGAAATGCATGTGCGCGGGACGGTACGGGTGGCGGCCGAGGTTTGCGAGCATCTTGCCCACCGGGCCGTCGTGTGGGATCGGGTACGAGACCGGCTTGATGCCGACGAAGCGATAGGCGCCGTCCGCGCTGGTCGTGAAGATGCCACGGTTGTTCCACCTGGGCTGCACGCCGGGCTGCTGCACGTCGTAGTAGCCGTCGGCGTTGTCGGACCACACGTCGATGCGCGCGCCCTCCACCGGACGGCCTTCGAGATCGAGCACGCGGCCTTCGAACAGGCAGCGCTCGCCCTTGCCGTCGGCGGTGATGCACGCGCCCATCTCGCGCTCGGGCGCGCCGGCCACGTGGAACGGGCCGAACACGGTGTTTTCGGTGGCTGCGTCCGGGCGGCGGTTGTTGATGGCGTCCACGAGCATGGAAAACCCTAGTGTGTCCGAGAGCAGGATGAACTCCTGGCGCTCGGCGCTGCAGAGCTGGCCCGCCGTAGTGAGGAAGTCGATGGCGGTTTCCCATTCCGGCTGCGTGAGCTGCACTTCTTTCGCGAATGCGTGCAGATGGCGCACGAGCGCGCTCATCACCTCGCGCAGACGCTCGTCGGCGTTTTCGCCGATACGCGCATTGACGGCCTCGGCGGAGGCGGCTTCGCTGAAGAACTGGGTCATGGTTCGGGGTTACCTGTAGGGTTGCCAGGCGTTACCTGGTGTTGCCTCGTGTTCTCTGATCGCAGTGACATCGACGTCGTGCTGTAACAGCGCGTATTGTGCGCCTGTCGCCATCGGGAACCAAAATCTGGTCCAATGAGCCGATTCGATCAGCCGTGCCCCCTTCATGATGGGCCGCAGTTTCCTGCGCAATCCGCTGTTCGATGGACGCTTTCGCGCGCGCAATCTGCGCGTTTTCGAGGAAGACCACGCTGTGCTGCGGCGCATCCGGCCGATTCGCGTCCCGGAGAGTTGGCAGAACGAGGTGTCGGTGAAGTCGGATGCCTTGCAGATAGCGTTCAGGCAGCGCGTGCGGGCGCTGGCGGAGGACGGCTGGAGCGTGCCGGAGGCGTCGCAGGCGAGCCGCGTGGCCACGGTGATTGCCTGCCCGATGCGGCGCACGGTGAACACGTGGGCGCTGGAGGCGGCCGAGCCCCGCGAGGCACCGCCAATCGCCGCGAACACCGGGACCACGCCGCGCTGAACGCCGGCGCGCTCGATGCGATGCGCGGCTCCGAACGCCAGCTTACCCGCTCGGAGCCGTGTGCTGGACGACTACGCTCAGTGACGCGGCGTCACCGGCTCGACCGCGGCCCAGTAAGGCTCGGCGCCGTAGTACGCGTGCAGCGTGCTGCCCCAGCTCGCGTCGGCCATGGAGGGCCAGCTGTCCCGGTCGAAGCCCGGCGCTTCCTTCACGCGCTCGGACGAGACGTTGAGCAGGAAGCACTTGCGGCTCGTGTCGAGCATGAGCGCGCTCCAGGGGATGGCGAGCAGCTTGTCGCCGATGCCGAGAAAGCCGCCGCTCGACATCACCACGTAGGCTACGCGGCCGCTCTGCACGTCGAGCATGATCTCCTTGATCTTGCCGACTTCCTGGCCGTCCGAGCTCAGCACGCGGTCGCTGTCGAGCGTGCTGGCGGCCATCACGTCGGGGCCCGGCCCCGCGGCGCTCACGCGGCCCTTGCCGACGATGCGCACGCCATTGCCGGTTGGCATGGGCGGAGGAATGAAGGTGGGCATGCTGGTCTCCAGATATGAAGGGAACAATGTTGAGTCCGGCCAGACTCCCGACGATTCCCGTATCAGGCGGCAGGCGATGCCGCGGCGGTTCTGGCCGCCTGTCGCGAGATACAGCAAGCGGCGTACCGCGGTCCCGCCCCTCGATTCGATGCGCCGGCGCGAGGCGCATCGGGGGCGTTCCTGCCTGTCTGGAGACCCGCTCTGGAGACCCACTCGGGTACGCGCCGTCGATGCCTTACGAAGCCGGCGCGGCCGCCTTTTGCGGGGTGTCCACGTCGTAGCGTTTGGCCTGCTCGAAGAACGCGCGTTCGGCGGCCTTGTTCATCACCAGAATGCTGATGCGCCGGTTCAGCGGGCTGTCCGCCGTGTCGTGGTCGAGCGGCAGGACGTCCGCGAGGCCGCGTACCTGGAGCAGTTTCTCCTCGCTCAGGTGGCCGGCCACCAGCGCGCGGCGCGCGGCGTTGGCGCGCTCGCTCGAAAGCTCCCAGTCCGAGTAGCCGGCGAGGCCGCCCGAGTAGGGCACCGAGTCGGTGTGCCCCGCGATCGACACGCCGCTGTCCACGTCGTTCAGCGCGCTGCCGATCTGCACGAGGATCTCGTACGCGTAGTCCTCGAGCCTGGCGCTGCCGGTCGCGAACATGGGGCGTTTGAGCGAATCGACCAGCTCGATGCGCAGGCCTTCGTCCGTGATCGACATGCGGATCTGGTCGCGGTACGCGCGCAGCTCCGGCCTGCGCTCGATGAGCGCCGAGAGTTTTTCCTTGAGCTGCGAAAGGCGCGACCTGTCGACCGCTTCCACGGGTACGGCGTGCGACAGCGTGGGCTGCGCGTTCGAGCCGCCCACGGCCGGCGTCTTGCTCGACAGGTCACGGCCGCCGCCTTGCACCACGCTCGGGTTGGGGTTCGCGGCGTCGGGCTTGCTGCCGAGCATGGCCGAAAGCGGCGTGTTGAAATACTTCTCGATGCCGTCGCGGTCGTACTGCGACGTCGACCCAAGCAGCCACATCAAGAGGAAAAACGCCATCATCGCGGTCACGAAGTCGGCGTAGGCGATCTTCCATGCGCCGCCATGGTGACCCTCGTGGCCGCCTTTCTTCACGCGGCGCACCACCAGCGTGGTCTTGCTGCTCTCGGTGTCGCGCGCGGCGCGCGAGCCTGGAGTACGTTCGGCCATCTCTGGACTCCTAAGCGGCCTTCGGCGTCCTGGTGGCGCGCACCGCTTCGTCGAGCTCCTGGAAGCTCGGGCGGTCGGCGGTGAACAGCACCTTGCGGCCGAATTCCACGGCCACGGGCGGCGCGTAGCCGGCGAGCGACGCGAGCAGCACGGCCTTCACGCACTGAAACGGCTTGCTGGCGGCGCGGCCCTTGGCGTTGAGCAGGTCGGCGATCGGACCGACGAAGCCATAGGCGAGCAGAATGCCGAGGAACGTGCCCACGAGCGCGCCCGCGATCATCTCGCCGAGCACGGCCGGCGGCTTGCCGACCGAGCCCATCGTATGCACCACGCCCATCACGGCGGCCACGATGCCGAAGGCGGGCAGGCCGTCGGCCATCTTCTGGATCGCGTTGGGCGCAATCGACACCTCCGAGTGATGCGTGTCGAGTTCTTCGTCCATGAGGTCCTGCATTTCCATGGGATTTACGTTGCCGCTCGACATCATGCGCAGATAGTCGACGATGAAGTCGAGCAGATGATGGTCGTCGAGCACGCGTGCGTACTTCTGGAAAATCGGGCTGTTCTCGGGCGCTTCGATGTCGGCTTCGAGCGCCATCATGCCTTCCTTGCGCGCCTTTTGCAGCAGCTCGTAGAGGAGGGCGATCAGCTCCAGGTATTGCGCCTTCGTGTAGCCGCCGCCCTTGAAGCAAGTGGGTAGCGCCTTGAGCGTCTTGCCGAGCGTGGCGGTGGGGTTGCTCACCACGAACGCGCCCAGCGCCGCGCCGAAAATGCACAGGAGTTCGAATGGTTGAACGAGCGCGGGCAGGTGTCCCCCCACGCCCACGAAGCTCCCGATCACCGATCCGAGCACGACGATCCAGCCAATTGCTACAAACATGATGTCTACCTTTTCTTTCTCAAAGTACTACGGGTCAATCTGGTCAGGCCGGCTCGACGAGACGCTTGGGCCGCGCCTCGTTCGCCGCACGATCCACGTTGAGCAAAGCGTCGATTTCACGCGCCGCCATCGCCTTGCCGAAGAAATAGCCCTGCGCGTAGTCGCAGCCCTTCGCCGCCAGCGTGCGCGCGAGTTCCGCAGTCTCCACGCCCTCGGCCACGGTGCTCATGCCCAGGTTCGAGGAGAGCGCGATGATCGCGTCGACGATCTTGACGCTCTCGTTGCACGAGGACATCGAGAGCACGAAGGAGCGGTCGATCTTCAGCTTGTCCACCTTCAGCTCGCGCAGGTGCTGCAGGCTCGAATAGCCGGTGCCGAAGTCGTCGAGCGACATGCGCAGCCCCGCGTTGCGGAAGTCCGCGAGCACGGCGCGCGCCGCGTCGAAGTCGTACATCAGCGCCGATTCGGTGATCTCGATCTCCATGCGCTCGGGCGGCATGCCCTCGTCGGCGAGGATCCTGAGCAGCAGCGCCGCGAGTTGCGTGTCCTTGAACTGCGCGGGCGAGAGATTGAGCGCGAGGTGGTAGCGCGAGGGCCAGCCCAGCGCGTCGCGGCACGCGCGCCGCAGGATCGAAGCCGTGAACGCGGGCGAAATGCCCATCTGCTCGATGAGCGGCACGAACACGTCGGGCGAGATCCAGCCGCGCTGCTCGTGATGCCAGCGCGCGAGAATCTCGAAGCCGGTGGTCTGCCCGTCGGCGAGGCGCACGAGCGGCTGGTAGAACGGCCGGATTTCGCCGCCCGCGAGCGCGCGGCGCAGGTCCGATTCGAGCGAGGCCTGCAGGCGCAGCTCGTCGTCCATCTTCTGCTCGAAGAAGCGGTACGTGCCCTTGCCTTCGCATTTGGCGCGGTACATGGCGATATCGGCGGCGCGCAGCAGCGCGTCCGGGTCGCCGCCGTCGCGCGGGCAGCATGCGATGCCGATGCTCGCGTCCACGTTGATGCGCAGCTTGCCGATGTCGATGGGCGCGCGCGTGGCGGCAAGCAGGCGCTGCGCCAGCTCGCTCGCGGCCTCGATGTGGTCGTCGCGGTGCACGCGGGCGAGCACGGCGAACTCGTCGCCGCCCAGGCGCGCAACGGTGTCGCCGTCACGCACCACGCGACGCAGACGCGCGGCAATCTCGCACAGTACCGTGTCGCCCGCGGCGTGACCGTGAAAGTCATTCACGGGCTTGAAGCGGTCGAGGTCGATCACGAACACGAGGTAATCGGGCGAGCGGTGCTGCGTGCGCTCCAGCGCCGCGCTCATCTCCGCCGCGAGCAGACGCCGGTTGGGCAGGCCCGTGAGCGGGTCGTGGCGCGCCAGCGCCTGGGCATGGGCCTCGGCGGCGCGCGTGGCTTCGTGGGCGAGATGCAGCTCGCGGGACTTCTCGCACAACGTATCGAAGGCATGCGCCATCGCGCCGATCTCGTCGGTGCGGTTCATGTCGGGCAATGCGCGCATGTCTTCGCCGTGCGCGAGGCGCACGAGCGAATCGGTCAAGGTATGCAGCGGACGCAGCAGCGTACGCTCGAGGTAGTGCAGCAGCACGAGGCCAAAGGCAAGCGTGGCGAGCGCAATCGCAAAGGCGGCTTCGAGCGTGTGACGCACGCGCAGGATGCCGCGCTGGACCTGGTTGTGCAGCTTCTCGACCGCGAGTTCGCGCGGCGCGGCGGAGACGGCTTGCCTCGGTGGTGCTTCGGTTTCCTGCCCGGCGCTTTCATCGTGCCAGCTCGTATCCACGCGTTCGAAGGCGTGGCCAAACGCGATCAACTGGCTCGCAAGCAGTGTGGTTTGCGTGGCGAACAATGCAAAGAACAGGCCGATGAAAAACTTCGTGCGTGCGCGGATCGAGGCGCGCAACGTTGCGCGCGCACGCACTAACCAGGGAAGCGCCGCTGAGGGATTCAAGGCAGCGGCGGGATCGGGCATGGCCGCCACGGTTTCCTGTCTCATGTCTCGATGTCCGTGTGGCATTAGATTCTGCGTGTGCGCAACTGCGCCGCGAGGCGGCGCACGGCGTAGTGACACGACGTGCCGGTCTGCTCATGAGCGCTGCGCGACGGCGCGCGGCGCGCACGCGGCGCGGCGCTCATGCGCGCGCCGGCGCCGCGGCCGGCGGCGATACGCGCTGCGGTGGCGATGCGGGTAGTCTGTTTCAGTCGCAGGGTTTGCGCGAGGGTTCTCATGGTGACACCGGAAGGGTGGAGCTTTGCCCTTTTTACGGCCTTGAAAAAGCGTTGCTGAAGTCGCCAGACAAGTTTTTTTTGAGGGCTTGATCGATTTCGCAACGCGTTAACGAACCGGTTAAAAACCGAATGTAATTCGGATATCGAAGTAATTAGACCGCTGTGACATTTCATGAAGAAAGTGCGCAACGTCCGTTGGGCCGGGCTACGCGAGCAGCGCGGGTGTGACGGCCGTGGCGCTCGATGATTGCGCGACCACGCGTATGCCGAACGTTCGTGCGCTTATATTGCGATTCCTGCATAAGGGAAATGCCTGGCGCGCAAGGCTGGCGCGATAGGCGCGGTGCGGGCATTCCCACGCTTCAGTTTTCGCTTGATCCGGCCGTAAACCCAGGTGAGGCGCGCCGGTGCGGAAAGCGCCACGCAAACCGTATCCGTCCTGCCGGGCCCCCCACACGATGATCACTGCTCCGCTTCCTCTGGATGAGGACGTCCGCCTTCGGGCGCTGCGGCAACTCGACATACTCGACACCGATCCCGAAGAGGCGTTCGATCGCATCTCGCGGCTCGCCGCCTTCGCGTTCGACATGCCGATCGTGCTGATCTCGCTCGTGGACGAAGACCGTCAATGGTTCAAGTCGCACCATGGGCTGGCCGCGTGCGAAACGCCGCGCAGCGTGTCGTTCTGCGCGCACGCCGTGCTGAGCAAGTGCATGCTCGTGGTGGAAGACGCGCTCGACGACGAGCGCTTTCTCGACAATCCGCTTGTCACGGGCGCGCCGAACATCCGCTTCTATGCAGGTTCGCCGCTGTGCCTCGCCGACGGCCAGGTGGTCGGCACACTGTGCCTGATCGACGAAAAGCCGCGCACGTTCGACGCGGCCCAGGCCGCCATGCTCGCGGATTTCGCGCATCTCGTCGAGCGCGAGCTGGAATTGCGCCGGCAGTTGAACCGCTCGCGCACGGCGCACGAGCGCGACCGCCGTTCGCTCGCCATCAGCGAGGCGCGCTTTCGGACCGTGTTCCAGCAAACGCCGATCGGCAAGGCCGTGGTCGATCTCGACGGCCGTTTTCTCGACGTGAACCAGAAGTTCTCGGAGATCATCGGCTACGAGGAGAGCGAACTGCGCCGCCGCACGTTCGCCTCGGTCACGCACCCGGCCGACATCGCCGCCGATCTCGCGCAAGTGGCCGAGCTGCTCGCGGGCCGCCAGGCCACGTATGCGATCGAAAAGCGCTATCTGCGGCGCGACGGCCAGGCTGTGTGGGTCAATCTCGCGGTGTCGCTCGTGCGCGACGTGTCGGGCACGCCGCTGCATTTCATCGCGGCGGTGCAGGACATTACGAGCCGCAAGAAGAGCGAAGAGGCATTGCGCAACTATCACGTCGAGCTCGAAGAGCGCGTGCGCGAACGCACGGGAGAGCTGCGGCGCAGCCGCGACGCGCTGCAGACCATCACCGACAACGTGCCGGCGCTCATCGCCGTGGTCGATCGCGATCTGTGCTACCAGTTCAACAACGAGACGTTCAAGCGCGTATTCGGCGCGGAGCCGGCGGCGCTGCGCGGACGCAGCCTGAGCGAGACGCTGCGCCCCGAAGTGTTCGAGCAGTTGCAGCCGCTCTTTGCGCGCGCGCTGGCCGGTGAACGCGTGACCTGCGACGAGGTGCGGTATCGGGCCGATGCCGACCGCGTGTGGTCGGCCACCTACATTCCGGCCAAGCGCGAAGGCAAGGTGACGGGCTTTTACGTGATGGCGCACGACGTGACCGAGCAGCGCCGCACCGAGCAACGCCTGCGCGAGGGCGCGCTGATCGACCCGCTCACGGGGCTCGCGAACCGGCGCGCGCTGCAGGAAACGCTGCGCGAACTGCGCACGAGCGGTGAGCCCTTCTCACTCTTCTTCATGGACATGGACGGCTTCAAGTCCATCAACGACCGTTACGGCCACGACGTGGGCGACGCTTTGCTCAGGGAGATCGCGCGCAGGCTCGTCGCCACCGTGCGCACGGGCGACGTGGTGAGCCGCCTGGGCGGCGACGAATTCGTGGTGGCGAGCCGCGGCGTGAGCGACGCGCGCACCGGCGAGCGCATCGCAGCGGCCATTTGCCGTGAAGTGTCGAAGGCGTTCATCGTCGCGGGCCGCGTGATCGAGACGAGCGCGAGCGTGGGCGTCGTGCTGGCGGGCGTGACAGGCGCGGCCGGTGTGGTGGACGCAACGAGCGCGATGCTCTCGACCGAAGCCGGGAACAGGGCGCTGGCCGACGATGCGCTGTGTCTCGCCGATGCGGCCATGTACGAAGCGAAGCGCGCGGGGCGCAACACGTGGCGGTTGGCGCCGAGCGCTGAAGCGATGGTGGCGTCGTGAAGCTGCACGCTCCGTTCTCATGTGACTGATTCGATTGCCGCTAGCGTCTGGCTGTCGGCAAGTGCGGCGCCACTCCCCAAGTGTAGCCGCGCCTTATCTCGCCTGCGGGCGAAATGCTTTCCGGCATCCGCCTCTGCCGGCTTCTCGTTCCAGGTTCCAGCAACGTGTTCGGCGCGCGCAGCTTCGCTCCTCGTTGCGCCCGATCAAGCCAATTTCTCCCGCGCTTTGCTCGAATAGGGTAAACCCCGGGCGCGATGAAAATTAATTTTCACTAAGATCCGCCCATGTAATTTCATTTACGGCACGTGCCGTTCCCCTCAGCGTCCCGACTCCCGTTCACGTATGCCGACCCGACCGTCAACTCCCGACACGCCCGAAGCCGAGATCGTCGCGCGCATCACCGCCGCGATGCCCGTTCTCACACCGGGCCACCGGCGCATGGCCGAGTATGTGCTCGCAAACCTGTTCCATGCCGCGACCATGCGCATCGACGAACTGGCGGACGCGGTGGGCGCTTCGGTGGCCACGGCCAACCGCTTTGCGCGCTCGCTCGGGTTCGACGGCTATCCGCAGTTTCGCGAGGCGCTCGTGCGCGGCTTCGAGGCCACGCTCGCGCCGGTCGAGCGGCTGCGCAGCGCGCAGGAATCGCCGACCAGCGGCGCCGAGCTATTCGGCGCCTCGCTGGAGCAGGCCGAGTCGAACCTGCGTTTGTCGCGCCAGTCGATCGACAGCGCAGCGGCTGCCGCAGCCGTGGACGCGATTCTCTCTGCGCGCCGCGTCTACATAATCGGCTCGGGCACGAGCGCGTTTCTCGCCGGACTCATGGAGAACGCCCTGCTGCCGTATCTCGACAACGTGCAGGCGCTCGCCTCGGTCGGCGGCCCCACGCATTCGGCGCGCAGGCTGCTCGGCGCGAACAAGGACGATCTGGTGATCGGCATCGCGTTTCCGCGCTACGTGGACGACACGATCAAGCTCTCGCGCCACGCCGCGAAGCTGGGCGCGCGCGTGCTCGCGCTCACCGACAGCATCGACTCGCCGCTCGCGCGCTTCGCCGATCTCACGCTGCCGATCCGTTCCGAACGTCGCCTTGCGGCGAACTCGGAGGCCGCGGTGCTGGCCGTCATCGAAGCGCTTTGCGACGCCGTGGCGTTGCGCGCGAAGGATTCCGTCGTCGCTGCGGCGGCCATCACCGAATCGGTGCTGCCGTGGCTCACTTCGGCCTCGGCGCAGGCGTCTGTCGCGCCAGCCGCTCCGTCTTCCCCAACGAAAAAGAAGTCATGAAATCGAACGCAGTCATTGCCATTCACGGCGGCGCCGGCACGATCCTGCGCGCATCGATGGCGCCCGAAGTCGAAACCCAGTATCTCGACGCGCTGAGCGGCATTCTCGCGGCTGGCCAGCGCATCCTCTCGGAAGGCGGCAGCGCGCTCGACGCCGTCGAAGAAGCGGTGCGCCTGCTCGAAGACTGTCCGCTATTCAACGCGGGCCACGGCGCGGTGTTCACGTCCGCGGGCACGCATGAACTCGACGCCTCGATCATGGACGGCCGTACGCTCGAAGCGGGCGCCGTGTGCTGCGTCACGCGCGTGCGCAATCCGGTGCTGGCGGCGCGCCGCGTGCTGGAGCAGAGCGAACACGTGCTGTTCACGGGCGAAGGCGCGGAAGCGTTTGCAGCGGCCCAGGGCCTCGAATTTGTTGATTCCTCCTACTTCCACACCGATGCGCGCTACCGCCAGTGGCAGCTCGCCCGCGGTGAAGCGCGCGCGATGCTCGATCACGACGGGGCAACGCTCGAAGCAAAGGCAGCTGCAAACGCATCGGCGGACAGCCTGCCGCACGAGCCGATCGACCCGAACCGCAAGTTCGGCACGGTGGGCGCGGTGGCGCTCGACGCGCACGGCCACGTCGCGGCGGCGACTTCGACGGGCGGCATTACGAACAAGCAGGTGGGCCGCGTGGGCGACGCGCCGCTGATCGGTGCGGGCTGCTATGCCGACGACGCCACCTGTGCGGTGTCCACCACGGGATCGGGCGAAATGTTCATGCGCATGGTCGCGGCCTACGACGTGGCGGCGCAAATGAAATATCGCGGTGTTTCGCTCTCCGAAGCAGCCACGAACGTCGTGATGGAGAAGTTGCCGCGCATCGACGGCCGCGGCGGCCTGATCGCCGTGGATGCACAAGGCAACGTGGTCCTGCCGTTCAATACCGAAGGCATGTACCGCGGCTACGCGCGCGTGGGCGAAGCGCCCGTTGCGTCGATCTACGCTTAAGCGGCGCATCCTTTTTTGCGCACCAAACGAAGGAATCCTCATCGTGCAGATGTCATCGAACCGTCCTGATATCGCGCCGGTCAGCGAAAAGGCCGCGCTGCCGCCGAATCGCGTGATCGACGTCCGTAACCTTTCCGTGTCGTTCAGGCGCGGCGCGGGCGCGTTCGAAGCCGTGCGCAATCTGTCGTTCCACGTCGACCGGGGCGAGACGCTCGCCATCGTCGGCGAATCGGGTTCGGGCAAGTCGGTCACATCGCTTTCGCTGATGCGGCTCGCCGAGCACGGCGGCGGCCGCATTACGGGCGGCAGCATCGACCTGCGCCGTCGCAACGGCAGCGTGCTCGATCTCACGCGTGCGA
The DNA here is from genome assembly GCF_040948675.1 of Paraburkholderia sp. BR14312. Classification (NCBI taxonomy): domain Bacteria; kingdom Pseudomonadati; phylum Pseudomonadota; class Betaproteobacteria; order Burkholderiales; family Burkholderiaceae; genus Paraburkholderia; species Paraburkholderia sp. BR14312. The sequence goes on from NZ_JBFPKI010000006.1 coordinate 161,269, forward strand.
GTAGCTCGACCATGCGCTCGGTGCGCGGCGCGGACATCGCGATGATCTTCCAGGAGCCGATGACTTCGCTGAACCCGGTGTTCACGGTGGGCAACCAGATCAGCGAGGCGATCGCGTTGCATCAGCAGATGAACGCCGCGCAGGCGCGCGCCGAAACGCTGCGCCTGCTCGACCTCGTGCGCATTCCCGAGGCGCGCCGCGTGATGGACCGCTTCCCGCATCAGCTTTCGGGCGGCATGCGCCAGCGCGTGATGATTGCGATGGCGCTTTCGTGCAAGCCCGCGCTCCTGATTGCCGACGAACCGACCACGGCACTCGACGTGACGATCCAGGCGCAGATCCTGCAACTCATTCGCGGCCTGCAGGACGAGATGGATATGGGCGTGGTCTTCATCACGCACGACATGGGCGTGGTCGCCGAAGTGGCGGACCGCATTCTCGTGATGTATCGCGGGGAAAAGGTGGAAGAGGGCGCATCCGATGCGCTGTTCGCCGCGCCTTCGCACCGTTACACGCAGGCGTTGCTCGCCGCGGTGCCGAGGCTTGGCGCAATGCAGGGCACGGACTTGCCGGAGAAGTTCCCGCTGCTGTCGATGAGCGAAGCGGCGCGCCCGGTCGCCACGTCGAACCCTCCGGCGAACGCGCCAGAAACGAACGCGCCGCCGGTCCTGCGCGTGCGCGACCTCGTCACGCGCTTTCCCGTGCGCAGCGGATTGTTCGGCAAGGTCACGGGCCGCGTGCATGCGGTCGAAAAAGTCAGCTTCGATCTTCACGCCGGCGAAACGCTCGCGCTGGTGGGCGAATCCGGTTGCGGTAAATCGACCACGGGCCGCTCGCTGCTGCGGCTCGTCGAGAGCCAGAGCGGCACGATCGAATTCGGCGGCCGGAATATCAGCACCCTCACGGGCCCCGCGCTACAGACGTTGCGCCGCGATATCCAGTTCATTTTTCAGGACCCGTTCGCCTCGCTCAACCCGCGCCTCACGGTGGGCTTCTCGATCATGGAGCCATTGCTCGTGCACGGCATCGCGAAGGGCGCAGAGGCGCAGGCCCGCGTGGAATGGCTGCTCGATCGCGTGGGCTTGCCGAAGTCGGCGGCGGGCCGCTATCCGCACGAATTCTCGGGCGGCCAGCGTCAGCGCATTGCCATCGCACGAGCGCTGTCGATGAACCCGAAAGTCGTGATCGCCGACGAATCGGTGTCGGCGCTCGACGTTTCCGTGCAGGCGCAGATCGTCAACCTGATGCTCGACCTGCAGCAGGAGCTTGGTGTGGCGTATCTCTTCATCTCGCACGATATGGCCGTGGTGGAACGCGTGAGCCATCGCGTCGCGGTGATGTACCTGGGGCAGATCGTCGAGATCGGCCCGCGCCGCGCCGTGTTCGAGAACCCGCAGCACGCCTATACAAGGAAGCTCATGGGCGCGGTGCCGATCGCCGATCCGGCGCGCCGCCACGCGAAGCGCGTGCTCGCCGCCGACGAACTGCCGAGCCCGATTCGCGCACCCGGCGACGAGCCGCAGGTCCTACCGCTCGTGTCGGTCGGCCCCGGCCACTTCGTTGCAAAGCATCGGGTGGGCGGCGCGTACTGAACACGCCCGCATGCCACGCAATCGTTCACTGTTTAGCTGGAATATTTCGCCGAGTCGTCAAGATTCATTGCTATGGAGACCTGATTGATGAAAGAAGTCAAAACATGGATGAAGGGCAGCGCGCTCGCACTCGCGCTGATCGCCGGCGCGACTGCCGTACAAGCCGCCGAACAGCGCGCGGTGATGGCCGTCGATTCGACCTTCTCGACGCTCGATCCGTACGACGCCAACGATACGCTTTCGCAGGCGGTTTCGAAGTCGTTCTACCAGGGCCTGTTCGGTTTCGACAAGGACCTCAAGCTCACCAACGTGCTCGCCACGAGCTATGAAGTCAGCGGCGACGGTCTCGTCTACACCTTCAAGCTGCGCGAAGGCGTCAAGTTCCAGGACGGCACCGACTTCAACGCGGCGGCTGTGAAGTCGAACTTCGACCGTGTGACGGACCCGGCGAATCACCTGAAGCGCTACAACATGTTCCGCCGCATCGCGAAGACCGAAGCGGTCGATCCGTACACGGTAAAGGTCACGCTGAACGCGCCGTTCTCGGCGTTCGTGAACGTGCTCGCGCACCCGTCGGCGGTGATGATCTCGCCGGCGGCAATGAAGAAGTGGGGCAAGGACATCGGCCTGCATCCGGTGGGCACGGGCCCGTTCGCGTTCGTGAAGTGGGACCCGGCCGGCGACCTCGTCGTGCACAAGTTCGACGGCTACTGGAAGAAGGGCTACCCGAAGATCGACGAGATCGACTGGAAGCCGGTGGCCGACAACAACACGCGCGCGGCGCTCATGCGCACCGGCGAAGCGGACTTTGCCTTCCGCATTCCGTTCGAGCAGGCGAGCGCGTTCCAGTCGAACCCGAAGGTGGACCTGATCGCCACCCCCTCGATCATCCAGCGCTACATCAGCCTGAACACCGCGAAGAAACCGTTCGACAACCCGCTCGTGCGCCAGGCGCTGAACTACGCGATCAACAAGGACGCGCTGGCGAAGGTGGCATTCGGGGGCTACGCGCTGCCTTCGGACGGCGTACTGCCGCAAGGTGTGGACTACTCGATCAAGCTCGGCCCCTGGCCGTACGATCCGGCCAAGGCGCGCGAACTGCTCAAGCAGGCCGGTTACCCGAACGGCTTCGAAACGACGCTGTGGTCGGCGTATAACAACTCGACCGCGCAAAAGGCGATTCAGTTCGTGCAGCAACAGCTCGCGCAAGTGGGCGTGAAGGCGAACGTCGAAGCGCTCGAAACGGGCACCGCGGTCGCGCGCGTGGAAAGCGCGCAGGACCCGGCAACGGCCGGCGTGCGCATGTATTACATCGGCTGGTCGTCGTCCACGGGTGAGGCGGACTGGGGCATCTCGCCGCTGCTCGCTTCGGCATCGTGGCCGCCCAAGCTCATGAACACGGCGTACTACAAGAACCCGGCGGTCGATGAGGACCTCGCGAAGGCGCTCGAAACGACGGACCGCGCGCAAAAGACGGCGCTCTACACCGACGCGCAAAAGCGCATCTGGGCCGACGCCCCGTGGGTATTCCTCGTGAAGGAGAAGGTCGTGTACGCCCGCAGCAAGCGCCTGGCCGGCGCGTATGTGGCGCCGGACGGCTCGTTCGACTTCGACGAGATCTCGATTCGCTAATGCGTTGCGCGCCGCGCCGGATCGCTAGTGTCCGGCGCGGCGCGCACGCCCCGATGCAGTAACGCGCTCATGCTGAATTTCATTGTCAAACGCTCGCTGGGTCTGCTGCCGACGCTCCTGATCGTCGCGGTCCTCGTGTTCCTGTTCGTGCACCTGCTGCCGGGCGACCCCGCGCGCCTCGCGGCCGGTCCCGAAGCGGACGACGCCACGGTTGCGCTCGTGCGCGCCGATCTCGGCCTTGACCAGCCGCTGCCGCAGCAGTTCCTCCACTTCTTCGTGCGCATCGCTCACGGCGATTTCGGTGTTTCGATGCGCAGCAAGCGCCCCGTCGTCACCGAAATCGGCGAGCGTTTCATGCCCACGCTGCTGCTCACGCTCACCAGCATGGTCTGGGCCGTGGTGTTCGGCATGGCGATCGGCATCGTCTCGGCCGTGTGGCGCAATCGCTGGCCCGATCGCATTGGCATGGCGCTCGCGGTGTCGGGCATTTCGTTTCCGGCTTTCGCGCTCGGCATGGCGCTCATGGAGCTGTTCTCGGTGCACCTGGGCTGGCTGCCCGTGGTGAGCGACGGTTCGTGGCGCAGCTACGTGCTGCCGTCGGTCACGCTCGGCGCGGCCGTGGCGGCGGTGATGGCGCGCTTCACTCGGGCTTCTTTCGTCGAAGTGCTCAACGAGGACTTCGTTCGCACGGCGCGCGCGAAGGGCGTCGCCGAACAATGGGTGGTGATCAAGCATTGCCTGCGCAACGCGATGATCCCCGTCGTCACGATGATGGGCCTGCAGTTCGGCTTCCTGCTGGGCGGCTCGATCGTCGTGGAGGTGGTGTTCAACTGGCCGGGCCTCGGGCGTCTGCTCGTCGATTCGGTTGCGATGCGCGATTACCCCGTGATTCAGGCCGAAGTGCTGTTGTTCTCGCTCGAGTTCATCGTCATCAATCTGATCGTGGACGTGTTGTACGCGGTCATCAATCCGACCATTCGATTCAGGTGAGCCCGCCATGAGCACGACCCTAAACGAAGCCGTACGCGTAGAGGACGAAGCGATCCGCACGCCGTGGCGCGAATTCTGGCGCAAGTTCCGCAAGCAGCACGTCGCACTCGGCGCGGGCGCGTTCGTGCTGCTGCTGGTGGTGATCGCGGTGTTCGCACCGCATCTCGTGCCTTACGACCCGGAAAATTACTTCGATTACGACTCGCTCAACGCGGGTCCCTCGGCGGCCCACTGGTTCGGCGTGGACGCGCTGGGCCGCGATATTTTCAGCCGCATACTCGCGGGCACGCGCATTTCGCTCGCGGCGGGTTTTCTTTCGGTGGCGCTGGGCGCTGTAGTCGGCACTTTCTTCGGCTTGCTCGCGGGCTACTATGAAGGCTGGTGGGATCGCATCACCATGCGTGTAGCCGACGTGCTGTTCGCATTCCCAGGCATTCTGCTCGCCATCGGCGTGGTGGCGATCCTCGGCAACGGCATGATCAACGTGGTGTGCGCGGTGGCGGTGTTCAGCATTCCGGCGTTCGCGCGGCTCGTGCGCGGCAATACGCTCATGCTCAAGCATCTCACGTATGTGGAGGCCGCGCGCAGCATTGGCGCGTCGGACTGGACGATCATCATGCGGCACATCCTGCCGGGCACCGTGTCGTCCGTGATCGTTTATCTGACCATGCGTATCGGCACGTCGATCATCACGGCCGCGAGCCTGTCGTTCATCGGCCTCGGCGCGCAGCCGCCCACGCCGGAGTGGGGCGCCATGCTCAACGAGGCGCGCGCCGATATGGTGACGGCGCCGCATATCGCGCTGTTCCCGAGCCTCGCCATCTTCCTCACCGTGCTCGCGTTCAATCTGCTGGGTGACGGCTTGCGCGACGCACTCGACCCGAAGCTGGACCGCGCATGAGCATCGATTGTGGAGATACTGCGCCGCATATCGGCACACTGGCGAGCGGCGCAACGGGAACGATTGCCGACGTCAGCGGTGTGCGCGTCGGGCACTGCACGCTCGACGCGGGCGACGTGCAAACGGGCGTGACCGTGCTGCTGCCGCATGCAGGCGACCTCTTTCGCGAGAAGGTGCCGGCGAGCGCTTGTGTGATCAACGGATTCGGCAAGAGCATCGGGCTCATGCAGCTCGAAGAGTTGGGCGTGCTCGAAACGCCGGCTGCGCTGAGCAACACGTTTGCGGTGGGCACGCTCGCACAGGCGCAGGTTCGCGCGGCGGTCGTGGCGAATCCGCAAATCGGGCGCGACCTGCCGACCGTCAATCCGCTCGTGTTCGAGTGCAACGACGGTTACCTGAACGACATTCAGGCGCTGGCCGTTCAGGAGGAACACTATCTCGCGGCCTGCGCCGCCGCGAGCGCCGACTTCGCACGCGGCAGCGTAGGCGCGGGGCGCGGCATGTCGAGCTTCGATCTGAAAGGCGGCATCGGCACGGCGTCGCGCGTCGTGCAGGCGGCGGGCATGCAGTACACCGTGGGCGCGCTCGTGCTGGCGAACTTCGGCCGCTTGCCGATGCTGACGATAGACGGTGTGCCCGTGGGGCGCGAGCTTGCTGCGCGCGCGGCGTCGAACCACGCGACGCAGGCGCCGGAGAAGGGCTCGATCATCATGCTGATCGCCACGGACGCGCCGCTCGACGCGCGGCAGCTTCGACGCGTTGCGCTGCGCACGGCAGCAGGTCTTGCGCGCACGGGGTCCGTCTATGGACACGGCAGCGGCGATATCGCCATGGCGTTCAGCACCGCGTACACATTGGCGCACGACGCATCGACCCACGCGTTGCCGCCCTTGCTCGCCGACTCGCAACTCGATCCCCTGCTTCAGGCAGGCGCCGATTGCGTCGAGCAGGCGATTCTCGACGCCTTGTGGAGCGCACGCACTGTGCAGGGCCGCGATGGCCATGTGCGTCTCGCGCTGCGCGAAGCGGCGCCCGATCTCGCCGATCTTCGTTCAGGCGGAGTGCACGCGTGAAGGTACTCATTTCGGTCGATATCGAAGGCATAGGCGGCGTCTTCAACGTTCAGCAAACGCGCGCGGGAAACGCCGAGTACGAACAGGCCCGCCGCTGGATGACGCTCGAGGCGAACGCGGCCGTGGAAGGCGCATTCTCGGGCGGCGCGAGCGAAGTGTGGGTCAACGACTCGCATGGCGGTTTCAACAACCTGCTGCTCGACGAGATCGACGCGCGCGCACGCGTGATACTCGGCAAGCCGCGCACGCTTGGCATGATGGCGGGGCTCGAGCACCGGCCCGCGCTTGTTTTCATGATCGGCTATCACGCCATGGCGCAAAGCCGCGGCATGCTTGCGCACACCATCAACAGCTTTGCGTTCGCGCGCGTGCTCGTGGATGGCGTGGCGACGGGCGAGGCGGGGCTGTATGGCGCGCTCGCGCAGGAATACGGCGCACGCGTGGCGCTGCTCAGCGGTGACGATGTATTCGAAGACGAAACGCGGCCCGCTTTTCCCGATGCGAAGTTCGTCGTCGTGAAGCGCGCCCGCGGCCACGCGAGCGGCGATCTGTTGACGCCCGCCGCGAGCCGCGAACGGGTTCGCGACGCGGCGCGCGAAGCCGCCGGGCAGATCGCACGCGACGGCGAATGGTGGGACCGCGCGTGTGCGGCGCCGCGTATGCGCACGTGCGAACTGCACACGCAGACGACTGCGCTGGCGGATCTCTTTGCGCAGTGGCCGGGTGTCGAGCGCGCGGCGGGCTGCGTGATCCGGTTTGGGGCGCCAACCGCCGAGTTTCTCGTGCGCACGCTCAATAGCTTGTCGGCGATGTCGGCGGTGCTGCGATGAGGCGGCCGTTGGTCTCGGAATTGTGCAACTAACAGTCAGCCCCGTCACGCCCAACAAAACGGACTGGCGGCCTCGCCGCCAATCCGCCAAAAGCCTGCCGTTCAACCCGTCAGGTCTTCCTCCAGCCGGTCGAACACCCGCTGTGTCGCGCCACGCGCATGCAGCGCGAACAGCAGCAGCGAACGGCCCGTCACCTGGTAGATATCGCCCGCTTCGAATTCGGGCAGTTCGTCGCGCACGGGCATGTTCGTGTCGATGAGGCAGTTCCACTGGTCGTTGCCCGGCACCGAAGGAAGCGTGAAATCCACCACGTCGTGATAGGCGTTGAACACGATGAGCATGGTCGCATCCGAGGCGAGGCGCATGATGCCACTCGTTTGCGATCGTCCATCGATCAGCATGCCGAAGCAACGCATGGCCGCATCGTCCCACTGCTCCTGAGCGAGCGGTACGCCTGCGGGCGAGAGCCATTCGACGTCGGTGACGTCGAGCGTCGCGTTGTGCTCGCCGATGAGAAACCGGTTGCGTCGCAGCACCGGCAGCGCATGGCGCAGCGCGGTAAGCTTGCGCACGAAGTCGGCGAGCGCGCGGCCCGTGTCGTCGATGCCCTCCCAGTCCACCCAGCTCACGTCGTTGTCCTGGCAGTACGCGTTGTTGTTGCCTCGCTGCGTGCGACCGAACTCGTCGCCCGCGAGCAGCATCGGCGTGCCCTGCGAGAGCAGCAGCGTGGCGAGGAAGTTGCGCTTCTGGCGCTCGCGCAGCGCGCGGATCTCGGGGTCATCGGTCGGGCCTTCCGCGCCGCAGTTCCACGAGAGATTGTCGCCGTGGCCGTCGCGGTTCTCTTCGCCGTTGGCTTCGTTGTGACGGTCGTTGTACGAAACGAGATCGTTCAGCGTGAATCCGTCGTGCGCAGTGACGAAGTTCACGCTCGACCATGGCCGCCGTCCGCGCCGGTTGAAGCTGTCGCCCGAAGCGCACAGGCGCGTGGCGAGTTCGGGCGCCTTGCCCTCGTCGCCTTTCCACCAGGCGCGCGCGGTGTCGCGAAAGCGGTCGTTCCATTCCATCCAGCCGGGCGGGAAGCCGCCCACCTGGTAGCCGCCCGGCCCGCAGTCCCACGGCTCGGCAATCAGCTTCACGCTCGCGAGAATCGGGTCCTGGCGGCAGCTGTCGAGAAAGCCGCCGCCTTCGTCGAAGCCATAGGGCTCGCGCCCGAGGATCGTCGCGAGGTCGAAGCGAAAACCGTCCACGCCCATTTCGAGCACCCAGTAGCGCAGGCTGTCCGTGACCATCTGCAGCACGCGCGGGTGCGAGAGGTTGAGCGTATTGCCCGTGCCTGTGTCGTTGATGTAGTAGCGCCGGTCTTCGGGTAGCCGGTAGTACGAAGCATTGTCGATGCCTCGAAACGAGAGCGTCGGACCGAGTTCGCTGCCTTCAGCGGTGTGGTTGTAGACCACGTCGAGTATCACTTCGAGACCCGCCTGGTGCAGGCGGTCCACCATGTTCTTGAACTCGTCGATCGAGCCGTGCGCGCCCACCGAGTAGCGCGGGTCCGGCGCGAAGAAGCCGATGGTGTTGTAGCCCCAGTAGTTCGTGAGACCGCGTTCGAGCAGGTGCGAGTCATTCACGAAGGTGTGGATGGGCAGCAACTCCACGGATGTCACGCCGAGCCCGCGGATATATTCGAGCACCGGCGTCTGCGCGAGCCCCGCGAAGGTGCCGCGCTCTTCGTGCGGCACGTCGGGGTGGCGGATCGTGAAGCCGCGCACATGCGTTTCGTAGATGATCGTGCGCTCGCGCGGCACACGTTCGCGCATCGGGTGGTGCCATGTGAAGCCCTGATCGACCACGCGGCAGCGCGGCACATAACGCGCGCTGTCTCGCGTGTCGAACGAGAGATCGCCGTCGGGGCTCCCGATCGTGTAGCCGAACACGGCGGGATGCCAGCGCAGCGCGCCCACGTGCGCCTTCGCATACGGATCGAGCAGCAGCTTGTGCGGATTGAAGCGATGGCCCGCCTGCGGCTCGTAGGGCCCGTGCACGCGATAGCCGTAGATGGCGCCCGGTGCGAGGTCGGGCAGATAGACGTGCCACACCTCGTCGGTGTATTCGGGCAACTCGATGCGTTCGAGTTCGCGCAGGCCGCTCTTGTCGAAGAGACACAGCTCGACCCTGGTAGCGTTCGCGGAGAATAGCGCGAAGTTCACGCCGCGGCCGTTCCAGGTGGCGCCGAGCGGGAACGGCTGTCCTTCAACGATACGGGTGGCGGTTTTTTTCTTCATGGGCTCGTCGGTTGGGGACGCGATGGCGCGCGCCACCAATGCCGTTGCGCGCGAGGGCGGGCTTGTGTCAAGCAAGGTTTGGGCCCAGAGCCCGCAGCGCAGCGGATAGACGAGAAGAGAGGGGCCGGATACATGGGGCACCGCGGTGGTGCGCGCTGCGAGCGTGTAGCTTTGGCGCAGCGCGTGCCCAGATTTACCGATGTCGACCCAGACTTCGCGTGCAGCGCCTACTTCACGGTTTGCACGACTTCGAAGCCTTCGAACTCGGGATGGCTCAAATAGACCGGACGGTTTGCCCCGCCGGCATTGCCCGCGTTTCGATGCGCCGCGCGAAAGGCGTCGGAACGCGTCCAGTCTTCGAAGTGCGCGTGACTCGCCCAGATCGTGTGGCTCGCGTAGAGCACGTGGTCTTCGCGCTGCGGGCCTTTGAGCAGATGAAATTCGATGAAGCCGGGCACTTGCTTCAAGTGCGTGTCGCGCGTGGCCCAGACTTCCTCGAATGCGGCCTCGGAGCCCGGCGCGACCTTGAAGCGATTCATGGCGATGTACATTGCGGCGTTCCTCTTCGCGTACGAAAAATCGAAAGGCAAGGCGGCGGGTGACTGCGCCCGCCGCCGCTTCGAGATCCGATTATAAGAGGCCGCGAAGGCGCTCGCGCCGCGTCGGTCCGTCGGCCTCAGCCAACACGGAACACTTGTACGGTGCCAGCGCCGCCGCGTTCAGCGCGAGGATATTGGTTTGAAACGCGATGCCTTCGATGATGGCGCTTCGGCTTCCCCATAACGTATCTTCGCGTTGTCGTAGAGGTGCTTCTTGACTAGCCGCCGGGATTTAGGGCTGAGCCTGACCCGCCGCTCACGCGATCGCGGCCGCCGGACGCACCGCCGCGCTCGGCGGCTGTCCGGTCTGCTGCCGCGAGCGGCCCGAGCTGAGATAGTCGGCGATCGAATCCTGTGTGATCTCGCCCACGTAGGCGCCGTCGGCGTCGAGCACCGGCATCCACGAGGCGCGGAACTGGTACATCTTGGAGAGCACGATGCGCAGGTTGTCGTCGACAGAAACCGTAGCCGGGAAGGGCGTGATGCGATCGCCGCAGACGCCTTCGACCCCGCGCGCGGCGCGGCGCGCCACGAAGCCGAGCGCATGCTGTGCGTCGTCGAGCACGGTGAGGTAGCGCGAATCGCTTTCGTCCATCGCGGCGAACGCGTGGGAGAGCGGCGTTTCGGCGCGCGCCGTTTCGGGTTGCGTGGCGGCGTCGCCGGCCTTCACGAGCAACAGGCGCTTGAGTGTGCTGTCCTGACCCACGAACTGCGCGACGAAGTCGTCATGCGGGCGCGCGAGCAGCGTATCGGGGTGGTCGTATTGCACGAGCCTGCCGCGCCGGAAGACCGCGATGCGGTCGCCCAGCTTGATCGCCTCGTCGATATCGTGGCTCACCATGATGACGGTCTTCTTCAGTTGCCGCTGCATCTGGAAGAACTCGTTCTGTATGGCTTCGCGATTGATCGGATCGACCGCGCCGAAAGGCTCGTCCATGAGCAGCACGGGCGGGTCGGCAGCGAGCGCGCGAATCACGCCGATACGCTGCTGCTGCCCGCCCGAAAGCTCGCGCGGATAACGCTTCAAATACAGCTTCGGGTCGAGCGCGACCATCGACATCAGCTCTGCCGCACGTTCGGCGCAACGCTTCTTGTCCCAGCCGAGCAGGCGCGGCACGACCGTGATGTTCTCCGCGATCGTCATGTTCGGAAAGAGGCCGATTTGCTGGATCACATAGCCGATGCGGCGGCGCAGATCCACTTCGTTCAGGCCCGTCGTGTCTTCGCCGTTGATGAGCACGCGGCCCGAGGTCGGCTCGATCAGCCGGTTGATCATCTTGAGCGTGGTGGTCTTGCCGCAGCCCGAGGGGCCGAGGAACACGCAGATCTCGCCTTCGGCCACCGAAAGGCTCACCGAATCGACGGCGCGCACGGCCTGGCCGTCTTTCTGCGTGAAGGTCTTCGTCAGTTGGTCGAGTTCGATCATGTCTTCTGTACTCCTTTCGGTGTCAAAGCGCGCTGCAGCATCTGCAACAACAGGTCGGCGACGATCGCGAGCACGCTCACGAGCACGGCGCCCACGAGCAGCTTCATCATGCTGCTCTGGCCAATGGCGCGAATGATCAAGGTGCCGAGGCCGCCCGCGCCGATCACGGCGGCAATGGTCATCACGCCGATGTTCATCACGACCGCCGTGCGCACGCCCGCAAGAATCACGGGCACGGCCAGCGGCAGATCGACGAGACGCAGCCGCTGCCACGACGTCATGCCGATGCCGGTGCCGGCTTCCTTGATGCCCGCATCCACGTTGCGTAGCGCGAGGTAGGTGTTGCGCATGATCGGCAGCAGCGAGTAGAGAAACACAGCCGTAATGGCGGGCACCGCGCCAATGCCCTGACCGAAGCGCGAGAACACCGGGATCATCAGGCCGAATAGCGCGATGGAGGGCAGCGTGAGGATGATGGTCGCCAGTCCCAGCAGCGGTGCGGCGAGCCAGTCATGGCGGCTGATGAGCACGCCGAGCGGCACGCCCGCGATGATCGCGCAGCCCACGGCGATGCCCACGAGGTAAAGATGCTGGAGCGTGAGTTGCAGCAACTCGGGCCAGCTCGAAGCGAGATAGTCGAATACGTTCATAGGGCCTGGCCTCCTTCAGGGGAGCGTATGCGTGCGCAGGAACTCCGCCGCGACTTGCTGGGCGGACTTGCCGTCGAGATCGACGGCCTTGTTCATGTCTTGCATCGCGTCGTTGTTGAGGGCGGCGGACAGCGCGTTGAGCTGCGCGGCCAGTTTGGGATTGCGCTCCAGCACTTCCTTGCGTACCACTGGCGTGGCGTTGTACGGCGGGAAGAAGTGCTTGTCGTCTTCGAGCGGCACGATGCCGAAGCCCTTCACGCGGCCATCGGTCGTGTAGACGAGGCCGATCTTCAACTGGTTGTTATGCAGCGCCGTGTAGACGAGGCCGGGGTCCATCTGCTTCATCTGCGAGCGGTCAAAGCTCATGTCGTAGGTGGCGAGCAGGGGCTTGAGACCATCCGGACGATTCGCGAACTCGGCGTCCATGCCGAACACGTAGCGCTTCGCGTCGGGGTCCGTCTTCAACTTTTGCGCAAGCTGCGAGACCGTGGTGATGCCGGTTTCCTCGGCGAATTTGCTTGGCAGGCCTAATGCATACGTGTCGTTAAGCGGCGAGGCATTGAGCCAGACGAGACCGCGCGGCGCATCGAGCGCCTTCACGCGCTCGTACATCGCTTCGGGCGAAAGCTTCTCCGTCAGCTTGTCGTAGACGAGTGCCGCCGTGCCCGTGTAGTCCCAAACGAGGTCGAACTGGCCGTTCTCCAGCGCACTGCGCATGAGCGTACTGCCAAGGCCGGAGCGCACCTCCACGGAATAGCCGCGCGAGCGCAGGTATTGCGCTGTGACTTCGGCTAGCACGTATTGCTCGGTGAAGTTCTTCGCGCCCAGTACGAGCTTGGGCTGTGCGAATGCGGGTGTGGCGGCGGCGACGAGCGCCGTGCCGATCAGGCAGGCCTGAACGAAGCGGCGCAGAGATTTGAACGGTGACGCGAGCATCATGCGAGCCCTCCGTGACGCGCGAGCCACTGATGGCTGCCGGCGGCAACCACGCCGTCGAGCACCAGCGCGAGCGCGGCCGTGAACGCGGCGCCGAGCAGCAGCAAGGGCTGATCGTTCAGATAGATGCCGGGGAAAATGAGCGAGCCGAGGCTGTCGGCGCCAATCAGATAGGCGAGCGGCGCCGTGCCCACGTTGATGGCGAGCGCGGTGCGCACACCGCCCACGATGATGGGCAGCGCGCCAGGCAATTCCACGCGCGTGAGCGACTGCCAGCCCGTCATGCCGATGCCGCGCGCGGCTTCGCGCAGCGCGGCCGGCACGTTCTTCACGCCTTCATACGTATTGCGCGTGATGGGCAGCAGCGACGCGAGAAAGAGCGCGACGATCGCGGGAACGTCGCCGATGCCGAACACGCCGAGTGCAATGGCGAGCACCGCGAGCGAGGGGATCGTGTTGCCCACGTTGAAGATCTGCATGAAGCGTTCGGCCTGTCGCACGAAGCGCGGCCGGCTCAGCAGCACACCGGCGGGTACGCCGACCACGATGGCGAGCGCCATCGAATAGCCGACGAGCAGCAGGTGCCGCCCAGTGTAGTAGGCGAGGTCGCCTGCGTGGCTGTGCCACGTACCGGCGCCGATGGCGCGTGAGAGTGCCCACGCGATGACGGCAAGGGCGATCAGGCTGCCCGCGAGCAGGGCAGAGCGTCGAGTCATGAAGGTACGCCTCCTTGTTTTTGTGCCGCGCGGCGCAACGCTGCGCAGCGGGGACGCCGATGAGGATGCTCAAGGCGCCGCGAAGGAAGTTCGTGATCCCGGCATGGCCGCGATTGGAACCGACTAAAACTACGGACCAGAAAACGAACGAAAACCAGTCCGCCCGCGCACGTTAGCTACGTGGCGGCAGTGATATGAACGCGCTTCTCGCGTTCTTCTGGTTGTCATGTTCAGCTCAACGGCACCGAGCAGATCGATGCGCGCTGGAGCAGGAAACCGCCTTTTGGCGGCTTGGATGCGGCGGTTTTGGGCCGCTACGCGAGGGCCGGAGGCCCGCTTGAATGGCGCTTGCGACGCAGTGGACCTTTAGCGTGGACCCTGTATCTCAATGCGCACGAGAACGACTTCGTGGTGATCGAAACGAGATGAGTATAGATCATTCGATTAGGTGCGTCTACCGTGGGGAACGATCGCGAGTTGACGGGCAATCGCTTGCTTTATTCGGTATGTCATTTCCGGGAATTAATCAGGTATCCGATTAAAATATTTCGGTAGTATTTCCCGTTTAAAAAGTGACAGAAATAGTCACTGCGGCAGAATGTTCCGCTCATTGGGCGCTCATTGGCTTTCTTAAGTTTCGTTTAAGAAACGCCATTTATTTTGAACCTCTTCGCATCATCGATGCTCGCCGATTCAGCGATGCGGCCATCGATCTCACTTCCGAATTCACCTCGAGAAGCGCGGCGCGCGTTCGCATTTCTCTGCTCTGCAATCCGTCATTCGATTCATGGCATTTCGTGCAATAGCGGCCTCCCCCGGCCTCGCGAGCAAACTCATCGTTGTGTCCGCAATCGGTTTGACGAGCGCCGCGTGGCTCGCCCAGCGGCACGCGAACATTGCGACCGACGATCCGCTTGCCGACGCGGCGACTGCGACGTCCGCGGCGCCGGCGCAAGATGCGGCGTCGCAGGCGGCCAGCGCGGCGCCTGCGAGCGAAAGCGAGCCCGCGTTTCGCGTGGAGACCGCTGTGGTCGAACACAGCTTTTCCGAAGCCGCCCAGCGTCTCGGCGTGGATGCAGCGACGACGGCGAGGCTTGCGCGCGCATTCGCGGGCCGGCTCGATTTCCGGCGCGATCTGCAGCGTGGCAGCGAGATCCGCTTCGTGTTTCGCAAGGACACGAACGGCGCGGATGGCGCGAATGGCGCGAGCGACGCAAGAGATACAGACGATGTGAGCCCTGCGAACGCCGGCGCGTCACAAAACGCATCGTCTTCGGACGACACGCCTGTCGCGATCCGCATTTCGAACGGCAACGTCTCGCACGATCTCTTTCTCTACCGGAACCTTGCGGGCAAGGCGTTCTACTATTGCGCAGACGGTCACGCCGCCGCGCCGTCGTTCTTGCGCTATCCCGTGAAGTTTACGCGTGTGTCTTCGTATTTCTCGCTGCGACGGCTCGATCCGGTCACGCATCGCGTGCAGCCGCACGAAGGTGTCGATCTCGCGGCGCCCGTCGGCACGCCCGTTCACGCGACCGCGCGCGGCACCGTGACGTTCGCCGGCTGGCAGACGGGCTACGGCAAGGTCGTGAAGCTCGAGAACTTCGGCCCGTACTCCACGACCTTCGCCCACCTTTCGCGCTTTGCGAAGCATTTGAAGGTCGGGCAGACGGTGAGCAAGGGACAGGTGATCGGATACGTGGGCGCGACGGGTTGGGCGACGGGCCCGCATCTGCACTACGAGGTGCACGTGGATCAGGTCGCGCAGGATCCGCTCACCGTCGACCTTCCGCATCGCGATCCCTTGTTGGGCAAGGACAAGCAACGCTTCGCCCAGCAGGTCGCGCTGATCGACCCGCTGCTCTAGGCGCAACGCGCGAAAGGCTGCCGCAAGGAAGCGGGCAAAACGGCCTGTGCTGCGCCGCAGCCACGATTTGCCGATTTTCGATAACACGTCGATTAATGACTCAATAGCATGGTTCCACTCAACCGTGGCGGCCAGGGCCGGCCGCCCGGGCCACCCAGAGGGAGACAACCATGCAAGGCGAGTCGAACGCACGCCCCGCTGCAATTGGCACGACAGTCGGTACATCATCGGGCAAGCCAGGTGCGCCGGCGCTCAATCAAACGCTCGGCACGTGGCAGTTGTGGGGCATAGCAGTCGGCCTCGTGATATCGGGCGAGTACTTCGGCTGGAGCTACGGCTGGGCCAGCGCCGGCACGCTCGGCTTCGTCGTCACGGCACTGTTCGTCGCGGCGATGTACACCACGTTCATCTTCAGCTTTACCGAACTCACCACCTCCATTCCGCATGCGGGCGGTCCTTTCGCCTACGCCCGCCGCGCGTTCGGGCCGACCGGCGGGTATCTCGCGGGTGCGGCCACGCTCGTGGAATTCGTGTTCGCGCCGCCCGCCATCGCGCTCGCCATCGGCGCGTACCTGCATGTGCAGTTCCCCGGCCTCGAGCCCAAACACGCGGCCATGGGCGCGTATCTCGTGTTCATGGCGCTCAATATCGTGGGCGTGCAGATCGCCGCGACTTTCGAGCTGATTGTCACGCTGCTCGCCATCTTCGAACTGCTCGTGTTTATGGGCGTGGTGTCGCCGGGCTTCGCATGGACCCACTTCATGAAGGGCGGCTGGTCGGGCAACGATCACTTTTCGCTGGGTTCGTTTCATGGCATGTTCGCCGCGATCCCGTTCGCCATCTGGTTTTTCCTCGCGATCGAAGGCGTGGCCATGGCTGCCGAGGAAGCGAAGAACCCGCGCCGCTCGATTCCCATCGCCTACGTGGCCGGCATTCTCACGCTCGTCGCGCTTGCCGTTGGCGTGATGGTGTTCGCGGGCGGCGCGGGTGACTGGACCACGCTCGCCAACATCAACGACCCGCTGCCGCAAGCCATGAAGTTCATCGTGGGCGAGCACAGCGGCTGGATGCACATGCTCGTCTGGCTCGGGCTGTTCGGTCTCGTGGCCTCGTTTCACGGCATCATCCTCGGCTATTCGCGGCAGATCTTCGCGCTGGCCCGCGAAGGCTATCTGCCCGCGTGGCTCGCGAAAATCCATCCGCGCTTCAAGACGCCGTATCGCGCGATCCTCGCGGGTGGCGTGGTCGGTATCGCCGCGATCTACAGCGACGAGCTGATCCAGTTCGGCGGGCAGACGCTCACGGCCAACATCGTCACGATGTCGGTGTTCGGCGCGATCGTGATGTACATTGTCAGCATGGCGGCGCTCTTCAGGCTGCGCCGCGTGCAACCGGCCATGGACCGGCCGTTTCGCGCACCGCTGTACCCGCTTTTCCCGGCGTTCGCGCTCGTGGCCGCGCTCGTTTGCCTCGGCACGATGGTGTATTTCAATGCGCTGGTCGCGGGGGTGTTCGTGGCGTTTCTCGCGCTCGGCTACGCATATTTCCTTGCCACGCGCACGCAGCGCGAGGTGGTGCCCGCCGAGGGGCTGCTCGAGGAGTGAGCTTTGCAGGAGTCCAACGCATGAACTATACGGAGTCGATCGGCGCGCGCACCTACCGCTTCGCGGACCTCAAGACGCTGCTCGCCAAAGCCAGCCCGCTGCGCTCGGGTGACCAGCTCGCGGGCGTGGCGGCGGCGAGCGAAGAGGAACGCGTGGCCGCGAAAATGGCGCTCGCCGCGGTGCCGCTCAAGGTGTTTCTTTCCGAAGCGCTCGTGCCGTATGAAGACGACGAGGTCACGCGCCTGATCGTCGACGATCACGACGCAGCCGCGTTCGCAGCCGTCGCGCACCTCACCGTGGGCGACTTTCGCGACTGGCTGCTTTCCGGCGCGGCAACGACCGAGGCGCTTGAATGCCTGGCGCCGGGCCTCACGCCCGAGATGGTCGCGGCGGTGTCGAAGCTCATGCGCAATCAGGACCTGATCGCCGTGGCGAAAAAGCGCCCCGTGGTCACGCGCTTTCGCAACACCGTGGGGCTGCAGGGCCGCATGTCGGTGCGCCTGCAGCCTAACCACCCCACCGACGACGTGAAGGGCATCGCAGCCTCGATGCTCGACGGCCTGATGTACGGGTGCGGCGACGCGATGATCGGCATTAATCCCGCCTCGGACAGCCTGGCGGCCATCGTGAAGCTGCTCGCGATGATCGACGGATTTCGCGAGCGCTATCGCGTGCCCACGCAGTCCTGCGTGCTCACGCACGTGACCAACACGATCGCGGCGATCGAAAAGGGCGCCCCTGTCGATCTCGTGTTCCAGTCGATCGCGGGCACGGAAAAGGCGAACGCGAGCTTCGGCATTTCGCTGGCGCTTTTGAAAGAGGCGCGCGAGGCGGCGCTCTCGCTCAAGCGCGGCACGGTCGGCAACAATCTCATGTACTTCGAGACGGGGCAGGGCAGTGCGCTGTCGGCAAATGCGCACTACGGCGTGGACCAGCAAACCTGCGAGGTGCGTGCCTATGCGGTCGCGCGCAAGTTCGAGCCGTTTCTCGTCAATACGGTGGTCGGTTTCATCGGCCCCGAGTATTTGTACGATGGAAAGCAGATCATTCGTGCGGGTCTCGAAGATCACTTCTGCGGCAAGCTGCTAGGCGTGCCGATGGGTTGCGACATTTGCTATACGAACCACGCCGAAGCCGACCAGGACGACATGGACACGCTGCTCACGCTCCTGGGCGCGGCCGGCGTCAACTTCATCATGGGCATTCCGGGCGCTGACGACGTGATGCTCAACTACCAGAGCACCTCATTTCACGACGCGCTCTATGTGCGCGATCTGCTCGGCCTGCGCCGCGCGCCGGAGTTCGAGGAGTGGCTGGAGACCATGGAGATCGTCGACGCGAAAGGCGCGCTCCTGCCAGGCTCCGCGCGCGTGCCGCTGCTCGCGGGCGCGCACGAATGGATGGGGATCGACGCATGAGCGACGCCGTCGAAAAGAACCCATGGGGCGGTCTCAAGGCGTTCACGAACGCGCGCATCGCGCTCGGGCGCGCGGGCAGCGGCTTGCCCACGGCGCCGCTGCTCGCGTTCAATCTCTCGCACGCGCAGGCGCGCGACGCCGTGCATCACCCGCTCGACGCCGAAGCATTGCGGCGCACCCTCGAAGCCGAAGGGTTCGCCACGCTCGGCGTGGAAAGCGCGGCGCCGGACCGGCAGCATTATTTGCGCAGGCCGGACCTCGGGCGGCGCTTGTCGGAGGCGAGCCGGGCAGCGTTGGTCGAAGCGGCGGGTTCGGCCATCGCAGCGCATGCGGAGCCGCCTGAAGTCGTATTCGTGATTGGCGACGGCCTTTCGGCGATCGCTGCCGCGAAACAGGCCGCGCCGCTGCTCCTCGCGGTTCGCGCGCGTCTTGCGGACTGGCGCATCGGCCCAGTGGTGGTCGCGCGCCAGGCACGCGTGGCACTTGGCGACGAGATCGGCGAGCTGCTGGGCGCGAAGCTCGTGGCCATGCTGATCGGCGAGCGGCCTGGGCTGAGTTCGCCAGACAGCCTCGGTGTCTATCTCACCTACGCGCCGAAGGTGGGCTGTCATGACGCGCAGCGCAACTGCATCTCGAACGTGCGTCCCGAGGGGCTGCCGTATGAGGCGGCCGCGCACAAGCTCCATTACCTCCTCACGCACGCGCGGCGGCTCGGGCTGACCGGCGTCGGGCTGAAGGACGATAGCGACGCGACGCTGCCGGGCATCGGTGCGCGTGGGCAGATCACGTCTGCGTGACGGGCCACACGCGGCTGCATCGGCTGCAACCATCGAAGCCGGCGACGCACCCGGCGGTGCTGCCGCTTGCGCAGGGATTGAGCACTCCGCTAACCGCCATTGCGCCGCCGTGGAGCAGCGCGGCGCCCGGCATGGCCATTGCGCATACCGTTGTCGCTGGCCCGACTCTTGCATCACTCGACGATCGATCGAAGCAAGTGCGTGCTGGGAGGCAATCATGAACGAAACGGCAGAGCGAACCGAAGCCACGGCAGGCCAAGCGCAATGCAGCGCGCATGGCGCCCGCACCGTCGTTAGCGTCGCGCACGACGCCGACGAGCAGGCGCGCAACCTCGTGGGATGGCGGCAGACCTACGACCAGCTCGCGGCGGGCCGCTTCGTCGGCACGCTCACGGAGCTGCCGCTCGACACCATGAAGGTGTTTCGCGAGACCACGAGCCATACGCTGCGCCAGGCGTGCGAAGTGCGCGGCGACGCCTGGTGGTTCGGCATACCGGTTGCGCGCGAAGGCGAGGCGCGTATCGACGCGCAGGCCTTTGGCGCGCAGGCGTTTGCGCTGCGCCCGGGCAACGTCGAGTTCGAGCTTCTCACACCGGCGCAATTTTCGATCTACGGCGTGGTCGTGCGCGGCGACGTGCTGCGCCACTACGCAGCCACGGTCGAGCGTACGGCGCTCGAGGAACGTCTCACGGGTGCGCCTGTCGTGCAGGCGGCCGCTGCGTGCATCGAGCGCCTTTGTGCACGGCTCGCGAGGTGTCTCGACGATGGCGGCCAGGCGCATGAGAACGTGCCGGTCTCACCGCTTTCGAACGTCGAGCGCAATGCATTGCAGGCGGAAGTGCTCGCCGCGCTATTCGACGCCTGCGCGGGCAGTGAGGGTGAGGGTGCGGTTGCCGAACCCGCATCGCGACGCCGCTGGATCGTGGCGCAGGCGCGAGACTATGTGCTCGCGCATCGCGGACGGCCAGTCGGGGTGCCGGAGCTTTGCGAGCAGTTGCATGTGAGCCGGCGCACGCTCCAGTACTGCTTTCAGGACGTGCTTGGCATGGCGCCCGCAACTTACCTGCGCGCGCTGCGTCTGAACGGCGCTCGCCGCGACCTGTGCGGGCGCGCGGCCGGTTCGGTGCAGGACGTTGCGGCGGCCTGGGGCTTCTGGCATCTGAGCCAGTTCGCCACCGATTACCGGCGCATGTTCGGCATGCGGCCTTCGGAGGCATTGCGCGCGGTGGCAATGCCCTGAATTTCCTGGACGAGACTATGAATTCATTTGCCATCGATGACAGGGAGAACGTCCTTCGCTACGTGGATTTATATTCCGCCACGAACTCGTCCGAGCCGCTTCTCTTCGTTCATGGTTTGGGCTGTGCGTCCAGCAGCGATTACCCACTGGTAGTGGGTTCAAATTCGTACTCGAAACGCCGATCGCTCCTCATCGATCTCATCGGAGCGGGGTTCAGCGATAAGCCAGAGGACGGAACCTATACTTCGGATGCCCAGGCGAATGTCATCTCAAACCTCGTCACGAGCGAGCATTTCACGCGGGCGAATATCTTCGGTCATAGCGCTGGGGCGTTCATCGCACTGAAGCTCGCAAAGCGCCTGGCGGTCCCCGTGGGTAGCGTGATTTTATGTGCGCCCGGTCTGAACGAGTGCGGCAAAGCGATGTTGTCGGAAATCACGTCGATGACCGAAGCGCAATTCGTCGCCGAAGGGTTTTCGCAGCTTCTGGCGCAGTTAAAAGCGGCGGGCGGCAACGGCGCCTGGCTGGGGCCGTTTGCCGTCGCATCGCCTCATGCCATTTACCAATGGGCAAAATCCGCGCTGGACGATAACGCGGAAAACTGGCTCGAAGATTTCGCGAGGCTGAGTTCGAATAAAGGGGTGATTCTCCCGGATACGGCTGCGAGTGAGGAAATTGCCCAGTTCGAGCAAGCCGGCTGCGCCGTCGAACTCGTTGCCAATACCGAGCACATGATGGCATACGACAATCCGGATGGCCTCGCGCGCGCCATCAGCAACAGGCTCGAACGAGGCGCGTGAGGAACCGGCGGTGTCTCACCGACTCAGCAGTTGCTTGTGATAGAACGTGGTGCCGCAGAATGCGCCGTCCGGCATTAGCGCGTAATTCGGCACGGCGCCCACCCGCTCCCACCCCGCACGCACATAGAGCCGTTCGGCCGCGCCGCCCGTCACGGTGTCGAGCACCAGCACCGATTTTCCGGCCTGCCTTGCCGCCTCGTCGATCGCGAGCATGAGGCGCAGTCCCACACCTTGTTCGCGCGCGGTGCGGTGCACCAGCACCTTGGCGACATCGGCGCGATGCGGCTGGTTTTCCGGCAGCGCCGTCACGAGCTGCGCCGTGCCCACGATGCGCTGCTGCGCGTCTTCGGCCGCGAGCAGAATGCGTTCGCCGCGCGCCACGTTTTGCGCCACGCCGAGCCAGAACGCGAGCGCCGTCTCGCGCGCAATCGGCAGCATGAAGCTCACCGAAGCGCCCCCTTCGACGCAGTCGATGAGTAGGTCTGCAAGCGCGCTCGCGCAGGTTTGCGCCTGTTCGGCGGTGAGGCGGCGTACCTTGATGGCTTCGCTCATGTGAAGGTGAACCCGGTTAATTAGTGATCCTGCAGAGCGCGACGACATAACGCGCCGGCTCGCTCGTGGGATTGCGATAAACGATAGGGCAATCCAGGCGCATCGCAAGGCAGTCGCCGGTTTCGAGCCGCCACAGGCGCTCGCCCACCGTCATCTCCATCACGCCTTCCATCACCCAAACCTGTTGATGAATCTCCGCGTCGCGCAGGCTCGTGTCGTAGGCCACGCGCTGGCCGGGCGGAAAGTGCACTTCCACGAGCTGGATGGGCGACCATGCGGGCGGCGAGAGATTGCGCCGCACATAGCCCGACTCGGGATCGGTCCAGAACGCTTGATCGCGGGCCGCGGCGTGCGGGGAAGGGGCCTGCAGCACTTCGTCGCCCGGCGCCTCGAAGAGCGACGCGAGCGAGACGCCGAGTGCCGTAGCGAGTTTGTCGAGCACGACGGCCGTGGGGCTGCTTTGGCCGCGTTCGATGAGCGAGATGTTCGAGCGGCTCACCGAACTGCGTTCGGCCAGCGCTTCGAGTGACCAGCCTTTGGCGTCGCGCAGTTCGCGCAGACGGCGGGCGATGTTGGTGTGGATATCCATGTCGTCCAGTTTAATGGATTCATTCGTCCAGTAAACTAGATTGTGCGATTGCACATAGAAAAAGTTTATGCGCATCAAGTTTGTCGCAGGTGTGCGACACATGATGCCGCCCTGATATTCCGGTTAGCCGATGCGCAAACGTTTGCGTCATCCTCGGCGGCCAAAACCTTGATTTTCGTCAATTGACGGCCTCCAGCCCGCTGTTAGCTTCCCGCTATCTCAAAAGACATCGCAGTGCGGTTCGGGGCGCAAATGCAACACCACACGCTGGACCTGGAAATCGGGCAGCTACTTTCAGGGCCGCCGCTTGCCTGCGGGCCAGACCTGCCTATTCGCGAAGCGGCGCGCATGATGAGCGAGCGGCGCTATAGCGCCATCGTGATTACCGAAATGGGGCGGCCCGTCGGCATCTGGACCGAGCACGACGCGCTCGCGTTGGGCGAAGACGCCGCCGCGCTCGCGCTACCCATCCGCCATGCCATGAGCCATCCAGTGCGCGCGCTGCCTGCGAGCACGCGCCTGCGCGACGCCGCCTTGCGCTTCAAGCGCGAGGGCATCCGCCATTGTCTCGTCGTGGACCAGGCAGGCCGCTCGCTCGGCATCGTCACGCAAACCGACCTGGTCATGAACCAGGGGCTCGAGTGCTTTCTGCGGCTGAAGACGGTCGGCTCGGTCAACGCGGCGATGCCGCTCGTGGTCGACGCGCGCATGTCCATGCACGAAGCCATGCAGCGCATGCGTGCGCGGCGTCTGAGCGCGCTCGTCGTGAGCTATGCCGAAGGCGACTTCGGCATCGTGACCGAGCGCGACGTGGTGCGCCTCGCTGCGGCCGGCGCGCTCGACGGCACGGTCGGGGCGCGCGCGAGCCGGCCGCTGCGCTCGCTTGCGCACTCGCAAAGCCTCTATGCGGCGCGTCAGTATCTCGTCGAACACCGCATGCGCCACGTGGGCGTGATCGGCGAAGACGGGCGTCTCGCGGGCCTGCTCGACCTCTCGCATATCCTGCACGACATCGAAGACGGCTTCGTGCGCGAGCTGCAGCTGGCGCTGCGCGAGCGCGACGACGCGCTGCTCGCCTCGCGCGCGAACCTGCGCCTCGCCGACCAGGTGGTGGAATCGACGCTCGATGGTGTGATGATCACCGACCTCGACGGCACCATCGAGCGCGTGAATCCCGCTTTTACACGGCTCACGGGCTATACGGAGCACGAGGCGCTCGGGCGCAACGCGAGCCTGCTCAACTCGGGCCGCCAGGGCGCGGCGTTCTACAGCGCGCTCTGGCGCAGCCTGCAGCAGAACGGCCACTGGAAGGGCGAAATCTGGAACCGCCGCAAGGACGGTGCCCTTTACCTGGAATACCTGACGATTTCCAGCATCTGCGACCCGAGCGGCCGCTGCACACATTACGCCGCGATCTTCGCGGACATCACGCAGCGCCGCGAGACCGAGGAGCGCCTGAGCTACCTCGCGACGCACGACGCCCTGACGGGCCTGCCCAATCGCACGCTCTTCACGGAGCGCCTCACGCTCTCGCTCGCTCGCGCACGCCGCTCGGGCAAGCGCGTCGCCGTGATGTTCCTCGACCTCGACCGCTTCAAGCTCATCAACGACACGATGGGCCACGGCGTGGGCGACGAGGCGCTCACCGTGATCGCCACGCGCCTGCGTGAAGCGGTACGCGAGACCGATACGGTGGCGCGCCTCGGCGGCGACGAGTTCACGCTGCTGATCGAGGATATCGAAGACGTTCGCCATGTCGGGCAGATCGCCCAAGGGCTGCTCGCCCGCGTGGGCGCCGCGATGCACATCGGCGAGCAACTGCTGTTCGTCACGCCGAGCATCGGCATCAGCATGTATCCGGACGACGCGCACGATCCTCGGCAACTGCTCATGCAGGCCGACCGCGCGATGTACGAGGCCAAGGACGCGGGCAAGAACAACTTCCGGTTCTTCGCCGCGCCGATGACGTCGTCGGCAATGGAGCGCATCCTGCTCGAAAGCGAGCTGCACCACGCGCTGGAAGCTGGCGAACTCGTGCTCCACTATCAGCCTGAATTCGATGTGGCGAGCGGGGCGCTCGTCAACATCGAGGCGCTCGTGCGCTGGCAGCACCCGCGCCGCGGGCTCGTGCCGCCCGACCAGTTCATACCGATTGCCGAGGAATCCTCATTGATCGTGCCGCTCGGCGCGTGGGTGCTGCGCGAGGCCTGCCGGCAGGCGCGCGACTGGCTGGACGAGGGCTTCGACTTCGGCCGTATCAGCGTGAATCTTTCGGCGCGGCAATGCCTGCACGACGGCTTTCTGCATCAGCTCACGACCCTACTCAGCGAAACGGGCCTGCCGGCCACGCGCCTGCAGCTCGAACTCGTGGAGAGCATGGCGATGACGTCGGGCCGCGGCGGTATCGAAGCGTTGCTGCAAGAACTCGCGGCGCGCGGCATCAGCCTCGCAATCGACGACTTCGGCACGGGCTATTCGTCGTTCAAGTATCTGCAGTCCTTGCCGGTCGACACGCTCAAGGTGGACCGGTCGTTCCTCGCGGACATGGCCGAACCCGGGCCGGGGATGTCGCCGCGTGTGAAGAAAAGCGCCGCGCGAGACCGCTCGATCGTGCGCGCGATCGTCGCGATGGCGCGCACGCTCGGTGTCACGGTGGTAGCCGAGGGCGTCGAGACGCCGCGGCAACTCGAGTTCCTGCGCGAGATCGGCTGCGACCGCGCACAAGGTTTCCTGCTTGCGCGTCCCGCGCCGGCTGAATTGATGCCGCGCGCGCTCGAAGCGTGCGTGGCTGGCTGAAGGCCGCCTTTTCTTTTCCCTTTAGCCGAAGTATCTGGAGAGTTCCGTGAGCACCAGTGACGAGATGTTGTTGAACTCGATGACCGCGCTAGTGAGCGCGCATGGCAAGGCCATCTCGCGCTTCGGCGCGAGTGTGGTGGTGATGACAAAGTTCGTTGAAGCGGTGCTGCCGCAACTGTCCACGGCGCAGATCGACCGCACCCTCCTCGCGTTTCGCGCGCAGCTTGCCGAAGCGATGGCCGTGGCCGACGACGTGCTGTTGCCCGGCGAATACCGCGCCACGCTGATCGAACAGGCGAACATGCTGCTGGCCCGGCTGGGCAGCGATGCAGTGCCAACCATGTTGAGGCCCTGACGCGGGAATAAGGTAATGCGAAATCTGACGATTCGAAAAGGGTTGCTGCTCGTGCTCTGCACCTTTGCGGCGATGCTTGTGGTGGGTGCAGCGGTAGGTGTCCTCATGATCGGCCGCGCCGACGATTCGGCGCGCTTCATCCACGAAGTTGCGCGCCAGGACGCGCTCGCGCTCGCCTTGCGCGAGGACGCGGCGCTTGCGCAAACGGCGCTTGCGCGTGCTTATCAGGCCGAGAAGGAGAAAGGCGCCGCCGAAGCACAACAGCACGCGCAGCAGGAAGCACGCGATCTCCTCGATCAAGCCTCGAAGCGCAGCAATGCGCTGCGCGAGAGCGCACCGTTCGACGCTGATGCGGCCCAGCAGCGCGACGCCTTGCTAGGCGCGTGGAGCGCACTCGCGCAGTCGCTGCAGCGCGCGGCCACGGCGCTCGAATCGGGCGACACGACAACCTATGCCACGCTGGCCGCCGGGGATGCCGCCCGTGCGAACACGCAGTTTTCGGCGAGCGTGGCCGCATTGCGCGCGAACGCCGATGCTGCCACGCGCGCGACGCTCGACCAGTCCGTGCGCGAGCACAACTGGGTGATGGCGATGGTGGCGGTGGGCCTGCTGGGTGCGCTGGCGCTCGTCGTTGCGACCCACATGGCGCTGCGCCGCCTCGTGACGGCACCGCTCAAAGAGGCGGTGGAAGTGCTGAACCAGATCGCCGCGAACGATCTCTCGGTCCACATCGAAGGTGGCGGGCGCAACGAAATCGGCCAGTTGCTCGGCGCGATGCGGCGCATGCAGGGAGGCCTGAGCCACACGGTGCGCAGCGTGCGTTCGAGCTGCGATGCGATCAACACGGGCGCACGCGAAATCGCCGCGGGCAATCTCGATCTGTCGAGCCGCACGGAACAGCAGTCTGCGTCGCTCGAGCAGACGGCGTCGAGCATGGAGCAGCTTACGTCGAGCGTGCGCCAGAACGCCCAGCATGCGAACGCCGCGAGCGCACTCGCCACCGGGGCCGCGGATGTCGCGCAGCGCGGCGGACGCGTGGTCGAGCAGGTGATCGACACGATGGAGGAGATCAGCCGCAGCTCGGGCAAGATCGCGGACATCACGGGCATCATCGACGGCATTGCGTTTCAGACCAATATTCTCGCGCTCAACGCTTCGGTCGAGGCCGCGCGCGCGGGCGAGCAGGGGCGTGGCTTCGCCGTCGTCGCGGGCGAGGTGCGCATGCTCGCGCAGCGCAGTGCCTCCGCGGCGCGCGAGATCAAGTCGCTGATCGACGCCTCGGTGCACGACGTGCGCAACGGCCGCTCGCTCGTCGGCGAGGCGGGCGCGACGATGGCGGAGATCGTCGCTTCGGTGGACAAGGTGTCGGGCCTCATGAAGGAGATCGCCTCGGTTACTGTGGAGCAGAGCGCCGGCATCGAGCAGGTCGAGACAGCGGTGAGCCAGATGGATCAGGTCACGCAGCAGAACGCGGCGCTCGTGGAACAGGCGGCGGCGGCCGCCGAGTCGCTCGAGCAGCAGGCGAGCCAGATGGCCGAGGCCGTGGCGACGTTCCGCGTGAGCGAGACGGCGGACACACTGCCCGTGACGCCGCCCGTGACACCGTTGGCGGTTGCGCACGAGGAAAGCGC
This sequence comes from Paraburkholderia sp. BR14312, assembly GCF_040948675.1. NCBI lineage: Bacteria > Pseudomonadati > Pseudomonadota > Betaproteobacteria > Burkholderiales > Burkholderiaceae > Paraburkholderia > Paraburkholderia sp. BR14312. The sequence continues at coordinate 188,542 of NZ_JBFPKI010000006.1, forward strand.
GCTGCCTGCGGCGGCATAAGCGGCTAACGCCAGGCCTGCGTGAACTCGCCGATCACGCGTGCGAGATGCGCCTGCATCGCCGCACGCGCGGCCTCTGCGTCGCGCGCCATGATGGCCGAAAAAATGCGCTGATGATCTTCCTGCGACGCCGCGCGTAACGCGGGCGTATGGAAGTGCTCCTCGATCTTTTTCCACAACGGGTCGGCGCGCGAGTTGTCCCACATCGCGCTCACCACGTGCCGCAGCATGTCGTTGCCGGTCGCGCCCGCAATCGCCAGATGGAATTCGCGGTCGGCGGCCTCGTACGCGGCCTTGTCGTCCATGGTTTCGCGCATCGCGCGCAACGCGGCGAACAGGCGGTCGAGGTCCGAATCCTTGCGTTCGGTCGCGGCGAGCGCCGCGATCCCGCTCTCGATCACTTCGCGCGCGCGCAGCGTCTCGATCGGGCCCGGCCCGCGCGGCAGTTCGAACGCGATGGCGCGCGCCTCCTGCGCGTCGGCCACATAGATGCCCGACCCCACGCGCACCTCGACCACGCCCTGCACTTCGAGCGCAATGATCGCCTCTCTCACCTGTGTGCGGCTCACGCCGAAACGCTCGGCGAGCGTGCGCTCGGAAGGCAGACGGGCGCGAGGCGCGCCCGGCGCGCGCCCGACGTCGCCTGCCGCGATCAGGTCGTAGATCTGTTTCGCGAGGCCGACGTAGGAGCGGTCGGTTGCGTCCGCATCGGCGGCACGACCGGTTGGCGTGTGCGAAAGATCGGCCATCCAGGATTCTCGAAAGCGTCGAAGCCGCCGGGCGGCGATTGAAGTTCGCAGAATGGTACACCAGTTGCCGCGCCGTCAAGCTTAGGGATGGCGGGGGTTTCCGCCCGATTGCCGGCCAATCGGGCCTGCGCCGGGTCCAGTGGTAAACCACTATCGCGCGCGGATTGGTATGCCAGTACTGTCAGACGGGGAGGCGTTCACGCATGCCCGTCGTTTTGCTTCGAGGGGACGCCTTTGAAGAGGTCATTCCGCTGGTCCGGCGCGTCCGGTCCAGTCCCGCTGCAGCACATCCAGCAAGATTCCCTGCGTCACGCACACGGTGTCGGCCATTCCCGACGAACCCGGTGTGCCGGCAATCAGTAAGTTCTATCCGACAAAAAGGAGACAACATGCTTTCAGGAATCCAGGTGCTTCGAGCGGCGGCGACCGCGGCAATGGCGCTGTGCGCAGGCGCGGCTTTCGCGCAGGCATCGATCGTTTCCGGCCCGTCCAGCGACCCAACGTGCATGGTCCCCTGGAAGACCGACACCAAATTCATCAAGTATCCGAAGAAGAGCGGGCCGTATCGCGTTGCGCTCGTGAACGGCTACATCGCCAATACCTGGCGCATCCAGATGATCAAGACGGCCAAGGCCTATACGGCGGAACCGGCCGTCGCCGCCAAGCTCAAGGAGTTCAAGGTCGTCTCGACGGGCGAGGACGTGCCCGCGCAGATCTCGGCCGTCAACAACTTCATCGACGCCGGCTATGACGCGATCATCGTCGACGCGCAGAATCCCGCCTCGTTCGGACCCGCGATCCGCCGCGCGAAGAAAGCCGGCGTCGTGCTGGTCGCGTTCGACAATACGCTCGACAGCGAAGACGCGATCAACGTGGACGTCGACCAGTACGGGCTCGGCGTGCTGTGGGCCAAGTGGCTCGCGACTCATGTGCCCAACGGCGGCAAGGTGCTGGAAGTCCGCGGCGTGGCTGGCACCTCGGTCGACACCGATCGGCACAACGGCTTCACGAAGACGCTCGACGAGACCGGCAAGAAGTGGAACGTCGTGCAGGTCTACGGCAAGTGGGACGACGCGGTCGCGCAGAAGGCCACCGCCGACGCCATCGCCGTGCAGGGCCATTTCGACGGTATTTCGGCGCAGGGCGGCGACACGGGGGTGGTGCGCGCGATGATCGATGCGAAACATCCGTTCGTGCCGTTCGGCGGCGAGACGGAGAACGGCTTTCGCAAGTTCTGCGCGCAGTACGGCGCCCAGGGTCTGAAGTGCACGTCGGCGGGCACCGGTCCCGCGCAGGTGGCCGTGGCGATCAAGACGGCGCTCGCGGCGCTCGATGGGCAGACCATTCCCGTGGCGATCAAGCTGCCGCTGGACGTCACCGACGATTCGATGCTGAAGGCGGGCACTAACTATTTCCCGAACGAGTCGGACAACTTCTTCGTGGGCAACTCGTTTCCCACTTGCGGCATCAACTTCTCCGCCCAGGCAATCATGAAGCAGAGCCAGGGCAACCAGTGACCGCGTGATTGCCACGTGACGTGACGGGAGGCGAAGCATGCAGCAGGATGCAGGGCAGCCGTTCTTTCAGATGTCTGGCGTGTCGAAAAGCTATGGCGGCGCGGTGGCGCTGGATCATGCGGACCTCGCGGTGCGCCGGGGCCGCATTCACGCGATCCTCGGCGAGAACGGCGCGGGCAAGTCGACGCTGCTGAAGGTGATGTCCGGCGTGGTGCGGCCGGACGAGGGCGTGATGCACCTCGAAGGCCGTGAAGTCGCGTTCGACTCGCCCGCCGAGGCGAATGCGGCGGGCATCGTCTGCGTGTATCAGGAGCTGTCGCTGATCCCCGACCTGAGCGTGGCCGACAACATCTTCGCGTCGAACCCGCCGCGCCGCTTCGGCATGATCGACCGCCGGGCCCAGCGCCGCCAGGCCGAGGAAGCGCTGGCCCGCGCGGGCGCGGCCGACATCAACCCGCTCGCGAAAGTGCGCGACCTGCCGCTGTCGCGCCAGCAGATGGTCGAGCTGGCCAAGGGGCTCGCGCACGAACCGCGCATCCTGATTCTCGACGAGGCCACCTCGGCGCTGACCGCCGCCGACGTGGCGCGCGTGATCGAGGTGCTCAAGCGGCTGCGCGAAGAGGGGCTCGCGCTGCTCTTCATTTCGCACCGCATGCACGAGGTGAAGGCGCTCGCGGACGAATGCACGGTGTATCGCAATGGCCGTCACGTGATGAGTTTCGAGGCGGGCACGCGCTCGGATAATGAGGTCATCGAAATGATGATCGGGCGGAAGTACCAGCATGTCTTCCCCGACAAACCCGCGGAAAAGGCCGAGCGCCCGCCGGTGCTCGCCTGTCACGATCTCGCGTGGAGCGACACGCTGCAGGGCATCAGCTTTTCGCTGCAGCCCGGTGAAATTCTCGGGCTGGGAGGTCTCGACGGGCAAGGGCAGCGCGAACTGTTGCTCGCGCTGTTCGGCGTGCTGCGCGGCTGCGCGGGCAAGATCGAGATCGACGGCAAGGCCGTGTCGATCGGCAGCCCCGTTGCCGCGCGCGCAAAGGGAATCGGCATGGCGCTGATACCGGAGGACCGCAAGACCGAAGGCCTGATGCTGCCGATGTCGGTGCGCGAGAACCTCTCGTTTGCCGCGCTCGATCGCATGTCGACCGCAGGCGTCATCGATCGCACCCGCCAGCAGTCCTTCGTCGACCGGATGATGGAGCTTCTCGCGATCAAATCGCACGGCGTCGACGCGCCCGTGGGCTCTTTATCGGGCGGCAATCAGCAGAAAGTGGTCATCGCGAAGTGGCTGATGCGCAAGCCCAGAATCCTGCTCCTCAGCGACCCGACGCGCGGCATCGACGTGGGCACCAAGCAGGAGCTTTATCAGCTGCTCAGGCGCCTCGCCGACGAAGGCGCCGCGATCCTGTTCTATTCGACCGACTACGACGAGCTGATCGGCTGCTGCGACCGCGTGCTCGTGCTGTATGAAGGCAGGATCAAGAAGGAACTCGTCGGGCCGGCGATCACCGAACAGAACCTGATCGCGAGCGCACTGGACCTGCCGGTTGGACAAGTCGGACAGGTTGCGCAGGATTCGCCTTCCACGGGAGTCGCGCCATGAGCGGGCTGCGTTACTGGTATGCGGAAAATCGCGGAACGGTGTTCGCGTTCGGCCTGTTCGTGCTGATGTTCGCGATTTACCTCGTCAACTATCCGTCGAGCTTATCGGCGAACGTGTTTCAGACCGCGGCGAACAAGGCCGTGCTGCTCGCGCTGGTGTCGATGGGGCAGGCGCTCGTCGTGCTCACGGCCGGCATCGATCTCTCGATCGGCATGATGCTCGTGCTGACGAATTGCATCGCCTCGTGGATCGTCACGGGCGACGCGCTGCACAGCGCGCTCGGCATCGTCGGCGTGCTCGCGGCGGGCGCGCTGTGCGGCGCGCTCAACGGCGTGATCATCATTTTCGGCCGCCTGCAGCCGATCGTGACGACGATCGCGACCGGCGCCGTGTTTTACGGGCTGGCGCTGCTGCTGCGCCCCGTGCCCGGCGGCACGATCAACGAAGATCTCGCCGACGCCCTGACAGGCAAGGTCGCGGGCGCCGTGCCGGCGAGTCTGCTGATCCTGATCGCGACCGTGGTGATCGTCTGGATTCCTTTCAAACGCTCGGCGGTGGGCCGTGCGGCGTATGCGACGGGTTCCTCCGAACCCGCGGCCTTCCTCTCCGGCATGCCGATCCGTCGCGCCAAGTTCGCGAGCTATACGCTGGCGGGCCTGCTCGCCGCAATCGGCGGCCTGTTTCTGACCTTCTTTACCGACACCGGCGAAGCGAGCCTTGGCAGCGCGAACTCGTACACGCTCTTTTCGATTGCCGCCGTGGTGATCGGCGGCGTGTCGCTGCTCGGCGGAAAGGGCAGCGCGATCGGCGCGATCTTCGGCGCGTTCGCGTTCCGCTCCATCGGCGACCTGCTGTTCGTCTTCAACGTCGATGCGCTCTGGCAGCCGCTATTCCAGGGCGTGATTCTGCTGCTTGCCGTCGCGATCGGCGCGTGCGGGTTGTTCAGCGTGCGCAACCGTCTGGAGTGGTTCCAATGAGCGGCGTTTCTGCAAGCACCCGCACCACCTTCGTGTCGAGGCTCACGCGCAGGATCGACAAGCCGATCCTGATCTCGTTCGGGTGCATCGTTGCGCTGCTGCTCGTCGGCGGGATGTATTCGCGCAACTTCACGTCGCCGGAATACATCCTGCTGCAGCTGAAGGTCGGCGCGTTTCTCGGCATCATCGCGACCGGCTTGATGATGGTGATTCTGCTCGGCCACATCGACCTCTCGTTGCCGTGGACGATCACGGTGGGCGCAATGATGGCCTGTGCCGTCGCCGGACATGGCGAACTCGGGCAGATTCTCGCGATTCCGGTCGGCATTGGCTGCGGCGTGCTGATCGGCATCGTCAACGGCATTCTCGTCGCACTCCTGCGTATTCCTTCGATGATCGCGACGCTCGCGACCAACGCGGTCGCGCAGGGCATCATGATCGTCTATACGGGCGGATCGTCGCCGCAGGATTCGGCGCCGCAAGTCATGCGCTGGCTCGCCGCGGGCTGGCTGTTGCCCGGCGTGCCGAATGCCGTGGCGCTGTGGGTGGTGATCGGGGCCGCGACGATGTTCCTGCTCTCGCGCACGACCTTCGGCCGCACGCTGTACGCGATCGGCAACACCGAGCGCGCGGCGTATCTTTCCGGCATCGATACCCGGCTCGTGACCGTGGCCGCGTTCGCCGTGTGCAGCGCCTTCGCCGCGTTCGGCGGCGTGCTGCTCGCGGGCTATGCGTCGAAGGCCGCGCAGTCGATGGGCGACGCCTACCTGCTGCCCGCGATCGCGGCGGTGGTGCTGGGTGGCACCTCCATTCTGGGCGGCCGCGGGTCGTACCTCGGCACTGTCGCCGGCGCGATCCTCATCACGCTGCTGCAGTCCATTCTCTCGGTCGCGCAGATGCCGGAGGCGGGGCGGCAGATCATCTACGGCGTGGTGATCGCGGCCATGCTGCTGCTGTACGGGCGCAGCAAGCGCGAAGTCTAGGGCGCGGGGGCGAGCCCCCGCTTCATGCAAAATCCATCTGAACGAACCGGAACGTCACTGCGCGACGCGATAGCGCGGCGCGGGCGTGTTGCTGGACAGCTGCGTGGACATCGCGCGGCGAGCCGTTTCGAACGCGTTCCATTGCTCCACGTCGTGCAGCGACGGAATCGTCACGGTTTCACCGCGCTCGAAGCCGGTGAGGGCGGCGCGCACCATGTCCTGGGCGGACATGACGATCGCGCTGTCGAGATGTTCGAGCGGCAGGCCGCCCGTCTCCCAGAACTCCGTGGCCGTGGCGCCGGGCAGCACCGCCTGCACGCGGATGCCCTTGCTCGCCAGTTCGTGATGCAGCGACTGGCTGAACGCGAGCACGAAGGCCTTGGTGCCGCCATACACGCCGTTGAGGATCTCGGGCGCGATGCTCACGATGGAAGCGATGTTGATGATCGCCCCCTGGCCGCGCGCCACGAAACCCGGCACGGCCGCATAGGTGAGCCGCGTGAGCGCAGTGACGTTCAGCTCGATCATGCGCGTCATGTAATCGACGTCGCTGTCCACGAGCGGCGTGTGCGTGCCGATGCCCGCGTTGTTCACGAGCAGCGTGAGGCTTGCGTCGTCGCGCAGACGCGCTTCCACGGCGGCGAGATCGTCACGGTCGTTGAGATCGGCGGCGAGCACTTCCACGTCGCGCCGGGTTTCGCTCGTGATGCGCTCAGCGAGCGCGGCGAGCCGCTCGCGGTTGCGCGCGACGAGCACGAGGTCGTAGCCCTGGCGCGCGAGTTCCGCGGCGTACACGGCGCCGATGCCGGACGATGCGCCGGTGACGAGCGCGGTGCCGCGATGGGTTGGCTGGTTCATGATCAAGCTCCTTGGCGTAGCGGCGCGGGTGGTTAGGTAACGTGCAAGTGGCGCTGCTGTGAATACATTCTGGCCGCGATTGACCGTGGCGCAAATGACGTATAAGGTCGTGATTCAGGACACGCAGCGACAGGAACAGGACATGCACCGCATCGGCTACCTTTTGAGCGACGAATTCCAGGTGATGGCGCTCGCGACCCAAAGCGTTTTCGAATACGCGAACATGATGGCCGACTCGCCGTTCTACGCGATCGAGAACTATTCGGTGGAGGGTGGCGCGGTGCGTTCGTCGCTCGGCATGAGCGTGGAGACGCTGCGCACCCCTGCGCCCGCGCGCAGCCGCGTGGACACCTGGATCGTGGCGGGCGTGAACGACCCGCGTACCGTGGACGCGGAGCCCGCGGTGCTGGCGTTCCTGCGCCGCGCGAGCGGCCGCGCGCGGCGGGTGGCGGGTATCTGCACGGGCGGTTTCGTGCTGGCCGAGGCGGGCCTGCTCGACGGTCGCCGCGCCACCACGCACTGGTACTACGCGCGCGATCTGCAGCAGCGCTTTCCCGAAGTGCGCGTGGAAGACGACCGCATCTATATCGTCGACGGGCCGGTCTGGACTTCGGCGGGCATGACGGCGGGGCTCGATCTCGCGCTTGCCATGGTCGAACGCGACCTCGGCGCTGAGACGGCGCGCTCGGTGGCGCACAAGCTAGTCATGCATCAGCGGCGCTCGGGCGGCCAGTCGCAGCATTCCGAAATGCTCGCGCTCGCGCCGAAATCGGACCGCATTCAGAACGCGCTCGACTACGCGCGCCGCAACCTGAGCAGCGCGCTCACGGTGGAGCAGCTTGCAGAGGCCGTGCACCTGAGCCCGCGCCAGTTCAGCCGCGTGTTCACAGCGGAAACGGGGCAGTCGCCGGCGCGCGCCGTGGAAGGCCTGCGTCTCGAGGCGGCGCGGCTCATGATCGAACAGAGCACGCATCCGCTCGATGTCATCGCACGCGAGACCGGCTTTCGCGACCGGCGGCACATGCGCGAAGCGTTCGTGCGTGGGTTCGGCGTGCCGCCGCAGGCGGTGCGGCGCGAGGTGCGGGCGGGGGCGTAGGCGCAACGAGGCTGCTAGGTATCGGCCTTTGCGGTGCGTTTGGCTTTTGCTGTGACAGCGCCGAAGTGCGCGCGATATTGCTGCGGCGTGGTGCCCAGCTTGCGCTTGAACGCCACGCGCAATTGGTCGGCGTCGCGCATGCCGCATCGAAAGGCCACCGTCTTCAACGGCGCCGTGCTGTTTTCCAGCATCACGCGCGCGGCGTCGATGCGTGCGCTCTCGACAAATTCGGCGGGCGTCACATTGGTGTCGCGCACAAAAATTCTCGCGAAGTTTCGCTTGCTCATCTGCGCGACGCCGGCGAGCACCTCAACGCCAAGATCTTCATTCAGATGCCCGAGCACGTACTGCTGCACCTGGGCGATGGGCGACGTCGCCTCCGCGTAGGGCGTGAGATACGGGCTGAATTGCGACTGGCCGCCCGCGCGCTGCACGAACACCACGAGCCGTCGCGCCACCTGCAGCGCGATTTCCGGGCCATGATCCTGAGCGAGCAGGTACAGCGAGAGATCGATGCCCGCCGTCACGCCCGCCGAGGTATAGAGATTGCCGTCCTGTATGAAGATGCGGTCGAATTCGACGTTCGCGGTCGGGCACATCGCGGCGAGCGCGGCTGCGTCGTTCCAGTGCGTCGTCACGGTGCGGCCGTCGAGCAAGCCCGCGCGCCCCAGCGTCAGCGCGCCGTTGCAGATGGAGCCGAAGCGCCGGGCGCGCCTGCTGGCTTCGCGCAGCCACGCGTGCGCCGCATCGGCAAGCGGCTGCTCAACGAGCGATGGGCCGCCCGCAACGAGCAGCAAATCGTAATGGCCGCATGCTTCGTCGAAGTACCGGTCCGCGCCGATCCGCACACCGCTGGAACAGCGTACGGTGTCGCGTTCCGTTGCGATCAGCTCGAGCTGGTATTGCGCCTCGGGCGGCAGCAGGCGATTGGCTTCCGAGAAGACGTCGGTGGGCCCGAACACATCGAGGGCCTGGACGCCTGGAAAGACGAGTAGCGCAACGGTCAGCATCGTGTTGAACGAAGAAGGGAATCAGGGATCGGAGGTTCGCTAGCGTCGCGCGAGAATATGCGCGCCCGCGCTGCGCGGCAGCAGCACGCTGTCGACCACGCCCAGCGCCGCGAGCGCCGTGATGAACCAGAACGCGAGATGGAAGTCGGGTGCGCCCGCCGTGCCCGCATGGGTGCCGCGCAGCGCCTCGGCAACCGAAAGCGCCAGCGCACCCACGGCGATCCCCATGCCGGCGTTCATCTGCTGCAGCACGGAGAAGAGCGTCGTCGCGTCGCGCATCTGCGCCTGGGGCACGTCGGCGAAACCAATGGTGTTCAGCGCGGTGAACTGCATCGAGCGCACGAGGCCGCTGAAGAACAGCAACGCGGCCACGACGACACGCGGCGTATCGGCCCCGAGCAGCGTGAAGCCCGCAAAGCCGAGCGCGACCAGCGTGCCGTTGCCGATCAAGACGGTGCGAAAGCCGAAGCGGTTCATGACCCACGTGGTGCCCGGCTTCATGCATAGATTGCCGGCGAACAGCCACAGCAGCAGTGCGCCCGATGCCACGGCGCTCCACCCGAACGCCACCTGGAACATGAGCGGCAGCAGAAACGGCGCGGTGCCGATGGCCGTGCGAAACAGCGAGCCGCCGAATACGGTCACGCGAAAGGTATTGATCTTCACGGGCGCGAGATCGAACAGCGGATGCGGCACGCGCCGCACATGCACGACGGCCGCCGCCAACAGTGCAATGCCCGCCACGCAGGTGCCGATCGACACGGGCGCGGTGACGTCGGAGCGGCTCGCCATCTCGATGCCGCTCATGACGAACGCGAAGCCGAGGCCGCTCAACACGAAGCCGAACGTATCGAAGCGCCGCGGTTGCGTATGCTCGTCGCGCAGGAGCAGCAGAGCGGCCACGAGCGCGGCCACGCCGAGCGGCAGGTTGAGCAGGAAGATCCAGTGCCAGCTCCAGTGCGTGCTGATCCAGCCGCCGAGCGGCGGTCCGAGAATCGGCGCGACCAGCGCGGGCCAGGTGAGGATCGCAATGGCGCGCACGATCTCGTGCTTCGGCGTGTCGCGCAGCACGACGAGCCGGCCCACCGGCACCATCATCGCGCCGCCCAGCCCCTGCAGCACGCGCGCGGCGGTGAAGGCGAACAGGCCCGAACTCAGCGCGCACAGCAGCGAGGCCAGGCTGAACACGGTGATGGCCGTGGCGAACACGCGCCGCGCGCCGAAGCGCTCGGCGAACCAGCCGCTCACGGGGATGAACATCGTCAGCGCGACGAGGTACGCGGAGACGCCGATCGAGAGATACGCGGGCGCCGTGTGAAAGTCGCGCGCGATGATGGGCAGCGAGGTGGTGATGACGGTGGCGTCGAGGTTCTCCATGAAGAACGTTGCGGCCACAAGGAATGCGACGGCGGTGCGGCGATCGAGGGCGTGCGGCATCAGGCGTGTTCCAGGATTTTCCGGGCGTGATTCTTCGTCGGCCGCCGGATTCGGCGCTCAGTGTCCCTCATTCTACTGAAGTTGGCCCCGCTGCCACTGGCACGGTCCCTGCATGATCTGGCGGGACCATGCGATATCCATCGCGAAGGGAGGTCGATACGATGAGCAACCAGTCCGACGAGTCCGAACATCCCGAACAGCCCGACGATGCACCGGAACCGCGCGGCACGGATCTGCCCAAGCCAATTGGGGACGCTGTGCCTGCACCCACCGAGCCGGGTCTCGATCAGCCGCTGCCACCCAAGACTTTGCCAACGGAGGAGGCGGGCAAGGACCCAGGCGAGAAAGATCGGGCGCCGCACAACGACATTTCCAGGCCGCTGGGCGATGCGGTGCCCACGCCGGTCGAGCCCGGCCTCGATCAGCCTCTGCCGCCTAAACAGCACTAGCGAAACACGCGGCGGCTTCGCTACGCCTTGAGCGCGTTCCGCGACTTCTCGCCGAGCAGCGGCAAGTCGCGGATTCTCACACCGGTCGCGTCGGCAATCGCGTTGGCGAGCGCCGCCGCGGCCGGTCCTTGCGCCGCTTCGCCCACGCCGAGGAACGGCAGGCCGGGGCGGTCGATCAGCACAACCTCCACGCGCCTGGGCACCGACGCGAAGCGCATGATCGGGTAAGTGCTCCAGTCGAAGCTCGTAATACCTTCGCGGTCGAAATGCGTTTCCTCGAAGAGCGTCCAGCTCGCGGACTGCAAAATGCCGCCTTCGACCTGGTTGCGCACGCCATCCGGATTGACGATCTGACCGCAGTCGATGGCGGCGACCACGCGCTCGATACGCACCTCGCCGGTATCGCGCATGACGGTCACGTCCATGGCAATGGCGAGGTAGGCCATCAGGTTCTTGTATTGGGCGAATGCAAAGCCGGAGCCGGACGCGCGCACGTCCGGGTGCGTCGCACGCGCGGCATGTGCACGCCAGCCGAATCGATCGGCCACGGCATGAATGACGGCTTGCGCGCGCGGATCGTCGAGATGCTTGAGCCGGAACGCGACAGGGTCTGCTTGCGCGGCACTCGCAAGCTCGTCGATCAAGCTCTCGATGGCGAACACGTTCATATGCGCGCCGAGCGAGCGCATGGCCGAGACGCGTATCGGCATATCGGGCAGGAAGTGATGCTGCACGTGCAGCATCGGCACGCGGTAGAGCGGAATGCTGTTGCGGTCGCCGCCGCCTTCCGGCATGGGAATCGGCTTGGGCGGCGCGGGCGTGAAGGGTTGCGCGAGCAGCTGCGCCGGCAAGAGCCGGCCCGCGTTCTCGATGCGATTGTTATGGGTATTGCTCCATAGTTCGTATTGCCAGGCGACGATCGATCCGCCGGCGTCGAGCGACGCGCTCGCCTCCACGGTCATCGCGGGGCCGAACGGCTCCCACAGGTGTTCCTGCTCGCGCATGAGCTGCACGCGCACCGGCCGGCCGGGCAGCTCGCGGGCGATGAGAGCGGCGTCACCGGAGGCGTCGTCCGCGCCGTTGTGTCCGTAGCAGCCCGAACCTTCCACGTGCACGCAGCGTACTTTCTCGCGCGGCATGCCGAGCATCTCGGCTATGCCGGCGCGCAGCGGATAGACGCCTTGCGTGTGCGTCCAGACCGTCATGACGCCGTTGTCGAGTTGCGCGAGCGCGCACGAAGGCCCGATCGATCCGTGCGTCAAATAGGGCTTCGAATAGCGGGCTTTCAACGTCACCGCCGACTGGCGTGCGGGCGCGCCCTGATCCGCCACGACGATTTCCTGTGCGGGCAGGTTCATTAGAAACGCGTGAATTCCGCCGGGGTCGGGCAGCGGAGGGCCCGGCTGCCACTGCGCCGTGAGCGCGAGTTCGCGCATGGCGACGATGGCGCGCCATTCGTCGTCGGCGACCACGGCGAGGTAGTCGCCGTCGCGCACGACCTTGACGACGCCGGGCAGCGCCGCCACGCGCGCGCTATCGACAGCAACGAGCCGCGCGCCATAGGTGGGCGGCCTCACGACGCGCGCGTGCAGCATGCCGGCGAGCCGTAGGTCCTGAACATAGCTCGGGCCGCCCGTGACCTTGCCCGGAATATCAACGCGCGGCAGCGTGTGCCCGATCACGGCGTAGTGCGCGGGCGGCTTTGTCGCGGCGTTGGGCTGCGCGTCCTGGTGCAGGTTCGCGTGCTGCACCGCTTCGCCGTAGGTCACGCGCCTTCCGTCGGCAGCGAGGATCGCGCCGTCGCGCGTGGTGAGCGCGGTGGCATCGACGCCCAACTGCGCCGCTGCGCTTTCGACGAGCAGCGTGCGCACTTGGGCCGCCGCGTTGAGGATGGCCGTGCCGCTGTCCGCCATCGTGTGGCTGCCCGCCGTGTAGCCCTCATTCGGCGTGGCGGCCGTATCGGCGGTGATCATTTCGATCGCGTGAGGCGCGAGGTCGAGTTCTTCGGCGGCGAGTTGCAGGAGCGCCGTGCGAACGCCGGTGCCCAGCTCCACCTTGCCCGTGAACACGCTCACGTGACCGTCCGGTGCGACCTTGATCCACGCGTCGAGCGATGGCGTGGTCTTGAGGCTGCCGGGCAGCTTCGGGGCGCTCGCGTGGAAAGTGCCCGCTTCGGTGGTGGTTTGGGCGAGGGCGGCCATGCCCGGCACGATGGCGAAGCTCACCATGAGCGAGCCGCCCACGAGGAAGCGACGGCGCGTGGCGTCGTCGGGGCCGCCAGGGTCGAGCGAAGAGGATGGGCGAGTGCGGCTCATGACTGCGTGCCCGCCGCTACTTGCCGGATTGCCGCGAGGATGCGCATATGCGTGCCGCAGCGGCACAGATTCGGCTGCATATAACGGCGAATCTCGTCGTCCGTGGCGTGCGGCGTGCGCTCCAGAAGCGTTTGCGCGCGCATGATCATGCCCGCGATGCAGTAGCCGCACTGTGCGGCCTGCTGATCGATAAAGGCCTGTTGCAGCGGCCCAGGATGATCCGCGCTGCCGAGCCCTTCGACGGTGCGCACGGGCCGCTCGCCCACCGCCACGACCGGCAGCAGGCACGAGAACACCGGCTCGCCGCCCACGCTCACCGTGCACGCGCCGCATTGCCCGAGCCCGCAGCCGAACTTTGCGCCATTGAGCCGCAACTGGTTGCGCAGCACATAGAGCAGCGGCGTGGACGGATCGGCATCGACGGTATGGCTGACGCCGTTGACGTTGAGCGTAATCATCGTGATGGGCTTTCCTTGCGAAGACGCGCCACGGCCTGGGCGTCGAGCGCGGACCAGGGGCCAAGCGCGGTGAAGCGCACGCGCGTGTAGTTGGCAAGCTCCGCGATCTGCGTGTCCGTGAAGGTGCCGGCAAATGGCGGCATGAAAGACCCGGCTTCGCTCTCGTGCCAGGCAATACCGTCGAGCATGATGCGCACCATGTTGCGCGGGCTATCGGCGTTGACGGCGCTGGAGAGCGACAGCGACGGACGATGGCCGTCGATCGACATCGCCGCGCCTTCGCCGTGGCACGACGCGCAGGCCGCGGCAAACAGGGTAGCGCCGTTGGCGGGCGCAGTCGAGACATGGACGCTGGCGGCGGCTGGCGGCGCGGCGGCATTCGGATTGGACTGCAGTGTCATCAGATACGCGGCGATCGCCTCGACGTCTTCGGCAGACGCGTCGCCGAGCGAGCGCGTCACCGTACGCATCGGGCCCGCCGCCGCGCCGTGCTCGCTGGCGTAGCCCGTACGCAGATAGTTCGTCAGTTGTGCTTGCGTCCAGGGTCTTGGGCGTGCCGTGAGGTCGGTCAGCGCGGGCGCGTCCCAGCCCTCGAGGGTGCCGCCCTGCAACGCATGGTCGCGGCGCTCGGCGCCGAGACGGTTGAGCGGCGTGTGGCACGCGCCGCAATGACCGAGGCTCTCGACGAGATAGCGGCCGCGCGCGACCTCGGGCGCTTGTGTGTCTGTCGAGGTGGCAGACGGAGCAGAAGACGTAGGCGGCAGATAGAGCTTATTCCACACTGCCATGAGCGGCCGGAACCCCAACGGAAAAATCAGCGCATTGTGCGGCGCCGGCGCGTTGACGCTCGCGCGGCTCATGAGCCACGCATAGAGCGCGGCGATATCGGTGTCGCTCATCTGCGCGAAGTGCGGGTACGGGAACGCGGGATAGAGCAGATGCCCGTCGCGCGAAACGCCGCGCCGCATCGCGCGCGTGAAGGCGTCGAGCGACCAGTCGCCGATGCCGGTGTCCTTGTCCGGGGTGATGTTGGTCGAGTAGATCACGCCGAAGGGCGTTTGCAACGGCAGACCGCCCGCGAGCGGCTGACCTTGAGTCGCGGTATGGCACGTCATGCAGTTGCCGACGGCCGCGAGCTTCGCGCCGCGCGCGATGGCCGCGGCGTCGCCCGCAGGCGGCGAGGGCGCGGCCACCGGTGCGAGCCCTGGTTCCCAGGCGTGCGCAACGTGGCCGCCGTAGGCGGCAGCGAGAGCAAGAAGGACGACGGCCATGCCCGCCATCCGTACCCGCGTGCCTTTCATCGAGCCTCCAGAGCCGAGAGGGCCATCGCTCAACATGGCGATCGGCATGCGCCGTGCGATCGGGAGCAAATGACGTGCCCGGTTCGCAGGTTATTCACTGTATTACGATGCTGGGCAAATCGATACGGAGATGACGAGATGAACGAGCTTCGGGGCCTGCAGTGTTTCGTGACACTCGCCGAGGAACTGAACTTCAGCCGCGCCGCGGAGCGTCTGCACATTGCGCAGCCGGCCTTGAGCCAGCAGATCCGCTCCCTCGAGGACCGCGTGGGCACGCAACTGATCGATCGTACGCGCCGCCCGCTGCGCCTGACGGAAGCGGGCCAGTACCTGGCCACCGAAGCGCGGCAGATTCTCGGCTCGCTCGCCGAGGTGACGCACGGCGCGCTGGAGATCGGCGTGGGCCGGCGCGGCTGGCTCAGTGTCGGCTTCACGCGCTCGTCGATGTACAGCGTGCTGCCGCCCGCGCTCAAGGCGTTTCATCAGGCGTATCCGCAGGTCGAGCTCAAGCTGTTCGAAATGCTGACCGACGAGCAGACCGACGCGTTGCGCGACATGCGCATCCATATCGGCATTGGGCGGCAGCCGCTCGCCGTGCCCGGCTACACGACCTTGCCGCTGCTGCGCGAGCGGCTCGTGGTGTTGATGGCGTCGGATCACCCGCTCGCCAAACGAAAGAAGGTGCGCATCGATGAGCTCGCCGATACGCCGTTGATCCTCTACCCGAAGCATCAGAACGCGCAGTTCAAGCGCACGGTTCAGGCGCTCTACCGCGACGCGGGCGTGACGCCCTTCGTCGCGCACCAGGCCTATGAGATCCAGACCGCCATTGCGCTCGTGGCGGCCGGGCTCGGCGTGACCGTGGTGGGCGAGTCGGTGGCGCGTCATGGCCGCGCCGACGTCGTGGCGCGCCACCTCGCGGGCCCTGGCGCCGCACAGCGCACCGTGCTGGCCGCGACGTTCCGCAGCGACGACGCCTCGCCGCATCTGCGCGCGTTTCTCGAATGCCTGCCGCCGCCGCTCGCCAGCACACTATAAGCGCACGCTTATAGAAGCATAAGTATCGCGTCTTGGACTCGACGCCCCCCGCTTCTTATTATCGAAACTCAGGCGCCCTGTCTCGAGGGGTGCCGCCGGCAACGCTCACCGCTGCCGGCCGATAACTATGCAGCGACGGCACCGCCCGTCGCCATGAAGCGGAGACAGCATGAGTCACTTCGATGAAGCAGCAACCATGCGAAAGGTTTACAAGCGGCTCGTGCCGCTCCTTTTCTGCATGATGTTTTTCAATTATCTGGACCGCATCAATATCGGGTTCGCCGCACTCGACATGAACTCGGACATGGGCTTCGACCCTGCCGTGTTCGGCTTCGCGGGCAGCATTTTCTTTGTCGGCTACATGCTGCTGGAAGTGCCCAGCAATCTGTTGTTGCACCGCGTGGGCGCGCGCCGCTGGATCGCGCGCATTCTGCTCACGTGGGGTGCCGTTGCGGCCGCAACGGCCTTCGTGTTCAACGCGTCGAGCTTCTACGTGCTGCGCTTTTTGCTCGGCGTGATGGAAGCGGGCTTTCTGCCGGGTATCGCCGTGTATCTGACCTACTGGTTTCCGGAGCGCTATCGCGCCCGCGCCGTGGGCGGGTACATCATCGCGGGGTCGTTCTCGGCCGTGCTGGGCGGCGCGCTCTCGACCACCGTCATGACTTACGCGAATGGCGTGCTCGGCATGCACGGCTGGCAGTGGATGTTCATTATCGAAGGCGTGCCCGCCATGCTGCTCGGCCTCGTCACGCTGCGCATCATGACCGAGCGCCCCGCCGACGCCGACTGGCTTTCCGCCGAAGAGAAGCAATGGCTCGAAGCCACGCTCGCCAAGGAGCGCGAGGCGCTGGGCGGCCATCGGCATTTTCCGCTGCTGAAGGTCGCGAGTGACATTCGCGTCTGGAGTCTCGCGTGTCTGTTCGGCTGCGCGCTGGTCGGCATTTATGGCCTGTTCCTGTGGCTGCCGCAGATCGTGAAGAGCCTGGGCCACCTCAACAACATCGAAGTAGGTTTCCTCTCCGCCGCGCCGCCGCTGCTGGGCGTGCTGGGCACGTTCCTCGTGAGCCGCAGCTCGGACCGCACCGGCGACCGCAAGTACCACCTCGCATTCGTCTACGGCATGAGCGCGCTGGCGATTGCGGGCAGCGCGTATGCGCCGAATCCGCTGCTCGCGTATGCGCTGCTTTGCGTGACGGGCCTCTTCATCTACGCGGGCAACCCGCTGTTCTGGAGCCTTGCCGCTTCGTTCAGAACCGGTGCGGCAGGTGCGGCGACGATCGCGCTCATCAACACGATCGCCCAGTTCGGCGGCGTGGTGGGGCCGTGGACCATCGGTCTCGTGCGTCACGCCACCGGCAACTTCAAGCTCGCGCTGCTCACCATCGCCGCTTTTCTCGTGGTCGCCACGCTCATCGCCATCGTGATGCGCGTGAAGCCTGCCGAGCGCGGCGCCTCGAACCCGGCGCTCGTCGGCCATGACGAAGCGACGGAAAGCTGACTTGATTCATCCGTACACCTGATGGAATTGCTACATGATCATTGATTGCCACGGTCACTACACGACCTCGCCGCCCCAGCACGAAGCCTGGCGCGCCAAACAGATCGCCGCGCTCAAGGACGGCACGCCGATGCCGCCGCGCCCGTCGATCAGCGACGACGAGATTCGCGAAAGCATCGAAAACGGCCAGCGCCGCATTCAGCGCGAGCGCGGCACGGACCTGACGATCTTTTCCCCGCGCGCTGCGGGCATGGGCCACCATCAGGCGGGCGCAGAGGCAAATGCGCTTTGGTCCAGCGAATGCAACGATCTCGTGCATCGCGTGTGCGCGCTTTTCCCGCAGCATTTCGTGGGTGTTTGCCAGTTGCCTCAAACGCCGGGCGTGACGCCGGGAAACTGCATTCCCGAGCTGCGCCGCTGCGTGGAGGAACTGGGGTTCGTCGGCTGCAATCTCAACCCGGACCCCTCGGGCGGGCACTGGTCGGGGCCGCCGGTCACGGATCGCTCGTGGTATCCGCTTTACGAGGCCATGGTGGAGCTCGACGTGCCCGCGATGATCCACGTTTCGTCGTCGTGCAATCCCAACTTTCATGCGACGGGCGCACATTACATCAACGGCGACACCTCGGTGTTCATGCAGTTGCTGCAGGGCGACCTGTTCGCCGACTTCCCGACCTTGCGCTTCATCATTCCACACGGCGGCGGCGCGGTTCCGTATCACTGGGGACGCTATCGCGGCCTGGCGCAGGACATGAAGCGGCCGCTCCTGAAGGACTACCTGCTCAAGAACGTGTTCTTCGATACCTGCGTTTATCACCAGCCGGGCTCCGACCTGCTCGCCAAGGTGATACCGGTTGAGAACATTTTGTTCGCCTCGGAGACGATCGGCGCGGTGCAGGGCATCGACCCGGAAACCGGCCACTACTACGACGACACGCGCCGCTATATCGACGCGATCGAATGGCTTAGCGACGCCGACCGGCAACGCATCTACGAAGGCAACGCGCGCGCGGTGTACAGCCGGCTTTCCGCGCAGATCGAACGACAAACCGCACTGGAAGGGATCACAAAATGAACCAGATTGGCTGGCGCGAAAACGAGTCTGCCCCGCAGGCCGGCGCAGCGACGCTCGCCGCGTTGCGCGAACTGCAGGTGTCGCTCCTGAGCGACAACATGGCGCGCTCGAGCGGCATTCTCGGCCTGCAGCCGTTCCACAAGCCGAGGCCGATGGCGGGCACGGCGGTGACGGTGCGCACGCGTCCCGGCGACAATCTCGCCATCCATCGCGCGTTCGACTTCTGCCGGCCGGGCGACGTGCTCGTGATCGATGGGGCGGGCGAGGTGACCCAGGCCCTGATGGGCGACATCATGTCGAGCTACGCGGAAAGCCTCGGTGTGCAGGGGCTCGTGATCGACGGCGCGATCCGCGACGTCGGCGCGATTCGTCAGCGCGACTTTCCGGTGTATGCGCGCGGCGTGACACACCGCGGGCCCTACAAGAACGGACCGGGCGAAATCAACGTGCCGGTGACCATCGGCAGGATGGTCGTCAATCCCGGCGACATCATCGTGGGAGACGAGGACGGCTTGCTCGCCATCGCGCCCGCGGATGTGGAGGCCGTCATTGCGGGCGCGCGCCGGCAGGCCGAAAAGGAGGCCGCCGCATTGCAGGCGATCGCCGAAGGGCGCTTCGACCGCGCATGGGTGATGCCCCACATCGAGCGCATGAGAAGCGGCGCCTGATGAGCCCAGGCGGCTCCAGGCGTTAAGATGCGCGCTGGAGCTTGTGCTCCCTCGCTCAATCGCAGATCCCCTCTTGTTCCATGACCCGATATCTTGACGCTGCCGCGCTGCGCGAACTCGCCGAACGCGCGGAGCAAACCGACCCGCCCCCGTGTACCTGCACGAAAACGCCGCTGGATGGCTGGCAATCGCAGCCGCTCTCGCTCGACGAGCGGCAACTGGAACAGATCGGCACGCTCGTTAGTGCGGACGAAGCCGAACCGACCTTCGCCGAACATCTGCCTGGAGAGACGGGCTACTGGTCGGAGAATGCGCCGATCGCGCCCCGGTACTTTCCGTATAACCGTTGCGGCGTGTGGAAATGCACGCTGTGCGGACGGCTTTACCTTCGTTATACGGAAGGTGGCGGCTATTTCGTCGATCAGCGTATCCGTGCGTTGAAAGCGCGTTTGATCGAGGATGTGCCGCTTTGAACTTCTGATTCCCGCGCGCTTATATTCGTGGTGAATCAAACGGAGGTCAGGCTTTTCCCTGGCCTCTAGTTCATTTCTGGCGGCTTGATCTTCGAATGGCCGCCAATGTCGCTTTCGACTTCACAACCGAACCTTACATGCGTGTCCCGTTTGCGCGCGGTTCAATCGACGCCGCGCCAAACGCCGCATATCGATGTGCCCCCGCATCAAAACCTCCCACGACAAGCTAAAGCTCGCGCTTCAAGGCCCTCGCGGCATTGCAGTGCAGGAAATGGCGCGGCACAGCACGTCTGGATTCTTTTGCCGATCTGATCAATTCTGAGTTTCATTCCAGAAAAAAAGATGTGAACCGAAACTTACTGAGCGCGATGCTTCTAGTCCTCGATAAGTTTCTACAGCCATACATTCATAGGCGCTTTTAAATAGAAACGATCAATTTCTTTTGCTGTGCATTATTACCGCTCGTTGCGCATCCTTACGTCCATATCGAAGCCCGCCATTGCGCCGCTTCAAGAAAATGGATGACGTGAGCCGCGGCGCGATGAGGATTCATCGAGGCGCTCCCGCAGATTCCGATAGGCATTCGCGTGTTGATCCACTTGTTCTGTTGCTCAAAGGAGCCGACTGATGAATAAACCCTTATTGGCCTTTCTACTCGCGGCGACGGTGGCCGTTGCCGGTTGCGGAGGCTCGGACTCATCGAGTTCCAACCCGGCGTCGGCCGCGGCCACACCGTCTGCGCCCAAACTGCTCTCGAACATTGTCGTGCCCAATACGACGAGCCCGGCGTTCAGCTTCGATATCGGCTATGTCGAAGCGGGCCGGTACTATCTGGCCGATCGCAACAACAAGTCCGTCGATGTCGTCGATACCAAAACGAAAGCGCTGCTCGCGCAGATTCCGGGCAACTTCACCGGTGCGGGCGCGAGCACCGATGCGTCCGGGCCTGACGGCATCGTGGGCGTGACAGGAACGAATACGCTGTACGTAGGGGACGTCGATAGCGTGAAGATCGTCGACACGTCCGCGATGCAAACGGTCAAGACGATCCCCATCAGCACGTCGGGCTCGCGCGTCGATGAAGGCTGCTACGATCCCGACGACCATCTCGTCATGTTTGCGAGCCCCGGCGACACGCCGCCCTACGTGACCTTCATTTCGACCACGACGCAAGCCGTCGTCAACAAACTGGTATTCAACGGCTCTTCAGGCCTGGAAGCCTGCGTGTACGATCCGGTCTCGAAGAACTTTCTCATCAACAACGACGGAACCGCCGCCAACCCCGACGGCGAACTCGACGTGATCACCGCCAGTTCGGTCACGTCGGGCGCGCCTGCGGTGAGCAAGGCGTTTGCGCTCGGCAAATGCGGCCCCTCCGGCATTGCGCTCGGTCCCAACAGCGACGTGCTGATTGGTTGCGATCCTTCTGCGGGCGATCCGCTCATTACGCTGATTCTCGATCGCAATGCGGGTACGCAACTCGCGTCGGTGCCGTTCGGCGGCGTGGACCAGGTGGCTTATGATCCCGCGTCGAATCGCTACTTCCTGCCTGCGCGCCACTACGTCACGAGCGGGACCGCGGCGTCTTCGGGCTATACGCCGACCATGGGTGTGATCGACGGCGCGACGCGCAAGCTCATTTATACCGTGGCGGTGGGGACAGGCGCGCACTCGGTGGGCATCGACAGCAGCCTTGGTGAGGTCTTCGTGCCGTACCAGCCCGGGTCGACGGCATTCCCGAATGGCGGGATATCGGTGTTCTCGACGCAGTAGCCGCAAAGTTTTCAGGCCTTGGCACACAGCCGGCGGACGTGAAAAACGTCCGCTGGCTTTTTTGTTTCTTCCGCCACTTCGGCCCAGCGCTCCCTTACGGTGACGACGTTTCGCACGGCGCGGGCTCCCGGACCTGTTCCAACATCATTGAACCGGCGCATGGGTGTTCGGGAACTCGCCAATGTAGTGAAGCTGTCCGTTTCGGCCGTGTCGCGCGCCTGACGGCGTGAACGAATCGTTGCCGCTCACCCTGCGGCAGTGGCCCGAACTGCGCGATGCCGGCGAGCTGAATGCGCAAGCGGCAGAGTCGGGCGTGCAGGTGCAGTTGCCGTCGGGCGGCGGAGAGGTCGTGTTGCGCATTCGGGCTTAACAACGCGCAACGCGAAGCGTTGCAAACGCCAGAAATACAGCTGGCCCGCCATCGCAACACACTGCGATGGCGGGCCAGAAGGCAACGACTACAAAAGCGCGGCTATTCAGCCTGGCAACTTACTGCGCTGCCTGACCGGCTTGCGACGAACCGTTGTTCACGCCGCCCACTGCGCTGTTTTGCGCAGCGACGCGAGCTTCGGCGGCTTGAACGTTCGCCGGATATTCATTGGGGTTCGAACGTGCCGGATTGAAGCCGGCCTTTTCGACCTGGACCATGTCTGCACGGACTTGCGCGCGCGTCACGGGCTGGTTCGACTGGGCGAACACGGCAACGGGAGCGGCGAGGGCGGCAGCGATAACGACGGCTTGGACGAGCGATTTCATGACTAACCTCCAGATTTACTTTCTTCTTGAACTGCGTACAGGGTTGTAAGCAGCGGTGAAGTCAGTGTAGGAGGGCCGGGCACTAGGGTAAATACCTAATAGCCGAATTCACTGTTTCCGCCAGGAGAACAATCCGGGCACGACGGTGGCACGAGCCAGCAATTCCCCGAACGCGGCGGGAGCGAATGAAGTCAGACTATGCCCGGCGCGACACCGACCGTATCGACGAACTCGGTCTTGCCCATGCCGCGCGACTTGGCCCGGTACATGGCGCTGTCCACGGCGCGCATCAAGGTTCGCGCATCGAGCGAGCGGCTGCCGCTGCCTTCCGTGAGCAGGCACACACCGATGCTGCACGATACGGTCACCGGATAGCCGCCCACGGTGCGCATGTTGGCGAGAATCGCGTGGATGCTGTTGGCGACGGTTAGCGCGTCGTTCTTGTCGTAGACGTGACGCGCCAGCACCACGAACTCGTCGCCGCCCAATCGTGCGAGCGTGTCGCCGCGCCGCATGCGGCGCACCAGTGCCGCGGCGAAGCTGCGCAGCAGTTCGTCGCCTACCGCGTGCCCGAAGGAGTCGTTCACTTCCTTGAAGCCGTCGAGATCGACGAGCAGCATGGCCGTGCGATCGACTTCGGCGGTGCGCGTAAAGAGCGTGCGCCCAATGGCCTGCTCGAGACGCACGCGGTTGTAGAGCCCGGTGAGCGGATCGGTCGAGGCCTGGCGTTCCAGCCGGTGGACGAGTACCGCCAGATAGATGGACGTCGCAACGATGCTGAGCGCAATGCCGAGCGCGGCCGTGATATTGGCGCCCCACCACGGTTGCCAATGCATCAGGCCCATGATGCCGACGAGCGCCACGAAGCAGGAAAGGCCCAGCATGCGCTGGCCATAGCGGCAGCCCGCGCCGACCAGAAACCAGAAGGCCACCCACAAGAGCGGCAGCGCGGCCGTTCCGCCTACGGCCAGCGCGCCGGTGACGATGGCCTGATCGGCGAACGTGGCGAGCGTGAGGCGTACGAGCGAGCGCGCTGGCGCGACGGTGACTGCCACATACGATACGACGCCGAACGCCACATAAGCGGTGACCGCCAGAAGCGTTGCGTAGACGTGGGTCGAGCGATAGATCGAGCAGGCAACGAGGTAGGCGAGAAGGACGACGGAACCGAGCGTGATGCGCAGTACGGCCTGCTCCTTCTCTGGGTCCTTCGGAAATGCACGAAACAACGCTTTCCCGGGCCAGGAATATGTTTCCGTCTCGCCCATCGCAGCCCCCCGCTGTAATTCTGTATTTTGTCGCCCGGTAGTGTACCCCACACATACTGCGAGTCGAGGCGCTAAAAAAACGAAATTTCAGCTCGCAGGATGGCGGCGCGTGTGGCAATGCGACTTCGCGCCGAATGACCGATACTGTGACGCGCATCGCGTGCAATCCATCGGTTCCGAATACGCTCGGTCAATGCATTCAAGGAGGCGTCATGGGTAGGGAAGGTCTGGAAAAGCAGGGCATGTCGTGTGAGCGGCTCGCGCGGATCGAACGTTTTCTCGAAGAGAACTACGTCGCGACCGGTACGCTCGCGGGCACCGTCACGCAGGTATGGCGGCGCGGCGAACTCGCGCTGAACTCGGTGCTGGGTCTCGCCGACCGCGAACGGCGCACGCCGATGGCCGAGGACTCCATCTTCCGCATCTACTCGATGACCAAACCCGTTACGTCGGTGGCGATCATGATGCTGGTCGAGGAGTGCAAGATTGCGCTCGACGACCCCGTCAGCAAGTACATCCCGTCGTGGGAAAAACTTGCCGTGTACGCGGGCGGTTTCATGGAGAGCTTCCAGACCCGCGCGAGCGCGCGCCCGATGCGCGTGGTCGACCTGTTGCGGCATACCTCGGGGCTGACCTACGGCTTTCAGCAGAACACCAATGTCGATGCGGCCTATCGCAAGCTGAAAGTGGGCGAGCTTGCGACCGCGGGCACGCTCGACGAAATGATCGAGAAGCTGGCCACGCTGCCGCTGGAATTCTCTCCGGGCGACGCGTGGAATTATTCGGTTTCCACGGACGTGCTCGGCTATCTCGTCGGCAAGGTCAGCGGCATGGCCTTCGAGGACTTTCTGAAAACGCGGATCTTCGATCCGCTCGGCATGGTCGACACGGCCTTTTATGTGCCGCCGGAGAAGGTGTCGCGCTTCTGCGCCTGCTATGCCATCGGCGCGCTCGGTTCGAAGGTCGTTTCCGAAAAGGGTCCGGAGCTGCAGGACGATCCTCACACGAGCCCATATCGCGAGCCGCCCTCGTTCGTTTCGGGCGGTGGCGGCCTCGTTTCCACGGCGGCGGATTACATGCGGTTCGCGCGCATGCTGCTGCAGGGCGGCGAGCTGGACGGCGTGCGGCTCCTGGGGCCGAAGACCATCGAGCTGATGACCGCCAACCATCTGCCGGGCGGTGTCGACCTGCCGCGCCTCTCGCGCTCGATGTTCACCGAAGCGGCTTATGAAGGCGTTGGCTTCGGGCTCGGCTTCGCCACGACGATTGCGCCCGCATCCACGCTGATTCCGGGCAGCGCGGGCGACTTCTTCTGGGGCGGCGCGGCCAGCACCTTCTTCTGGGCCGATCCGCGCGAGGACATGATCGTGCTGTTTCTCACCCAGCTCCTGCCTTCGACTGCGTACCCGATTCGCCGGCAGTTGCGCACGCTCGTTTACAGCGCGATTACGGAGTGCGAACGCTGAGCGGCGCGCCTGGCGTTCGCGCGTGGCAATTGCATAAGAGGCTTGCTGGCGGGACTGCTGGCGGCCTCTTTCACGTTCCGCAATAGCTTCCCGTTAATTGGAAGATAGATTCCTGATATCAACGGATTCTCTCGCGATTCAAAGTGCGTAGCATCTGCCGCGATGCAAGCGGTGCATAGGCGCGCGAAAGCCCGCTCTCGAGCGGGCCGCGCGCGCTTACTTGATGAGTCCCTTCTGTCGTCGATAGACGTCGGTAGGCAGCCCGCCCCATCCCCAGTTTTCCGTTGGCACTTCTTCGATGACGACGAAGGTCGCCTCCAGCGGTTTGTTCAGCACGTCGAGCAGGAGTTGGCTCACGCCCTTGATGAGCAGCGCCTTTTCTTCCGCCGTGACGGAATCCGTGCCGGGCCGTGTGCCCTCGCGCGTAACCTGAATTGTGACGATCGGCATTTCGCTTTCCTCGGTGTTGATCGTTGCAGGGAGCGCCGGCCAGCGGCGCTCCCTCGTCGCCCGGTGGGGCCCCGTGGAGCGCAGTGCGCCCGTAGTGCGCCCGTAGTGCGCCTCTAGTGGCCGGCGACCTGGCCGCCGTCGACGTGGAGGATTTCGCCCGTCACGAAGGGGGCAGAGTCGAGATAGAGGATGGCGTTCACGATGTCGCTCATCTCGCCCATATGCCCCATCGGATGCAGCGCGCCGAGCGCGGCGTGGGTTTCGGGCGCGTGCATCGGCGACTTGATGATGCCGGGCGATACCGCGTTGGCGCGAATGCCGCGCTTGGCATACTCGATCGCCAGCGAGCGCGTTGCGGCGGCCAGACCGCCCTTGCTCAGCGAGGCCAGCACCGACGGTACGCCGTCGATTGCGTGATCGACCAGCGTCGTCGTGATCGTCACGACGTGGCCGCTCTCGTGCTTTTCCATCTCTGCAATGGCGAGCTGCGTGATGTGGAAGAAACCGTCGAGGTTGGTGCCCTTGATCGCCGCGTAGTCTTCCGCGGTGTATTGCGTGAACGGCTTCGCCACGAAAATGCCCGCATTGTTGACGAGCGTATCGACGCGGCCAAAGCGCGAGACGGCCGTTTCGATGACGCGGCGCGCCGTGGCCGGGTCGGCGATATCGCCGGCCACTGCGACGAGATCGCTATCGTCAGTCTGTTTGATGTTGCGCGACGTCGCGACCACCTTGTGGCCGAGTGCGCGGAATGCCCTGGCCGCTTCGGCGCCGATGCCTTGCGATGCGCCAGTGATCACGATGACTTTGGGGGATTGACTCATATGAACCTCGAAGTACGTTGGACTCAGTTTCTGATCGGGTTTGCTGCTCCGATGACGACCAATTTACGCATCCACGCCCCCCGTTTGAATACAGGACGCGGACAAACAGTTGTGAGTCGCAGGAACAAATGAGAGCGGGCAGGGGCGACGGCGTGCGGCGGAAAAGGTCATGCGAATGACGCTTGCTTCGATTTGGATAACTGATTAATTTGGGCGGACCTTCCCGCGTGAACCCTCACACGCGGTTGTCTGTGTAGCTCAGGAGGCTTGCGTGCGCGGATCGTGGTCGAATTCGAGCCTGATCCCGCCCGGTTCGTACACCATGGTATGGCGTTTCGGCCCTGGACCGAGGTTTTCCGGCGCAAATTCGATTTTCACGCCGGGCCAGTCGGACACGCGCGAAAAGATATCGTCGAGCGCTTCTTCGCTGCCTACGCGCAAGGCAAGATGATGCAGGCCCACATGGGTCTTGCGGTCGAACTCGACCAGGCGGCTTGGGTCGGTGACTTGCCAGAGGGTCAACATGACGTGACCGTCCGAAACGAACGCCGCTGGATAACTGGGTCTTTCGCCAACCTGTTTCCAACCCAGGCAATTCACGAAGAAGTCACGCGTGAGATTCAGGTCGCGCACAGTCAGTCCGACGTGATCGATGCCCAGCGTAAGCGGTTTGTTAGTCATGTTTCGATTCTCCTGAATAAAGAGTGCGTCGATCCCGCGTTCCGCACTTCACGGATCAAAACTCTGCCGAAACAATATAGCTGTGAAGATCGGCGTCGATTATCGCTTGCCGGTCACATCACTTTTTACACCGTGTATCGCGTCGCGCGCGCAGAGGGCGGTTGGGCGTTGCGTCGAGGCGCCGGCCCGTCTCATGCGGCTTCGGAAACTTTCTTGCACACATCTGCAATGTCAGATATAGTCAGGATCAGATATCCAGGAGGGCAATCGATGAACGATCCCGTCAATGAAGATTTCGAGCGCACGCAGAAGCTGGCGTTTGTGCTCGGTCAGGCGCACCACTTGATGGCCACCGAACTCAGGGCAGGGCTGAAGGACGCCGGGCTGAACCTTCAGGAGCGCGGCATTCTGCTGACGCTGGCCGGTGGGAGCGCGAAGACGCCGGCGGCGCTGGCAAAGCTGCTTGGCGTCCACCCGGCCCGGATGACCCGCGTGCTGGACAAGCTCGAAACCAGCGGGCTCGTGGAGCGCGCGCGCAACGGCACGGACCGGCGCCTCGTGGACGTTTCGTTGACGCGGGAGGGCAGCCTGGTCGCGGCGCGAAACACAGACGTCGCGCCTGGCGCCTGGAGCGAGCGGCTCTCGCACTTCTCGAAGTCCGACTTCGACGCGTTGAGCACGCTGCTTTCCAGACTGCTCCATGGCTAGGGCGGCTTTTTTTTGTTTAATTATCAGACATGTCAGATAACGGCCCGTGGTTGACGGGACATTCGCATCCAGACGAGAGAACCTAACATGAATTCATCGACCAACCCAGGCGGGCCGCCCCAGCTGACTGGCGCGAAGTTCGCACTGGGCACCTTCGCCGTGGCGCTCGCCACCTTCATGAACGTGCTGGATTCGTCGATCGCCAACGTTGCGATTCCCACGCTCTCCGGTAACCTCGGTGTGTCGATCGACGAAGGGACATGGGTCATCACGCTGTTTGCCGCGGCCAATGCGGTGTCCATTCCGTTGACCGGGTGGCTGACGCAGCGCGTGGGCCAGGTCAAGCTGTTCGTCTGGGCGATCCTGCTGTTCGTGCTTTCGTCGGCAGCGTGCGGCATGGCCCCGAACCTGCTGACACTGCTGGTCGCCCGTATCGTTCAGGGCGCGGTGGCGGGCCCACTGGTGCCGTTGTCGCAAGCCTTGCTGCTCGCTTCGTTTCCAAAGGAAAAGAGTTCGAACGCGCTGGCGCTGTGGGCGATGACCGCAACCGTCGGACCGATCGCGGGCCCGGCGCTCGGCGGCTGGATCACCGACAGCTACAGCTGGTCGTGGATCTTCTACATCAACGTACCGGTCGGCCTCTTTGCCGCGGGCGTGGTATGGGCAATCTATCGCGACCGCGAGACGCCGGCACGCAAACTGCCCATCGACAAGGTCGGGCTGATCTCGCTTATCGCGTGGGTCGCGCCGCTGCAGATCATGCTCGACAAGGGCAAGGACCTCGACTGGTTCAGCTCGCCGGCCATCTGGGTGCTCACGATCGTCGCCGCGGTCAGCTTCGTGTTCTTCCTGATCTGGGAATTGACTGAAGAAAAACCGATCGTCAACCTGCGGCTGTTCGCCAAACGCAACTTCCTCGGCGGCACGATTGCGATTTCGGTCGCGTATGCGATCTTCTTTGCAAACCTCGTGATCCTGCCGCAGTGGATTCAGGGCTTTCTCGGCTACCGCGCGGTGGATGCGGGGCTCGTTACCGCGCCGCTGGGGATTTTCGCGGTGATCCTTGCCCCCGTGATGGGCAAGGTCATGCCGCGCTCCGATTTGCGGGTGCTAGCCACCCTGGCGTTCGTGGGCTTCGCCGCCGTGTTCTTCATGCGCTCGAACTACACGACCGGCGTGGATGCGTGGACGCTGATTCTGCCGACGCTGCTGCAAGGCATTCCCACGGCGCTGTTCTTCACGCCGCTCACCGGCATCATCCTCTCGGGTCTGCGGCCCGACGAGATTCCGGCGGCCGCGGGCCTGTCCAACTTCGCGCGCATTTTCGCCGGCGCCGTGGGTACGTCGCTGATGAGCAACGCCTGGAACGACCGCACTATCCTCCACCACGCCCGGCTCGCCGAGCAGACGAGCGTCGAGAATCCCGCGTTTACCGGCGCGATTGCGCACCTGCAGGCGACGCTGGGCGGCGGCGTTCCCAAGGCCACGGCCTTCTACGAAAGCTCGCTCAACGCGCAAGCCACCATGCTGGGGTTGAACGACATCTTCTGGATATCGGCGGTGATCTTCGTCGTCATCATCCCGCTGATCTGGGTGACGAGGCCGGTCAAGGGCGGTGGCGCGGGCGCGGCAGCCGCTGGCGGACACTGAATTCTGCAGTTGAACCCGGTCCGGAGGGCCGACGAGTCTCGCGTGTTTTTCTTGACAGTATCTGATAATGCAGATATTGTGCCGTTCAACACGGAGGATGTCGCGATGGACCACTACACGACGAGAAATTTCATGCTTACGGAAAGTGTCGGTTTCAGGATCGTCAAGGCGCGCAATCTGATCGTCGCTGAGATGGATTCCGCGCTCAAGGACCTCGACATCACGGGCCAGCAAATGGGCATTCTGCTTTCGCTGAAGCAGGGTGTGGCGACCACGCCGTTCGAACTGTCGAAGCTGCTCGGCATCGATACGGGCCTCATGACGCGGATGCTGGACAAGCTGGAAACCAAGGGATTGTTGGAGCGTTCGCGCGACGCAGACGACCGTCGCGTGGTCAATCTGAACCTCACGCCAAAGGGACTGCAAACGGCAGCGCAGATTCCGGAAGTCGCGCCGCAAGTGTTGAACGCACGCCTGCGCAAATTCACCAAGGCGGAGTTCGCCGAACTGAACCGCCTGCTTCGCAAGTTCACAGACGACTGAACGGTGCGGCCGTGGCGCCGCGCTTTTTTTCGACCATTAATCTGATATGTCAGAAAATGAAATCTCAGACTTCTAAAGCAAGCATCGGTACCCATACGCTGAAGCTGGGCGTATCGGCGATCGCAATGGCCACGCTGGCGGCTTGCGCCAACTACGCGGGCATCCACAGCGACAAGCAGATGGCCCAGCCGCAACAGTTCGAGACGGCGCAGAGCCTGCCGCAGGAGCAGGGGCACTGGCCGTCCGCCGATTGGGTCGACCAGTTCGGCGACGCGCAGCTCAAGGCGCTGATTGCCGAAGCGCTGCAGGGTAGCCCGAGCGTCGAGCAGGCCAAGGCACGGGTGGTCCAGGCGCAGGCCTATAGCGAGACCGCGAAAGCGGGCACGCTGCCGCGCGTGGACGCCAGCTACACGCTCACGCGTCAGCAGTACAGCAGCACGGCGCTGATTCCGCCGCCGTATGCCGGCTCGTGGCAGACCGAGAACAAGGGGCTGCTTACTGCATCGTACGATCTCGATCTGTGGGGCAAGAACCGCGAGGCACTGCGTGCAGCCGTTTCGGAGACGGCCGCGAGCGAGGCCGACGAGGAAGTGGTCAAGCTGACGCTGGATACCTCGATCGCACGCACCTACAACCAGCTGGCGCGGCTCTACGCGCTGCGCGACATCGCGCAGGAAGAAGTCACGCGCCGCGAGCAGATCGACCGCATCACGGCGGGCCGCATTGCCACGGGCCTGGACACGCAGGTGGAACGCAAGACCGCGCAGGCGAACCTGGCGACGAGCCGTTCTCGCGTGAGCGCGCTCGACGGCAGCATTCTCACGACGCGCTACCAGCTGGCCGCGCTGCTGGGCAAGGGCCCCGACCGCGGACTCGCGATCACGCGGCCGGCGCTCGGCGTGGGCGACGAGGTGCGTTTGCCGGACAACTTGCCCGCCGACCTCGTGAGCCGGCGCCCGGATATCGTCGCGGCGCGCTGGCGCGTGGACGCGATCACGCACGAGGTCAAGGAGGCCAAGGCCGAGTTCTATCCGGACATCAACCTGAGCGCCGCGCTCGGTCTGGACGCCTTCGGCTTCGGCCGCTTCCTGACCGCCGCGAGCCGCACGGCGTCGGTCGGCCCCGCGGTCCATCTGCCGATCTTCGACGGCGGCGAACTGCGTGCGCAGTTGAAGGGCCGCTACGCCGAGTTCGACTACGCCGTGGCCGCTTACGACCAGACGCTCATTGGCGCGCTCAGCGGCGTGGCCACGCAGCTCGCGCAGATCCATTCGAGCGACGCACAGCTCGTCGATGCCGAAACCGCGCAGCAGGCGGCACGCGACGCCGACCAGCTCGCGATCACGCAATACAAGGGCGGCCTGACCAATCAGCTCACGGTGCTCAACGCCGACGTCACGGCACTGAACGCCGACGAAGCCATCGCCAACCTGAAGATGGATCGCCGCGACCAGCAGATTGCGCTGGCTTCGGATCTGGGTGGCGGCTATGTCGACACTTCGGCCGATGCCGGTCACCACGCCGACCTTGCCGCCCAACCGAACCCTCAAACCAATTCCATCATTGCCGCCGCGCGTTGAACGGCATGTTTGCATACCCGTCAGGAGAACTGAAATGAGCGAAACGATCGCGACCGACCGCGAGCCGGTGGATCAACTCGACGAGAGCAAAGGCGGCGCGCAAGCGACCCCGGCCAAGGACGACCAGCAGGCCACGCCCCCGGGCCGCCGCAAGCGTCTGATCGCGCTGCTCGGCGCCGTGACGTTGATTGCGGGCGCGGCGTACGGCGCGTACTACTTCACGGAAGGCCGCTTTTACGAATCGACCGACGATGCCTATGTGAGCGGCAATCTCGTGCAGCTCACGCCGCAGGTCACGGGTACGGTGGTGGCCGTCGACACCGACGACACGCAGATCGTGAAGCAGGGCGACCCGGTCGTGACGCTCGATCCGGCCGACGCAAGAATCGCGCTGGCCGATGCCGAAGCGTCGCTCGGCCAAACCGTGCGACGCGTAAGCGGCCTCTATGTCAACAACGACTTTTATGCAGCGAATGTGGCGCAACGCGAATCGGACCTGGCCCGCGCCAACGACGATCTGCGCCGTCGCACGGCCGTCGCGGACTCGGGCGCTGTGTCCGCAGAAGACATCGCCCACGCGCGCGACGCTGTGCAGGCCGCCCAGGCCGCGCTCGACGCCGCACGCCAGCAAGGGGCGGCGAATCACGCGCTGACCGATCGTACATCGGTCGAACAGCATCCGGATGTGCAGGCGGCCGCCTCGAAAGTGCGGGCGGCCTGGCTCGCGTATGCGCGCGATACCTTGCCCGCGCCCGTGACGGGTTATGTGGCGCAGCGCCAGGTGCAGGTGGGCGAGCGCGTGGCGCCCGGCACGCCGCTCATGGCAATCGTGCCGCTCGACGGCGTGTGGGTGGACGCGAACTTCAAGGAAGTGCAGCTCAAGCACATGCGCATTGGCCAGCCGGTGACGCTCGTTGCGGATGTCTATGGCTCGAGCGTGAAGTATCACGGTCGTATCGAAGGCTTTTCGGCGGGCACGGGCAGCGCCTTCGCGACGCTGCCGGCGCAGAACGCCACGGGCAACTGGATCAAGATCGTCCAGCGCCTGCCGGTGCGTATCGCGCTCGATCCACGCGAACTCGCGGCGCGTCCGCTGCGCATCGGCCTTTCGATGACGGTGGATGCCGATACGCGCGACGAATCGGGCTCGCAGCTCGGCGCGGCGCAAAACACGCGCTATCGCACCGACGTCTTTGCACAGTACGACGCGCAAGCCGACGGCGAGATCGAAAAGATCATCAAGCAAAACGAAATGGCTTCGCCTGTGGCCGCGTCACAACCGTCGCCGCAACGTGTGGCTTCGCACGATCACAAGGGCAACGCGGGCTAAGGAAGGCTGGCTGCCCGGCCAGGCGCTTGCGCATCCGCTGCAAGCGCTTTGGGCGCCACCTCGCGCAGGTAGTCCATGAACGTCTTGATCCTGGCCTATAAATGCAGGCGAATCTGCTCGGCAAAGGTCCGTATCACTTCTTCGTTACGTGAAAGAAACATCCATTGTCCGATTCGCGTCGAAACGAGCAGTCCCGCTTCGACCAGTGCGGCAAGATGCGCGGATACGGTGGACTGCGAGAGCCCGCTGCGCGCCTGGATGGCGTGCGCGGGCACGCCGTGGCCCAGATCGACGTGGCCCTCTGGAAAGGCGTCGGCGGGGACCTTCAGCCACGCGAGAATGTCGCGCCGCAGTGGATTGGCGAGGGCCTTGTGAATCCGGTTCGCGTCTATCATGGCGTTCCTTGTGCGCTCGCGTGCTTCAATGCGGCTGCATCAACAACGTTCTGGCGATGGTTCCCGCCGCGCTTTCCCCAAGGTCTTCCCGCACGATCGACAGTGCCAGATGAATGCCGGCGCTTGCGCCGCCCGACGAATGGAGGTTGCCATCTTTCAGGCAGCCGGGATTGGACATGACGTGCACGCGTGGATGTTCCGCCGCGAGGCGGTGAGCGTCGCGCCAATGCGTGGTCAGCCAGCGACGGTCGGCAACGCCGGCGCGCGCCAGCAGGAACGCGCCATTGGAAATGCAGGCCAGCCTGCGCGTGGCGGGCCCGGCGTCGCCGAGCCACGTCACGAGTTCGCGATGCTCACGCGTCGAACTCACCACGGGAGACCCGGGCACCACGACGACATCGAACGGCGCGCGCGTTTCGAAGAGGCATTCCGTGGTGCCCACCGCCGTGCCGTTGGAAGACAGTACCGGCCCAGGCGAGGTCCCGACGAGGTGTGGTTCATAGAACGCGCTGCCATACAGGCGATTCGCTGCATGAAACACATCCATCGGGCCGCTCGCTTCGAGCAGTTGAAAACCTGCATAAAGCATCATCGCGACACGCATGCGCCGTTACCCCGTGAACGCCTGCTCGACCAGCGCGGATTGCCGCGCAACGTGCGCCGAATGGTAGCCCGGCGCGGTCGATGCACCGGCGTCGGGACCGGCGTAGGCGAGCTTCGCGCCCGTTGGCAGGAGCTCGCGCAGCTGCGGCTCGACGAAACTCCATGCGCCCTGGTTGCGTGACTCTTCCTGACACCAGACGACGGTCTTCAGGTTGGGATAGCGCGCGAGTTCGGCGGCCAACTGTTGTGCGGGAAACGGATACAGCTGTTCGACGCGGATGATCGGCGTGTCGGTCGCGTCCGCCCGGCGATGCTCGAGCAATTCGTAGTACACCTTGCCCGTGGCCACGATGACGCGCTCGACGCTGGATGCCCGCGATGCCTCGACCTGCGTATCTGGCAGAACTTCGCGGAATTCGCCCTCGCTCAACGCTTCGAACGTGCTGACCGCTTCAGGGCGCCGCAACAGCGACTTGGGCGTCATGACGACAAGCGGGCGACGATCGGCGGCGAGTGCCTGCCTGCGCAGCAAATGGAACAGCTGCGCGGGCGTGGTCGGCTGGGCGACGCGCATGTTGTCCTGCGCGCTCAACTGCAGATAGCGTTCGAGCCTCGCCGATGCGTGCTCGGGTCCCGCGCCTTCCTGCCCGTGAGGAAGGAAGAGCGTCAGGCCGCTGCGTTGCCCCCACTTGGCGGCGGCCGCTGCGATGAACTGGTCGATCACCACCTGCGCGCCGTTTGCGAAGTCACCAAATTGCGCTTCCCAGATCACCAGCGCATCGCGGTTCACCGTCGTGTAACCGTATTCGAACGCGAGCACCGCTGCTTCGGAGAGGATGGAGTTCGTCACGCTGAAGCGGCCAGGTGCGTTGCCACTCGCATCAGCGAGATGATCGAGCGGAATATAAACGCCATCCGGCCGGCTCATGCGCGTTTGATCGTGCAGCACGGCGTGACGATGATTGAACGTCCCGCGCGCGCTATCCTGCCCGCTCAGTCGAACGCTGATCCCATCTGCGAGCAGCGAAGCGAAGGCCAGATGCTCGCCCATGCCCCAGTCGAGCGGCCGTTTTCCCGAGGCCATTTCCTGGCGCCCGGTGATCATCTTCTTGACGAGCGGGTGCAGCGCGAGCCCCTCAGGAGCGGTCGAAATCTGCTGCGCGAGACTGCGCAGCGCTTTCGTCGACGGGGCGGGGTGGGAGGCCGCGCTGCGCGCTTCCTCCCGTGAAGAGGCGGCTTCCGAGCTGTCGGTTTCGTTCGCACGCTTGAGCAGTTCTCGCCGCTCGCCGACGTAGCCCTCTGCTTCTTCGGCTGTCAACACGCCTTGTTGAACCAGCTTCTGTGCGTAGCGCGTTCTCACGCCGGGATGACTTGCGATCGCGCGATACATTAGCGGCTGGGTGATGCCCGGCGTGTCCTGTTCCTGGTGCCCGAATTTGCGGAAGCACACGAGATCGATGACCACGCTGCGCTTGAACGCGGTGCGATAGTCGAGGGCAAGGCGCACCGCCATCGCGACGGCTTCGGGGTCGTCGCCGTTCACGTGCAGGATAGGCGCCTCGATCATCTTCGCGACGTCCGTGGTGTAGAACGACGAACGCGTGTCGCGCGGATCGGAGGTCGTGAAGCCGATCTGATTGTTGACGACGATATGAACCGTGCCGCCCGTGCCGTGGCCGCGCGTATAGGAGAGGCTCAAGGTTTCCATCACGACACCCTGGCCGGACATCGCCGCGTCGCCGTGAATCTCGACCGGCAGAACCTCGACGCCGTCGGCGCTGCCGAGGAGCTTGCCCTTGGCGCGCGCCATGCCTTGCACGACCGGGTTGACGATTTCCAGATGCGACGGATTGAACGCGAGCATCACTTCGACCGGCCCGTCAGGCGTATCGACCGTACTCGTAAAGCCCTTGTGATACTTCACGTCGCCCGCGGTAAGTCGTTCGGGATCCTTGCCATCGAACTCGTCGAACAGCGCGCGCAACGGCTTGCCGACGATATTCACCAGAACATTCAGGCGTCCGCGGTGCGCCATGCCCATCACCACCGCGCGCAGCTTTTTCGAAGCGCCGTAGCGGATGACTTCATCGAGCATCGGAACCAGCGACTCCGCGCCTTCGAGCGAGAAGCGCTTTTGCCCGACGTAGCGTGCGTGAAGGTACTTCTCGAGGCCTTCTGCCGCGCTCAGGCGTTCCAGCAGCCGGCGTTTCTCGGTGGCCTGCAGCGACGGCCTCGCTCGCGTGGATTCGAGTTGCATCTGCCACCAGCGCCGCTGCTCCGCGTCGGTCAGGTGCATGAACTCGGCGCCGAGCGTGCCCGTGTAGGTTTGCTTCAGCGCCGCGACGAGTTCCTTCAGCGTGGCGTCGTCGTCGAACAGGAACGTGTCGGCAGTGCTGAAGGTCGTCGCCATGTCCGCGGCCGTCAGGCCGTAGTAAGCCGGGGTCAACTCGGCGTAGGCGCGTGGCGGCGTCCACATCAGCGGATCGAGATCGGCCGTGCGCGTACCGATCATGCGGAACGCGGCGATCAGCGACTGTACCGCGACCTGCTTGCGTGCGAGGCCGAGACCGGCGTCATTCGCGAGGGCAGTGTCGGCATGAGCGATCGCGCGCGGCGGCCGCTTCGCAAGCTCGACAAGGCTGGAAATGACGGGGGCGTGCGGTTCGTCGTCGCGATCGCTGCCGTCGATAGCGGGTGTTTCGCGCAGTGCATCGAACCACGCCCGCCATTCACCGGTGACCGCATCCGGGTCGGCCAGGTAAGTTTCATATTGCTCTTCGACGTAAGGGGCGTTGCCCCCGAAGAGGAAAGAGCTCTGACGTTCTTTCAACATGATCATTCTGCCTTTGGTCGGTGTGCGGTCCAACGTCGGGCGCAACACGTGGAATGATGGCGACAACGCCTTCCGGTCCGCCCGGGTTGTTTGCCCAGCCGCAGTCGTGAACACAGTCTAGTTATGCGGGGCAACGGGCGAAATACGCGCGTGGTGCCGCCGCCTGCCAACTAGTGGACGTTTTGGGCCACACTGCCGATTTGTTACACCGACGCAAAATACTTTTTCCGGGGGCAGACTGCATGCGCTAACGACGATGCGTTAAGCTGCGCCACGGTCCTGGTTGGGACACCACCTCTGAAGGTCACGGCATGAAAGTCGCCATTGTTGTATTCGATGGTGTGCAGGCGCTGGATGTTGCAGGCCCACTCGATGTATTCGCCGAGGCGAACACATTCCTCTCCGAGCATCAGCGCTACGAGGTGACGCTCGTCGGGCGCGAGGCGGGCGCCGTTACCTGTTCGAACGGCATGCAACTGGCGGTCTCGCGCGGCTATGCGGACAGCGACACGCAATGGGACCTGCTGCTCGTGGCCGGCGGCCCGCAGTTGCCCGACGTTCATCCGTCGAATGAGTTTCTGGCCTGGCTGCAAGGTCAGGCGCGCAGCGCGAGCCGCTTCGGTTCGGTGTGCAACGGCGCATTCGTGCTGGCGCATGCGGGGCTGCTCGATGGCAAGGAAGTGACGACCCACTGGTCGGATGCCGGGCGCCTGTCCAACGAATTCCCGCACGCCAACGTGCAGCCGGACCGCATTTTCGTGCGCGACGGGCGGCTGTTCACGTCGGCGGGCGTGACCGCGGGCATCGATCTGTGCCTCGCGCTGGTGGCGGAAGACTGGGGACACGAACTGGCGGTGCGGGTGGCGAAGCGGCTGGTGGTGTATATCCAGCGCGAAGGCGGTCAGTCGCAGTACAGCCCGTATATCGGCGCCGGCAAGGACGAGGACCCCATACTCAGCAAGGTGTATCGCTACGTGAGCGAACATATCACCGATACGCTTTCGATCGAGGCGCTGGCGAGTGCGGCTGCCGTGAGCCGGCGCACCTTGTCGCGCATCTTCGCCAAAAATGCCAAGGTCACGCCCTCCGTATTCGTCGAGCAGGTTCGCGTCGACACGGCGAGAAAGCTTCTGGAAGATACGGATGCGCCGCTCAAGACGGTCGCATTCAAATGCGGCTTTCATAGCGCCACCCATATGCGCACGACGTTTTCGCGGCGCCTGAACGTTACGCCAAAACAATATCGCCTGCGATTCCGCGGGGAGGCGAGTGCATAGCGACGATTCCCTGGCGGAGCTGGCAAACGCCAATGCCGCGCCATTCCTTCCCGATATCATCGAACCCGGTTTGTCGATCTTGTTTTGCGGAATCAATCCAGGCATGCGTGCGGCGGCCACCGGGCGCCACTTCGATGGCCGAGGGAACCGTTTCTGGCGAGTGCTCCATCGCGCCGGCTTTACGCCCGAAGAATTTCGTCCCGAGAACGACTGTGAGTTGCTGCGGCATGGCTTTGGTCTGACTACGGCGGTCTCGCGCGCAACGGCGCGCGCGGACGAGTTGTCGAGAGCGGAGATACAGGCTGCCGCGGCGCAATTCGAGTTGAAGGTTCAACACTACGCGCCGCGGTTTATCGCCTTTCTCGGCAAGATGGCGCTTGCCGAAATGTCCGGCAAGCGGGATATCCAGTGGGGTTTGCAATCCAGCAGGTTCGGCGGTGCGCAGGCGTGGGTGCTGCCGAACCCGAGCGGCTTGAATCGCGCATTCAGCCTCGACGCGCTGGCGAGCGCGTACCGCGAACTTCGTATTGCGGCTCAATTGTCATCAGTTGCCGAGTGAATGAACAAGCGGTTGTAGATATGGGGCATGCGCTTCGGAATGCCTCGTGGCGAGTTCGCGATTGCCTTGACATGGAACGCATTCGCCTTCGCTCGTCAATCCGCTCGCACATTGAAGATACGTGTTGTTGCGCAGCGTTTCGGTGACGAACTCCACGAAGGAGCGGATCTTTCCACTCGTCCCGCGCCGTTCGACATGAAGCAGGCTGACCGGCGTCGATTCGGGCTCGTAGGCCCGCAAAATCGGCACCAGATTTCCGGACGCGACTTCGCTTGCGGCCTGATAAGACAGCAACTGCGTGATACCCACGCCGTCTTCCGCGGCCGAAATGGCGGCGGGCGCCAGATTCACGATCAGGCGCGGCTGCAGCCGCACAGGAATCTTTGCGTTATTTTCGTAAAACGTCCACTCGAGCGGTTGGGAGACGCCGGTAAAGGAAACGCAATGGTGGCCGACCAGGTCTCGCGGATACATGGGCTCTCCATGCGCGGCGAGATAAGCGGGGGACGCAAAGGTCTGCCGCCGCACGGACCCCAGGCGCACCGCGAATGTCGACGAGTCTTCGAGATGACCAATCCGTATGGCGATATCCACGCCTTCTTCGAGCAGGCGCGTGGGACGATCGAGGTAAACAGCGTTCACGCTGACGTCGGGATAGCGCAGCGTGTAGGCGTTGACGAGCGGCGCGATGAAGCGCTGGCCGAGTTGCACCGGGGCTGTAATCGTGAGCGTGCCCACCGGGTTGGCGAGACCCGTGGCGATATGCGACTCAGCATCGCTGATGCCATCCAGCAGCTTGCGGCAGGCTTCAACGTAAGCGACACCCGCGTCCGTGGGCCGGACTGAGCGTGTCGTACGCGCGAGCAGCTGGGCGCCCAGGCGCGTTTCGAGCGAGTTGACCGCCCGCGAGACCGCCGCGCGCGATAAGCCGAATTTATCGGATGCGGCGCTGAAGCTGCCGCGTTCGACGATGGCTACAAACACCTCCATCTCACGTAATCTGTCCATCTTGACTTCCCAATCTGAATCTCTTGCAAACGGAAAACAACAGTAAAAACCGTTTGGCGTCTACCGTTGCCGGTTCGTTTTCAAACCTTCGTAAATCGTGTCTATCGCGATCAACGCGCGGCCTGAATGCCTACGCCGCGATTCTAAGCATCGTGTGCCGTCTGGTATCGCCGTACGACCTCAATTGGCCCAAAAGCGTGCAGAAATGACCCGCGCGTCATCAGACAGATTTGCGTTGACGCAGCGCATACGCGCCGGGCAGATCACGACCGGACAGCCTGGCAAAATTCTCGTACTAGATGGCCCAAAATCAGACCAGGCGAGACTTTAAGAAATTGGGTTCATCTCTGACAATAAAGCCGTCAGTGAACAGCAACAATGCGCGGCGAAACCGGAGGTGTGGTCATCGCCTGGCGTGAGGATGCAGGACGCTGAATAGCCTCACAGTGAACTAGCCACATCAAACAGTACAGCTAACGAAACCCGGGAAGTTGCTGATCGCCATGACAACTGCGAACCCTTTGACGACTGGAACGGAAGCGGCAACGGCCCCACGGGCGCTGGAACCACGCGCTGTGCGCGAAGCCGCGGCGCCGGCGCAGCCCGCCCCCGCGCAGGTGGCGTTCACGGGGCGCATCGTGGTGGGCCTGCTCGGCATGTTGTTCGCTTCGTTGCTGGCCATCCTCAACGAACAGGTGACCGCGGCAGCGATGGCCGATATCCAGGGCGCGTTCCTGATCGGGCATGACGACGGGACGTGGCTCACCTCGCTCTTCGAAGCCGCCAATGTCGCGACGATGGTATTCGCCCCCTGGTTCGGCATCACTTTTACGCTCAAACGCTTCACGATCGGCGCCGTGCTCGCCACGATGTTCTTCGGATTGTTGTGCCCGTTCGCGCCAAATCTGGCGACGCTTTACGTCTTGCGTATCTTCCAGGGAATCGCGGGCGGCTGTCTGCCCCCCATGCTGATCATCGTGGCGCTGCGTTATCTGCCGCCAAAATTCAAGCTGTACGGTCTCGCTGGTTATGCGCTCACGGCGACCTTCGGGCCGGCGCTCGGCACACCGCTCGCCGCGTTGTGGACGGAGTTCGTGAGCTGGCGCATGGCGTTCTGGCAAATCGTTCCGCTTGGCGTGCTGTGCTGTATCGCGATTCAGCAGGGGCTGCCCGCCGATCCGGTCAAGCTCGAGCGCTTTCGTACTTTTAACTGGATAGGTTTGGTCACGGGCTTCCCGGCGTTCGCCATGCTCGTGACCGGGCTTTTGCAAGGCGACCGGCTCGACTGGATCGAATCGGAGCTTATCCGCGTGATGTTGGGCGGCGGCGCTCTGCTGCTCGCGGTCTTCCTTGTCAACGAGTGGTTTCAGCCCGTGCCTTTTTTCAAGCTCCAGTTACTCGAGCGCAGGAATTTCACGCACGGGCTCTCGACCTTGGTCGGCACCGTGATCCTGCTGGTGGGCGTCGCCGCTATACCCGGGCAGTTTCTCGCCAAGGTTCATGCGTACCGGCCGCTGCAGACGGCGCCGCTCTCGCTGCTGCTCGCCATTCCGCTGCTGATTACGCTTCCCTTGACGGCGGCGTTATTGAACACGCAGCGCGCGGATCACCGCTGGGTGATCGCAATCGGTCTGTCGCTGATGTTCACGACCTGCGCACTCGGCAGCTTCATGACGTCAGAGTGGATTCGCGACAACTTCTATGTGCTTCAGGCGCTGCAGGTCATCGCGCAGCCCATGGTGATCATGTCGATCCTCATGGGCGTCACGACGGGGCTGCCCCCCACGGAGGGTCCGTTCGCTTCGGCCATGTTCAATACGGTCAAGACGTTCGCCGCCGCCATCGCGACGGGACTGATCGAGGGGGTAGGCACTGCACGGGAACATTTCCATTCGAGCATGCTCGTCGACCAGCTGGGCAACCGCGCGCTGGTGGCAAGCCCCGGTCTCGACACCCCCTACGCGCTGGGGCAACTCGCGCACCGTATTCACGAGCAGGCCGTCGTGCTGACTTCCGCCGATCTCTACCGGGTGATGGCGTGCGTTGCGCTCGTTCTGCTTCTTCTTGTTCCAGTGCTGCCGGTGCGGATTTATCCGCCGTGGAGCACGACGCCGCCCGCTTCGAAATGAGGTCCGCTTTCCATGTCATCGACTCAACCCACCCTCGCACCGTCCAGGTTGAAATGGCTTCGTATTGCAGCAGTCGTCGCCGTTGTCGGCGTCGCTGGCTGGGCCGGCGCGAAGCTCCTGTCTCACTCCAGTTCGGAATCCACGAACGACGCCTACGTCACCGCGGATTTCACGCTCGTCGCGCCGCGAGTCGCGGGGCAAATCATGGACGTACTGGTGAACGATAACGAGGACGTGAAGGCGGGGCAGCTGCTGGTGCGTATCGACGACCGCGACTATCGCGCCGCGTTGATGAGCGCCGAGGCCGAGGTGGCGGGCGCGAAGGCGTCGGTGGCGAACTTCGACGCGCAGATCGCGCGCCAGCCCTCTCTCGTCGATCAGGCGCGTGCCACGCTGCGCTCCGACGACGCGTCGATCGGCTTCGCGCGGGCCAACGCGGCGCGCTACCAGAATCTTTCGACGGCGGGGGCAGGGACCGCGCAGGAGCAGCAACAGGCTTCGAGCACGCTCGCCGAGCAGCTTGCGCAGCAGTCGCACGACCAGGCGGTGCTGACGGCCACCCAGCAGAATCTGGACGTCCTGCGCACCGAACGCGACAAGGCCGCTGGCGCGCTTCGACACGCCGAAGCGGTGCTCGAACAGGCGAAGCTCAACCTCTCCTATGCGGAGGTCCGCGCGCCCGTTGACGGCAAGGTAGGACGCCGCTCGGCGCGGGTCGGCGCCTTCGTGACGCCCGGCGCCCCGGTGCTGGCAATCGTGCCGCTTTCG
This sequence comes from Paraburkholderia sp. BR14312, assembly GCF_040948675.1. Classification (NCBI taxonomy): domain Bacteria; kingdom Pseudomonadati; phylum Pseudomonadota; class Betaproteobacteria; order Burkholderiales; family Burkholderiaceae; genus Paraburkholderia; species Paraburkholderia sp. BR14312. Next base: position 230,669 of record NZ_JBFPKI010000006.1, read on the forward strand.
GATGCGTATGTCGTCGCCAACTTCCAGGAGAGCCAGATCACCAATATGCGGCCCGGCGAAAGCGTGCGCGTGACGGTCGACAGCGTTCCCGGCGTCGTGATCCATGGCCGCATCGACAGCCTGGCACCGGCGACCGGCGTGAGCTTCGCGCCGATCGCACCCGACAACGCCACGGGCAACTTCACGAAGGTGGTGCAGCGCGTGCCCGTCAAGATCACGATCGATCGCGGGCAGCCTGCTGCGGCGGCATTGAGCGTTGGGCTCTCGGTGGAAGCTGAAGTGGCCGTTGGCCGGGGTGCAGAAGCGACGGCTGAGGGAGCGGAAAGAAAATGAACACGAGTCAATATTCTGTTCGCGCGATCCTTCTCCCGGTTCTCGCGTGTCTCGCAATGGCGGCTTGCACCGTCGGTCCCAACTTCGAACCGTCAAAGTCCCCAACGCCTGAGGTCTTCAACCGCACGCAGACGGCGCAGGCGCCGAGCAAAGCCGTGGAAGGCCAGTTCGGTCCGGAATGGTGGACGCTCTTCAACGATCCGGTGCTGAACGGTCTGGAAAAGCAACTCGCCGATGCGAACCTGGACGTGGCAGCTGCCTCCGCGCGCCTGCTGCAAAGCCGCGCCGAGCGCCGCGTAGCGGGCGCAGCCGAATATCCGACGCTGGACGGCGCCGCATCGTATAACCGCGAACGCGGCAGTGAAAACGGCATCCTCTCGCTGCTTGGCGTGACGCCGACGCAGAGTCAGCCGCAGTCGGCCTCGGGCAGCGCGCCGCTCGGCGTGGCGGCCATGCCGGGCTCGAAGGGTTCGCCCGCCTATAACCTGCATCAGGTCGGCTTCGACGCTTCATGGGAAGTCGACATATGGGGGCGTGTGCGACGCAGCGTGGAAGCGGCGACGGCGCTTTCGGAAGCCTCTTATGAGGACCGGAACTCGATCTTGCTGAGCGCGCGTGCGGAGCTTGCGCGAGACTATATCGAACTGCGCGACACGCAGGAACTCCTGCAGATCGCGCATCAAAACCTGGACATCGCCAACGACGCGCTGAAGCTCACGCTGGTCCGTGCACATGAGGGCGTCACGACGGATCTCGATGTTTCGAACGCTTCGGCGCAGGTGGAGAATATCGAAAGCCTGATTCCCACGCTCGAATCGCACTCCGAAACGACGATCAATGCCATCGGCCTGCTGCTCGGCGAGGAACCGGGCGCGCTGCGTCAGACGCTCGCCGCAACGCAGGAGGTGCCCGTACTGCCGGCGCAGGTGCCGATCGGCTTTCCTTCCGAACTCGTGCAGCGCCGTCCGGATATCCGCAAGGCGGAAGCCGAACTGCACGCGGCGACGGCGTCGATTGGCGTGGCGAAGGCCGATTTTTATCCGCGCATCATGCTCAATGGCAGTGCAGGCTTTCAGAGTCTTCAGCTCTCGAGTCTGGCCAGTTGGGCGTCAGGGCAGTTCGTCGTTGGCCCTTCCATTACGTTTCCTATCTTCGAAGGCGGTCGCCTGAAAGGAACGCTCCAGTTGCGCGAGGCGCAACAGCAGGAGGCGGCGATTGCCTACAAGGCGACGGTGCTGCGCGCGTGGCAGGAGGTGGACGACGCGCTCGTCACCTACGACGCCGAACAGCGCCGCCGCGACCGGCTGGCCCAGGCCGTGACGATGAACGAGCGCGCGCTCTCGGTCGCGCGGGAGCGGTACAAGGCCGGGGCGCTCGACTATCTCGACGTCTTGAACGTGCAGAAGCAACTGCTCGAAGCACAAAGCAATCTCGAACAAAGCAGAGCTACGGCGGCTACGAATCTCATTACGCTTTGTAAAGCGCTGGGAGGGGGATGGGAGTCGACATATGGCGGGTAAGCCATAGCCCGGATGCGCGCTTGTCATTCGGAACGCGCGCCGTTTAACGATAACAATGATTCGTATGTCCGGACACGACGACGTATGGGAATCGACAGCACGACGCCGGCCGGGGATTGCGCGCAACTTTTCCAGCGTGATCGGCTTCATCAACGTCGCGCTCACGGGCAGTCTTGCCGAGGCTTCACGCCAGCTGGGTGTTTCCTCGCCTTCGTTGAGCAAGAGCATCGCGCGGCTTGAGTCCCCAGTTGAATGTACGCTTGCTGGTGCTTCGTGGCGCGCCGTCTTTGCGAGTCGGGGCTCGTGGTCTGCGCCGCGCTGGCCTGTCTTGCGCAACACGGCGCGCCGCTTGCCATCGACGATCTGCTGCGGCACAGGCTGATCTTGCAGAGAAACGCAGATTCGGGCCGGACTGCCGAATGGGTGTAGGCTATTTCGTCTGCTACCGCAACCGGCCTCGCACGCCTTTGAGAATCAAGGTGTTCGCCGACTATCTCTTCAGCTTTCTGGCCGGCTGTTGATTCCTATGTTGCCTTACGTCGATGCATCGAAGGTTAGGTGCATCCGCTCATCATTGTTCAGGACAATCAATGATTCCGCGGCGCTCGCCATGGCGCGCGTGCAAAATCATTTCCGGATGAAGATCGCATCATGACAGGAGCGTCCGTCGTGGATCTCGCTGGATATGAGCTGGTGCCGCTGCGCGATGACAGCGATTTTTCACTGTATCGCGCCCGCAAACGCAGCCATCCCGGCTCGGTGCTCACGCTGGTCGCCAGACGGGCGGACCCGGTGGGCGTGAAGCGGCTCGAGCGCGAATACGCCCTCGCCGAGCTGCTCGATTCCAGCTGGGCAGCGCGGCCGCTTGCGTTCTACCGGCACAGGGAGCCGCCCATGCTCGTGCTCGACGACGACGGCGGAGAACCACTCGATCGCTCGCTTGCTGGCCCGTTCGAACTCGCACGGCTGTTGCGCATTGCGGTCAATCTCGCGAAGGTGGTCGGCCACGTGCATCGATGCGGCCTCGTTCACAAAGACATCAAGCCAGCGAATGTGCTCGTGGACAGTGGCGGCAACGTGCGCCTCACCGGCTTCGGTATTGCTTCGCAACTGGCGCATGAACATCAGCCGCCTGCACCGCCCGAGATCGTCGCCGGAAGCTTTGCCTATATGGCGCCTGAGCAGACCGGTCGCATGAATCGTTCGATCGACACGCGCAGCGATCTCTATTCGTTCGGCGTCACGCTGTACGAGATGCTCACCGGGGCGCTGCCGTTCAAGGCCTCGGATGCGATGGAGTGGATTCACTGCCATATCGCGCGCAAGCCCACGCCGCCCCGGGCGCGCCGCGACGCAATTCCACAGGCGCTCGAGGGCATCGTGCTCAAGCTGCTCGCGAAGGCCGCCGAGGACCGCTATCAGACCGCGGCGGGACTCGAGGCCGATCTGCGTTCTTGCCTCACGGCATGGGAAGCGCACCATCGCATCGATCCATTCCCACTGGGGGAGCACGACGCGTCCGACCAGTTGCTGATTTCCGAAAAGCTGTACGGGCGCGAGCCGCAAATCGAAGCGCTGACCAGCGCGTTCGATCGCGTGGTGGGCAGCGGCTCGGTCGAACTGGTACTTATCTCGGGCTATCCGGGCATCGGCAAGTCGTCGGTCGTGAACGAGCTGCACAGGGTGCTCGTCCCGCCGCGTGGTCTCTTCGCATCCGGCAAGTTCGACCAGTACCGGCGCGGCATTCCGTATGTGCCATTCGCGCAAGCCTTCCAGACACTGGTGCGCAACCTGCTGAGCAAGCGGGAAGCCGAGGTCGTGCCGTGGCGTCGCGCACTGATGGAAGCACTCGGGCCTAACGGTCAGCTGATCGTGAATCTGATTCCTGAACTTGCGCTCATCATCGGCGAACAGCCGGCTGCGCCGACGCTGCCGCCGCAAGACGCGCAAAACCGCTTTCAGATCGTATTTCGACGCTTTCTCGGTGTATTTGCGCGGCCGGAGCATCCGCTCGCCTTGTTTATCGACGATCTGCAATGGGTGGATACGGCGACGCTCGACCTGCTCGCGCATCTCGCCACGCATCCGGACGTGCGGCACGTGCTGCTCGTGGGCGCCTATCGGGACAACGAGGTCGACGCTTCGCACCCGTTCGCGCGCACGCTGGAGTCGATTGCCCGCGCCGAAGGCAAAGTGCAGCAAATCGAGCTTGCGCCGCTCACGAGGGACAGCGTGACACAACTCGTGGCGGATGCGCTGCACTGTGACCGCGCGAGCGCCGCTCCGCTGGCGGAACTGGCACATGAAAAGAGCGGCGGCAATCCGTTCTTCACGATTCAGTTTCTAACCGCGCTCGCCGATGAAAACCTGCTTGCATTCGACCCGCGCGCCGCGAAATGGGGCTGGGAACTGCCGCGCATTCGCGCGAAGGCCTACACGGAAAATGTCGCCGATCTCATGGCGGGAAGGTTGGGCCGGCTGCCGCCCGCGGTTCGCGACGCATTGGGCCAGTTGGCGTGCCTTGGCAACGTCGCCGAAGTCGCCGCGCTGGCCTGGGTTCAGGGCGGCTCCGAAGAGAAGCTGCACGCGGACCTGTGGGAAGCCGTGCGAACGGGGCTCGTCTTTCGCGAGGCCAATGTCTATGAATTCGCGCACGATCGCGTGCAGGAGGCAGCGTACGCGCTGATTCCCGCCAACGACCGTGCTGCCGCGCATCTGCGGATCGGGCGGGCACTGGCGTCGCGCACGCCGCCGGACGCACTGGAAGCTGCGATTTTCGACATCGTGAACCACCTCAATCGCGGCGCGGCGCTGATCGCGGACGCAACGGAGCGCGAGCAGGCGGTTGCCTTGAACCTCGTCGCGGGCAGGCGGGCCATGGGGTCGACGGCCTATGTGGCCGCACGCGGCTATCTTGCGCAAGGCGTGGCGTTGCTGTCGCCCGATGCGTGGACGCAACGCTACGAGAGCACGTTCGAACTCTATCTCGCGCTTTCGGAGTGCGAATATCTGGTGGGCGACTTTGCGAAAGCAGATGCCCTGGCGGACATGATGCTCGCGAGAGCCCGCTCCAGTCTCGATCGCGCCAGGGTCTACAGCTTACGCATCGAGTTGTACCAGCTTGCCGGACGATATGACGAAAGCTTCGCGGTCGCGCTCGTTGCGCTGCGCGGCTTTGATATCCACTTTCCCGAGACCGAAGAGGGTATTCAGGCGGCGTTCCATGCCGCCCTGCACGACGTTCAGGTCAATCAGGCGGCCCGTGCCATCGCCGAACTCGTCGCGGCACCGGTGGCGACGGACCCCGCGATCCACGCGATCGTCAATCTGCTCCTTCAGGCGATGAACTGCGCGTTTGCCGCGCGGCCCGCGTTTTATCCGCTCATCACGCTCAAGGCGGTCAATCTGTCCTTGCAGCATGGCATGACCGATAACTCGAGTTTTGCGTTCGGCAATTACGCGCTCATGCTGGTTTCGCTGATCGGCGATATTCCCACGGCGGTTCAGGTTTCGGAGATGTCACTGAAGCTCAACGAGAGGTTCGGCAATCGGCACCTGAATGGAAAGCTGCTTCATCTGTATGGCGCCCATGTCAATTTCTGGCGCCGCCACATCGCCGCGAATCTCCCGGTGCTGGAAAGGGCGACCGCCGAGTGCATGGAAGTGGGCGATTTCGTTTTTGCCGGCAACGTGGCGTTCAATGCCGTCTGGCAGTCGCTCGAGAGCGGCGCTGCGCTCGAAGACGTGCAGGCGATCGCCGAGAAGTACGCGTCGCTCATGCGGCAGAGCCACAACGACGCCGTCTACGAACTGGTTCGGGTCGAACGGCAATGCGTCATCTGTCTGCGGGGCAGGACCACTAAACCGTTCGATTTGAATGACGAGACCTTCGACGAAACCGCCTGTTTCGAGGCGATCGTCAGGTCGAATTTTGGTTGCGCCATTGGCGTCTATCGAATCATCAAGGTCATGCTCGCGTTTCTCGACGGCCGCTACGTCGACGCGCTGGCGGCCGTGCAGCAGGCGCAGGCCGTGCTGAATTCGGTGATGGCGCTGGCGATCGAACCGACCTTTCACTTTTTTCATATGCTCACCTTGGCGGCCCTTTTTCCCGAGTCATCTCCCGAGCAGCAGGAAATGTACAAACGCATGCTCGCAGAGACACTCGAGAAGTTTGAAATGTGGGCCGGACAGTGTCCCGAAAACTATCAGAACCGCCATGCGTTGCTCAGCGCGGAATTCGCGCGTCTGGAGGGGCGCGAGCTCGACGCCATGCGCCTGTACGAGGAGGCCATTCGCTCTGCCCGCGAGAACGGCTTTGCGCAGCATGAAGGACTTGCGAGCGAACTGGCGGGCCGTTTCTACTTGCGTATGGGCCTCGCGACGAGCGCCGAAGGTGAAGCGCGGCGCGATATTTGACGGGCACCACGCGAGATAAATGGACGCATTCGAGCTTGCAACAGGCAATACATAATTGCACATGCTGCACGCTGGCATGAAAAAACCGCCCGAAGGCGGTTCCTGAATACGGTCACCCCACGCTACCGCCTGTCTTCATCCCTTGGGATGGGTCCCGGCGTAACGCTCATGAACTGCTTCAGATCGGGCTTCCCCAAGGCGACGAGATTGAGCATCGCGACACCAAGACGGCGTGCGAATTCGTCGTCGATCTTGTAATCGAACTCCTCCAGCTGGATCGGCATTTCGAGCTTACCGGCCACGAGCGGGGCCAGCTTGGCCGGATCGACCGTTTGAACCGTGAACATCTGGCGATCTTCCGCGTAGCTTAAGACCACCGAATAAGGCGGATGTGTTGCCATTAATATCCCCTGCATTGCTGATAGTTTTGAAACGCGTTCTGCTCGCAAAGAGCCTGGCCACGCGCACCACCCATCGGGCCACCTAGTGCACGGCACAAATCCAAGTCACGCTCGAACTGATCATGGCATTCGGCCTCTTCTGCTTCGCTGACGCCGCGCGCGGCGAGGTCCTGAACATCAGCGCCCGGAGCATCCTCACTGTACTCGAATGGCTGCGCGTCGCCGAGTGGCGTCGACGACGCGTCTCCGTCGGCGTCGGCCGCAACGTTATCCGCGTCCGGGTCGCCGTCATCGCCGAGCACCGCGCCGGCTGCCGACTGCACCGCACCGAGCCAGTCGAAGCCGCCACCGTCGTCGGTCGCGCTGCTGGCCACCTCGCCCGCGAGCGTCGGCGCGGAGCTTACGAGCGCCGATAGCCCGCCGTAAGCGCCGGCGTACGGCTCGACGCGTGGTGCCCAACCGCCGCCCCCTGACTGCGGCCAACGCTCCGGCGCGGGCGCCGGTCGGTACGTCCTCCGGTTGGCTCCCGCGTCGCGGTTGACAATCGGCACGAGCTTGCCGTCGCGGACCGCCTGCTTGAGCAAGCGCTCGATGCCGGCATTGTCGGTTGGCAAGTCCCAATGGACGACGTTCAGATGATCGCTCAGGAACGACCGGATCGCGTTAGTGTCGGTGGCAATCAGCCGCCTGAAATCGTAGTCTGGCCGGAAGTACAGGTCGAAGGCGCGCGCGTCCTTCTCGATCTGGCGCTCCATTTCCTTGCGCTTTTCGTAATCCGCAAACGGGTCCCATAGCCGGCGGTAGCCCCAGCCGTGGTAGAACTCGCTCGCGGGCACCAGCTCGCAGTGCCACGTGCCGATATCCAGCGGGACATAAAGGCTGTTGAAGCCCATAGACGGGGTGCCTCCATCGATTGCCAATCGGGAAGCACATCCTAGCGGCGAAGGCGACGTCGCAGACGTCGCCTTACGCCGATTTGACCAAGCCTGACAGTTACGTCACTGAGCCAAGCGGCCGGGAATGGAAAGCCGGCTCCCATGTTGAAAGCGCTTGATCCTGCTCCAGGCGCGGGCAGTCGCCCCGTTCAACCAGGCCGAGCGCCGTCGCGAACAGGCGCAGCCCCATCGGGGCCAGCTCCCGCCGCCACAACATGGCCGGCGTGTCGTCCGGCCGCACGTGGCACCAGTCCTGCACCGCGACAGGGCCGGTATCCGCACCGTCGTCCATCCAGTAGACCGTCCCGCCCGTTACGGACTCGCGCATATGGATTGCCCACCGGACGGCGTCCCGGCCACGGTGACGGGGCAGCAGCGACGGGTGGTAGCCCAGCGCGCCCAGGCGGGCACGCTCGCGTGCCACGCGCGGGATGAACGCATGGGCGTGGGCCGCCAGGATGACGTCTACGCCGTCCGGGACGGCTGAAGGCTCCAGCCGCCGGCCCACGATGGACGCCGGCACGCCGAGCTGCTGGGCGGCGGCGTAGAGCCGGTCGTATTCCTCGTCGACGGCGCCCGGTGCGGCCACCGCCGCGACGTCGTGGCCAGCCGCAACGCATTGCCTGAGCAGCTCGGCCCCGAACCACTTCTGACCGACGATCATCAGGCGCATGCGGCCTCCTCTCCGAGATAACGGAATCCCTGTACGGCGCGGAAGTGGCCACCAAAGCCGCTGTTCTGCTTCGTGTCGCGGCCAGACCGCGCGTGCGAGGCCGCAAGCGAATCCATCGAGCGCTGGCGGTTATCGCCGATGAGACACGCGGATACCTGCGTCCATCGCCTGTCCCGGCGCAGCGCGTTCGCGAGGCCCGGATGGCTCGTGTGGAACAGCGTGCGCAGCGGCAAACCGTAGCGGTTCTCGCCGCGTGCCCAGGCGTCGCAGATCGCGTTCAGGAAGCGCATGCCGACACCCGCGCCTTGCCATTCGGGCATGACGACCAGCCGGCACGCGCGGGCCTCGGTGAGACCGGGCCGCGTGCTGACCGCCAGATGCGCAACGGGTGCGCCGTCCACCCAGCCCACGTAGTTGGTTGCCGCGATCATTTTCGGCAGCTTCAGATAGTGATGCGGCTCAAACATGGGCCAGTAGCGCCAGTCTGTCTGCCGGATGTCCAGCTCGAAGGTTGGCCGACGCCGAAGGCGCCCCCGTTCGAACTTGCCGGTGGCGGTATCGAAAACCCAGTCCGGCTGAATCCAGTCCAGGATGTCGTAGTGGCACGAGAGCAGCACGACCCGGCCGCCGGTACGCCGCCACGCCTTCGCGAAGGCGCCCGCACCAATGCGTGCTATCTGGCGATCGACGACCGACGAGAACTCATCGACGACCGCAAGCGGCGGCGCATCGCATACCAGCCGCGCCAGCGTCGCCCGGAACTGCTCGCCGTTGGAGAGCACCGGGAACGGCCGCAGCCATGTCGGCACACTGCCCAGGCCAACCGCCGATAGCGCGCCCGTCACCTCGTCAAATGACCCGCGCGGCGCAATCGCGTCGATGATCGGCTTGCGTGCTGGCCACTCCGGCGCGTAGAGCGGTCCGATCGCGTTGCCAAGGCTCGTCTTGCCCGAGCCGGACGGTCCGACGATCACGCCGATCTGCCAGTCCAGTCCTTCGACCGGCAGATCGACATCGAGATCGAATTGGCGACCGTCATCGACATTGAACAAGGATTTGACGCGAGCGGCCCGGTAGGACTTCGCGTCAGCACAGCGGTGGTGGATGCCCAGTTTCATACGCACACCACCTTGAGCTTGTAGCCCTGCTGGTTCAGGGCCCGATAGGCCTGCTGCTGCTGCGCTTCGTCACGGCATACCACGACGATGCCGTATTGCGGTTTGTATTTGAAACCATTGATGCCCGGCGGCTTATTCCGGGCCACTGTTCGAACGCTCACGACGTTGCTCCGTTTCATCGGGCGCTCTGCGGCGCGCGTGTTCGAGGCTCGTGGCCTTCAAGTGGTTCAGTGTCCGGCAGCGCGGACATTTGATCGTCAGTTCAAGGTATCGCCCCGTAGCGAGCTTGCGTCTGCATTTCCCGCAGCGGATTTCATCGTGATCCGCGTGCGCCCCGTTTGCCTGCTCACCGTTACCCGGCACCTGCATATTGTGTAACCCCGTTGCCGCATATTTTCATTGTGGTAGCCTTACGCCCGCCGTGCACGGCTTTGAGGGCCTCGGCCAAAAACCACAGTTGCGGCTGTGGGTGGAGGTGGCGGTTCCGGTGTTAGCGCACCGGAACCGTCGCTCTCATCTTTAGTGGTTACGCCGTGGTTTCGTCGACGGCCAATCCGGCTTCCGCCAGCAGATTCACGATCTGGCTGAGCAAAGTGCTGCCTCCCCGCGAGCCTGTCAGCGTAACGGGGCCAGTCATCAGGCCGCCGCCGAAAAGCGCGATTTGCGACACGGCAAGTTTGGTTACTGCCACGATGCCAGTCTGTCGGTCGATAGACACCGGGTCATCGATGAGCGCCCCTGTGTCGTCACAGCGGCCGATGAAAAGATTTGAACCCGCGTTCGAACCCGCCTCGGCAGCCGTATTGCGTCCGACCAACCAGCGCCGCTTGCCACCACGACGATATTCGACCAGCGACGTGTTCGTCGACGGGGAGTCAACGGCCACAGCGCCGTCCCCTGTAACAGGCACGACCGTAACCCCGCCCGACACGTGCGCGCCGACGCCCTGTCCGTCAAACTCGATGCCCACTGCGTTGGCCGGATCAACGACATTGCCTGAGCTGGCCGGGTTCGTCCCGACGAAGCGGTTCGTATTGCCTGCCGAGGCGACGACGCCGTAGCCCGCTGGCCCCACGCCGTTGCTCCAGACGAGCTGGCCACCGATCCAGGTGTTGCGGGTGGCCGCTGCGCTGTCAATCACCACGCAGTTGTTCACGACCTCCAGGTCAAGCGAGATGAAGTCATTGCCGTAGACGTAACCGGCCGTCAGGTGCATGGCACGCTCGGCGTTACCGAAGCTGCCGCGCAGGTCGGAGAACTGCAGCGCCCGCAGGCGCAACGCCGTACCGTAGCCCGCGTTGTTCCCGACGAGAAAAAGGTCGCAGTTATAGACGCCGTTCAGCTCGATCGCGCAGGCGTTAGTCGTCGCATTATGGTTCTCGACACCGACGTCGAACTCGAATTCGTTGAAGGCGTCGACGTAGTCCTCGCGGCCCACCTGAAACACCGGACCAGGACAATTTCCGACGATACCGATTCCCTTGAACGCGCCGTCGAACGCGGCGCCGTCTGACGCCGTGTTCGTCATGAACCACGCGGGCGCGGTCTGCACGGTCGTCAGGTCAAACACCGCCCGGTTCCTGCCTGCTCCTTCAAACGACGCGCCATTTTTGGGAGCCAATGCCCAGTCCATCACGAATTCCTGTGTGATCCTGTAGCGTCCCTCGTCGGCAAAGCCCTTGATGCCGTTCGTCAAAACGAACTTCGACCACGACAGCGTTGGGCCGCGGTCGTCGGCGGTGTTGTCGCCCTTCGCCCCGAACTGGCGGATTGAGACCGGCCCGACAATCTGGAGATTCCAGCGGCCGGTGCCGCCTTTTGTGGGTAGCACGCTGCCGCCGTCGACGGCCGCCGTCGAACCATTCACGTAGTAGTACGGGCCGCCACCGAGATCGCCCGGCGCGTAATAGCCGAGCGCGAAGGCTCGCGTGTAGACCGATTCGTCGAGCGCCTGCAACTCGACGACGCTATCGACCACATGGAAAATGCGGTACATCAACTGCTGCGCGAGGTTGCCGTTGTCCCATCCGACCAGCGAAGCACCGGACGTCGTCGATCCGCCGGCCGACAGACGCGAGTCGAACTCGGCATTGACCGCGTCCTGGACGAGCGCCTGCATGGCGTTGTCGTAGGGCTGAATCACGACCGTCACATTTTGCGAAGGCAGCTGTGCATAGCCCACGGTAATCGTCGCCGTGTAGGGCACGCCGGGTGTTCGCACAACCAGCGCCTGAGTCGGATCGGTGGTGCTCCAGACACCGAACACCACGCCGTCGCCGATGAGCGCGAGTTCCGTCGCCGCATACGTGGCGGCCGGATCATCGCTAAAGAGCGAGCTGACACGCAACTGGCCGGGTGCAAGCTGATAGGCCGAAAAGATCGGCTTCTGTTCCTGCTGGGTTGTCAGCGCTTTCGCGGTGTTGTCGAGTGCTACGGTGCCGGAGCCGAGAGCCAGCGCGGTAAATTCCACGTCCAGCCCATCCTGGGCCTTGTTGACGAGGGCCGCGCGGCCGACGTCGGTCAACGTGAGCGTGATAGTGCGTTGTGTCATGCGAAGGTGGCTCCAATGATCTGTCGTTCGGTCCCGGTGGCGACGGTTGCAGCAGGCAGCGCGAGCCCGATCGCGTCGCCGTCAAAATTCGCAGTGATGGCCTCGGATTCCTCGCCGCAGGCAACCATCACCACGCCCATGCCGAGCGCGAGGCCGGTACTCGACAGGCGCACGCTGAACCCGCTGCGCGCGTTCTTCCAGTAGTTGACGACGCGAATGATCTGCGCCCACCGGTCAAGCGTGATCAATGGAGCGTCGGCGGGCTGGTTCGTGGTATCGATGTCGACGGCGAACGTGTACGGGGCGCGCTGTGGCGTGTCCTCGAACCATTCGACCGTGTCGGCATTGACGCCCAGGATTTCCAGCGCGCGCGTCACGGCATACGATGTGCCACGCATGCGGTGCAGCTTGATTGCGCTCTTGAGCAGCGCGCGCTGCTGCGCTTCGGTCGTCGCCAGATTCCATCCTGCGTCGCCGAGCACGCGCAACTGTTCGGCAAGCGACGCGAGCGCCGAGGCGGCCACCGTATCGAAGTCGTAGACGAGCAGCGGCGTGAGGTCGATCGCCGACATGCGCGCGCCGAGGGTTTCGGTCGCGCGGCAGGTCAGGTCACGCGCCAGTGGCGGCGGCAACAGCGAGGGAGAGGCAAAGTCCGCCATGTCAGCCGTCCGCCGTACCCGCGATCGTGATTTCGATCGACGTGCAGTGTCCCCACTGCTGTTCGGTCAGTACCTGACTCTGCGCGGGCTCGATGAGGTTCGTGTCATAGACGCCATATGCGCTGGGGCCATTGAGCACACCGATGATCTGCTCGCGAATGACGTCGATGCCGAGCTGCTTCTCTCTTGCCGCCACCCACTTTGCCATCGTGGATTGCGCCTGAGACAGCGCCGTAGCCGCGTCAGCCGACTTGTACAGCGTCAACTGAGCAACGATTTTGTAGTCAACTTCGTCGGCGGCGAACGCGTCGACATAGTCGGTCAAGGGGCGGCGGGTTTTAGGCGTGCAGTTGGCCAGCACCTGGTCGAGAATCGTTTGATCGGGCAGGCCCGACGTGGTCAGCACGTAGATAAAGACGCAACCGGGCAGCACGTCATTGAGTGACGTGAGCTGGCCGTTGACGAGCGCGAGCTGCGGGTAACGCACGGCCACGTCGCAGATGTTCGCGTTTGCCGAGCGTGCCCAGTAGACGTACGCGTCAGACGGACCGGCAACCGAAAAGCTTTCCGGTGCGAGGACGATGCGCTCGCGGTAATTGTCGTCTTCCTCGTCGTCGGTGCCGTCTGCCGTCGTCGTGCTGTTTTGCGCGGCTGTGATGTTCAGCCCGCTAACGGCACCGACCAGGCCGCTGATCTGCCCGGCAACAAAGCCGTTGCCACTCGTGCCGGCGACGGTGCAGTCGGCTGACGCGGTCGCGGACGTATCGGTGGCCGCGACCGTCACGTCGGCCGTCGTTGCAAAGACAACATCCGTTCCTGCCTGGGTGCCAGCCGGTATCACGGTCGCCACGCCCGGCGCGTCAAACGTGAACTGCAGCGTACAGGTCGCAGCCGTCGCGAGGATACGACCGCAATCGACGTTCTCGCCGAGCATGTCGAGAATCGGCTTGCGCGAGTAGCGCACCAGATTCAGCTTTGCCGCATCCTGGATCGCCTCGCGCATCAGGCTCTCGCGATACGAGACGTTATTGATGAGCAGGCGCTCGACCTGGGCAGGAAAAAGCGTGCGGCCCGTATCAGACTCAAACTGCGCGACCATGTCGGCCGTCACCCGGGCCGGGTCGCGCGTGATGAAGTCGGGTTCCGGCAGCGATGTGTCGAGGAGGCTCATGTCGTGAGCTGGCCAAACGCCAGGTTAGTGACAAAAATCTCGCCCTGATAAGCCGCCGCGATCTGCCAGTAGATGCCAACTGCGAGTTGCGCCACGTCTGAGGGCTCGACCTTCACGCGCACGAGGTCAAGGCGCGGCTCCCATCGGCCGAGCGCGCGCCGGCACTCGCGCGCGATGTAGGGGCGCGCTACGTTGATCGGATAGTCGAGGTAGTCGTCGACGCTGCTGCCGAAGTCAGGCCGGTGCGGATCGCTGCCGAGCGGCGTATGCAGGATGATCGGGATGCATTGCGCGATGTCGTCGACGTCCGTCGCCACCTTGCCGAGATGGTTCCCGAGCAGTCCGGACGAACCCGGCGTGGCCGCCGTGGAGAGCGCCAGCTGGAAGAACCGGGTCTGGATGGTGGAGAGGATTGACGATTGCATGACTGCAGTGTGGCGACACACTGCAGCACGCGATAGAAAAGGACTTTGAAAATTGCCGGTCAGGCTTTGGCTTCGCTGGTCTCGCCGCCCTGCGGATCATCGTGATGGTGGCCACGTACGCTGATATCGCCCGCGACCACGTCATTCTCTGCAACGACGTCACCAGGAATTGGCGTACCAGCCCCGGGTGCGCCGCCGACGCCGCCCTCAAGCATCGTCGCGCCCTTGACGCGGAGGTTGCCGCCAATCACGGTTTCTTCTGCGTCAAGCTCGATATGCGATGCCTTGACTACCGCGTCGCCCGTCACTGTCGCCTTGAGTGCGCCACCGACCGTCGCCGACAGGTCGCCGATGGTGAGGACGGATGCTGTCCCCGTCGAGCGGTCATACGTGAAACTGCCGCCGTCGCGCAGCGTCATGCCCACCTGATCTTTCGAAGCCCACGGAACGGCATCGACTTCCGAGTAGATCGCGCCAAGCACCGCGCCATCCTCCAGGTATTGGTCCATGATGCAGCGAACCTGATCGCCAACATCGAGCGGCCAGTAAAACTTGTCCTGGTTCGTCTTCGGATAGCACACCGTCAGCCAGTGACTCGTCAGGCCGATGTCATCAAAACGGACCCTGACGCGACCGTCGTCGCCGACGTCGAATACGACGCCCGTCTTGAAGAGGACGCCGCCTGTTGCCGCGTGATTGTTTTTACCCACCGTTCGCTGCCTCCCGCACGCGCTTGAGTTCAGTTTCGGTCGAGTAACCGCTCGCGCGTGAAAAGCGGTGCCTCGATTGGGTGACGCTGTACTTGCCGTTCATCCTGCCGAAGTCCTGGACAAGGATGTTGATGCCCGCTGCGATTTTCGTATTGCCGTAATGCGTGAGCGTGGCGCCCGTCTGGTCGTCGTTGGCCCGCTCCAGCGCTGCCTGTGCCTTCAGGTGCGCCTGTGTATCGTCCTCGGCCCGCACGTTCAGGTTCAGTTCGTCCGCGCTGTAGTGGTCGTAGGCCGACAGTTTCGACGACGGGTCGCTCACGCGCTTCCTGCGCGTACGTTTCGCGTGCGGGTCGTGATACGTCACCGTGCTGGCCAGGAATATCGAATGCACCTTGTCGTGGAACTGGTACGAGATGAGGTCCGCCCGTCCGACGACCAGCACACTGGTTGCGGCCTTGAGCGTGCTGCGCTTGCAGAACGTGAGCAGTGCACCGCGTACCGAAAATTCGTAGCCGTACTCCGCTGAGATGCGATTGAGAAACGTGAGGTCGCTTTCCCACGTCTGCGTGGCACGCGTAATGCGGATAGTCTCGATCTTGCCCCTGAGCGTGAGCTTGTTTCGTCGCGCGATCGTGGCAGCGATATCGGCGAGCGTCACGTCCTCATAGGCGCGGCCGGCGCGCGTGCGAACCGGCCGCTTGACGCCGGCGCCAAGGGCCTTGACGCGCACGGTATCGGGCGGCCCCTTGAGTTCGATTTCATCGATTTCGAAGACACCGCATGGCAGCAGCGGTTGCCCCTCGTATCCGATCGACACCGTCAGGGTGTCGCCAAAGCTCGGATACCACGCGTTCTGCCATCTGCGGTCGGCGTCCTCTAGCTCGAGTTCGACCGAGTCCGATTCGCCGCCGATGTGGTCGGTATAGACGGCCTCCAGCAGGTACGGCGAAATCGCGTTGGTGATGTCCTTCGACCTGTACACGACGACGACCTTGCCTTGCGGCACGTCGACCGTGTCGGCAAGGGAGAGTAGCGTCGATGCCGACTCGTTGCTTACTGTTTCCACGGTGGTAAATCCTGGGTGGTCTGTTGCGTGTCGACCTCGTCGGCCGTCAGGATCGGGATGAGCAGCACCATGCCGCCCAGCAGCGTGGGTTTGATGTCAGCGGCCGGGTTGGCTTCGATGATGCGGCCGTAGGCGGTCGGGTCGCCGTAGTAGTTCCACGCGATCGTGTCCCATCGCTCGCCATCGACGGTCACATGGCGCAAGGCGGAAATCTTCGCCATCTCAGTTCCTCGTGGCAGACGCCGTCGACGGGCGCGCCGTGGCGGATGCCGTTACCGTATTGGGTGGCGTGGTGATGCCGTTACCGCTGCGGGTTTGTGCCGCGACGGGTGTCTGGCTGGCTGTCTGTTCGACCAGCACAGGAGGCTCGACGTATTCCTTCAGGGAGACGGTGCCTTCGAGCCACACCAGTGTGCCGTCGCGCATCGTCTGCCGTGTCGTCACCGTGCAATCTGTTGCGACGAACGTGCCCTTGTAGTCACCGTTCGCGAAGTGCAGCGGTGCGGCCGTGTGGCTGGCGATGAGCTTGCGAAGCTTCTGCAGTTCGGCCTCGGGGTCGCAGAACCCCGCGTGAAAGACCACGTTCCAGGTGATCTCATCGAGCTTGTCGCCTGTCGATTGCAGCCGGGGCTTGCCGTCGATGAGCTTGTGCTCGGCGTACTCCGCACCGAATCGCGTCTCGCTGCCAGTGAAGTACGCCGGCAGGCCGAACTGAACATCGCCGAGCAGCGCGTACAGGACGCCGCCCTGAACCTGACCGAGCAACTGGTTGACGAACTGCGTGACCGAAGCCGTCGAACCGATCACGACGCCTTGCAGCGCGTTGGTGACGGTCGAAAAGGGATTGATCGCCATACGCTGTTCAGAACGCGGTGCGCCGACGGTTAGCGAAATACCGGTTCATCATCCGTTCGAACTCGGTGTACGAGGTCTGCATGGCGGAGTGCACCTGATTGCCCGCGTCAGCGCCGCCGCTGACGTGGATCGTCGGCGAAAAGTGAATGACCGGCGACGATGCGCCGCCGGCAGCGTCAGCTCCGCCCAGGCGTCCCGTCGCAAGATGCCGGTCCACCGTGTCGAGCGCACGCAGCTTGGCGGCCATCATTCCCGTTGCGGCGGCCGCCATCTGGCCAGTCGCGCCCCGGACGCCCGACAGGCGGTTCAGGATGCCGATCTCAGCGCCCATGCCGATGTTCTCGCCGAACCCGATGAAGACACGGCTTGGCGAGTGGATGCCGAGCGTATGCGCGAACCAGCCCTTGATGTTGTTGCCGAAGCCGACAATCGTTGCCTGCGCGGCGGCGAGACGACCGGTAATGCCGGATACGAGCCCATTAACCAGATCGGCGCCCAGCTGGAAGAACCGGGTCGGCAGCGACAGCATGGAGGCGTAGAGCTTCGCAAACCAGCCAAGCGCTCCCGCAATCGCCTCGCCAACCCGCAGCCCCATGTTGCGCGCGGCATTGCCCGTGGCATCGACGGGACGCAGCAGCGCAACGACCCATTGCCATGCGCCTTTAAGCATGTCGATGGCCGGTCCGAGCAATGGCATCAACGGAAGCATCATGCCGGCAAGTGCGATGCCGACCGGTTTGAGCGCGGTAAGGAGCGACATGAGCGAATGGCCGAGCTGCGAAAACGCCGGGCCGAGGACGGCGCCCACAGGCGCAAAACCCTTGACCAGACCGTCCCACATGCCGCCGAGAAACGCCTTGATCGGGCTCCAGTACTTCCAGACGAGGAAGGCCACGAGCGTAACGCCCGCTGCAATCAGGCCGATGCCCGGAATGCCGAGCAGCGCGAGCCCGAGCGCACGCAAGCCCGTCAGCACAACGGGCAGGCCGCGTGCGAGAAACCCAAGTGAATCGCCGAGCGCGCGGAACGCTGCAGCGAACGGCACACGCTGGATCAGGAAACCGATCATGCCGAGCGGGCCGGCCAGCACTTTCGCAAACAGGCCGGCCGTGAGCGCGATCGAACCGAACGTGGTCAGCATGACGCCGAGGCCGCCCACGACGACCATTGTCCATTTCGCGAACGTCTGGTGCTGTTCGACCCAATGGCGCGTTTGCGCGACAGCGTCGCCCATGCGCATGATCATGGGTTCCAGCCACTTGACCGCCGGTTCAGCAAAGGCAGCAAGCGCATTGGTGACGTTCGTGGAAAACACCGTCCAGATGTTCTGTGCGCTCTGCATCGTCTGCTGGATGCGCTGGTCGAGGCTGGCCTGATCATCAATGCGCTTTTGCGCGTCCTGATAGCCCGCCGTCCCCTTGACCGCGAGCATCTGCGCGACGCGGCCGGCCTCGGCGCCGAACACCGTCGAGAAAACGTCGAGCGCCATCTTGTCTTTGCCGACGGCAGTGAGCTTCCTGTAGGCGTCCTGCAACTGCGCGACCATGTCGTCGATGCCCTTGAGTTTTCCCTTCCCGTCGTAAAAGTCGAAATGGACGTGCGCCTTTTCCATCGCCTCGCGCGCCTTGCCCTTCATGCCCTTGGTGGCCATCTCGACCATTTCCGGCCCCTTCGAGAGGCGCTGCAGGAACATGGAGAAGTTGGTGCCGAAGCTGGAGCCCTGGAAGTTCCAGGCGGCGCCCATACCCTGCAGGGCGAGCAGCTTCTTAGCGTTGTCGAGGCCGGTCAGGCCGAGCATGTTGATGTTCGG
The DNA here is from genome assembly GCF_040948675.1 of Paraburkholderia sp. BR14312. NCBI lineage: Bacteria > Pseudomonadati > Pseudomonadota > Betaproteobacteria > Burkholderiales > Burkholderiaceae > Paraburkholderia > Paraburkholderia sp. BR14312. The sequence goes on from NZ_JBFPKI010000006.1 coordinate 249,315, forward strand.
CGCGGCGTAGGCGCTCGCGTATTTCAGTTCTACCGGCGAGATGCCAAACGCGAAGCGGGCGCGCTGCATGAGGTCTGCCATCGCGTTCAGCTGGTTGCCCGCGAGGCCATGCGCTTCACGCAGGCGGGCGACCATCGTGCCGGCTTCTTCCCCTGGCAGCTTGAGCACCACCGCCAGATTCGCCGCGGCGTCGTAGGCGCCCGAGAGCATCTGCTGCATCGTGACGCCCGAATCCTTCAGCGCGGTGCCGATTTCGGCCACCTGTGCGGTCGTCATCGGCAGGCGGTTGTCGATCGACAGAACCTTCTCGCGAAGCTGGTCAAAGCCGGCGCCGATCCTGCCCGTGTGATCGAGCGTCGCGACCGCCAGATCGTTCATCGCAGTGTCCATCTCGATGAACGCATGAACGGGCTTTTCGGCCAGGTGCATGATTTCATGACCGAGCGTCGCGGACACCGCGCCCATCGCGGTCAGCCTGCCCGATATGCGGTCAAGTGTTTGGCCCAGGCGCTGGAAAGCGTTGCCGCTACGCGTTGCGGTCTGTTCCAGCGTGCTGCCGAGCATACGCAGCGGCTGGCTGGCAGTGTCGACCAGGCTCAACAGAATCCCAAGCTCAATCATGTTGCTCACGGTCGACACCCTTGCAGAAACACAAACTCACTTCCCGTTAGCCGCGTCGATCTGTTCGCACGCGGTCTCACACCAGCCGATGAATTCGTCGATCGTCAGATCGTCGATTTCAGACGGCTGGAATCTGAACCACTTAGCCAGCAGCCCCGACAGCTTCTTGATTTCGTCCAGCTTCACCCATGATGTCGCGAAAATAGTCCTGCAGCATCGTGAAATCGGCGATGTCCATCTCTTCGATGTCTTCGGGTGTCAGCTGGTCAGGCGAGAGCAGGCACAACAGCGCGAGCATCATGCCGAAAGGGTCGCCCGCGTGCGCGGACTGGATGGGCTTCAGCTCACGCACCTTGCCACGACGTAGCGTGACTTCCTTGAGTTCGCGCCCGTCGGCGAGTGCGTACGGGAATTTCAGTTTGAACGTCTTCATTTAGCCTCCGATGTTGGCGCGGTAGATGTCGAGCTGGTCGACGCCACCCACCTTGAAAATATTTGCGAGCACGTCCAGCTCGATGATGTCCTTGCCGCCGACCGTCTGCCGGACGTAGGTCGCGGTGAAATCCGATTCAAACTCGGCCGCGTCGTTCTGCTTGAACACGCCGAGCGGAATCTTCGTCATGCTCAGCGTGAGGAACGTCACCATCGCGGTCTGCGCGCTACGCCCCTGGCTGTTGTACGTGTCGACCGATGAACGCACCTGCACGCTGACCGGCACGAACGGATTGCCGAACTGCAGCCAGACGTCGTCGTAAAAGCTGTTCCACTTGAATTTGCCGGTCAGCTTGTCGAAACCGGAAGGCAGCGTGATCTTGCCGACCAGGCCAAGCGCTTTCACATCGGCCTCGATCATCGACAGGACCGGCAACGAAGCTTCATCGACGCGACCCAGCAGGGAGCTGCCGTTCATGTAGACGTTCGCATTGGTGATGCGATTGATCTTGATGCCTGCCATGTTCAGTTGCTCCCCAGCTTGGACAGATAGTTGACGTTGATGTTGGCGCGATACGTGATGCGCTCGGCCGGCGGCGGCGGCATGAAGTCGTACGAGAACTGGATCCAGCCGCTCTCAAGCTGCGTGGTCGGGTTCAGCTTCGCGTCGTACCAAACGTTCCCGTCGAGCACGGCGCCATCGCCGGTCAGCTTGCGCAGGAATCCTTTGCCCGATTCGATGACAGCATCGATTAACGCATTCGAGACGGCTCCGTCGACATACTGGAGGGTGAAGTACTCCAGACTCTCTTCGATGATGTCAGCGGTGCGCCGGATCGGGATGAACTGCGTGGGCTGCGTCGACGCCGGATAGGCGGCCGAGCGGTTGCCCCAAAGACGGTAGCCTGTGCCAAATGATGAAAACACCGTGATGATGCCCGCCGCGTTCAGCAGGTTCGTTTCACTGTTCGGGTCGTTGACCATCGCATAGATGGGACGTTCCAGCCCGACGATATTCTGGATTTCATTGTTCGACGCCGAGCACCAGTAGCCTTTCGTCTGGTCGATCATCGACTGCAGGCCGGCCGCGCGCGCGGACAGCGGACGCAAAACGTTTGTGTCCGTGTCCGTGTCGTACACCTTGACATACGGATAGCACAGCGCGGCGCGCTCGCTCGACGTGTAGAGGTTCACGGTGCCTGCCGGCCCGCGCGCCGTGATCGCCTGTTGTGGCGTCAGGCCAGCGGGCGCATCGCGGTAGCTGATCGCCCGAATCTTCGTCGCGAGCGTGGTGAGTGCTTCCGCCACGGAATCCTGCGTCGAGTAGACCGGCGCAACGAGCAGCTTGGCGAAATAACCGAGCAGCGAATAGCCGTCCTGGAAATGTTGCATGCCCGTGCGCAGGCCGGCCTCGTTGATGGTGCCGATGATGTCGGCAGCCGTCACCTGGCTCGGATCGGCGTAGCTGTAATCGACACTCAGCGTCGCGCCCGCCTTGATGGCGCCACCCACAACGCGCGTAACAAGACCGCTCAACGCGTCGAGCGTGTAGTCGGTGTCGAGCGTGTACGTTGTCGCGCCGTCCTTGCTCTTGACGTCATAGGCCAGCGCGGTCACGACACCGGGATTGGCCAGCGTCGCCTCGTCGGCCGCATTGAGCGTGATCAGCTCGCCAGTCACAGCCGTATTGTGAACGGCCGGATCAAGTACGTTGATCACCTGAACGACGGTCGGCTTCTGGTCGAAGATGTCGTTGAGCGCATCGACGATGGTCGAGTTCGTGGCGGCCGGCCCGAACTGCGCAAAGTCGGTGTCGCTCGACACGACGATGATCTCGTTGACCGCGCCACCGACTGCCGTGCCAACGAGACCGATGACAGCGGTCTTGACGATCGTGACGGAAGCGCCGCCCGATTCCGACTCGATCGTTTCCACTCCATGCAGATAGCTCATGCGTCAGGCTCCCTTGGTGTCCGTGGAGGCAGTGGAGGCAGTGGCGTCGGCGGAAGCCGGCGCGGCAGTCTCAGCGCTCGCCGTCGTCGCAGTTGCGGCACTGGCTGTTGCGGGCGTCGACGACGACGAGGCGCTTGCGCTGGACGACGCGGTGGCTGTTGCCGCCGTCTGCGGCGCAGCTGCAACCGTCACGGGCGAAAGGCGCTTCATCGCGACCAGCGTTTTCACTTCAGCGCAGTCAGGCAGATCGACCTTGCGGCCGGTGAAGAGAAGGACCTCTTTCTTCTCGCCGTTGTCATTGAGCGTGATGCCCGTTGCCGGGCCGATATAGATGTACTGCATTGCATTCTCCGGTGATGGTCAGGGGCGTGTGAAAGTAATCCGGGCCAGCGGTGCGTCGTAGTCGCTATCGGTGATCCAGTCGCCCGGCGGCGCTTCGATGTCCTGGACGATGACGACGGGCACCTTGACGACCAGAACGTATGTGTAGACGCCCTCGCCGTAGTCACTCAGACCGTCGCGGACCGCGAGCGTGATGCCGGCCGCCTCCGGAATGCGCTTGCCACAGGTCGCCCTGAACGCGGTTTCCAGCATGTCGTAGGCGCCCTGGTGGCCACGCAGGTTCTTCGAACGGAGCACGATCTCGAATTCGAGGCCGGTGTCGTAGAAGGCCGACGACGTCGCACGCGGCTTGTAGTCGCCGCTCTTGTAAATCACCAGCACGTCACCGGCTCCGCTCAGCGCGTACCCCTCCGGACGCTTGGGCCACGACTCCACCTTCAGCCACGGTCGTGCTTCGCCGGCTACCGTGAACGCGGCGGTGAGCTGCGCAACCAGCGCGTCTTCGATCGTCGTGACGAGCGCCATTACCGGTACCTCCGCGCGAACGGACTGTGTGATTCGCCACACTCGATCTGCGCCATGCCGGGCGACAGTGATGCGTCGGCCGGTGCCGTAGCCTGGCCGGTTTTCAGCAACGCGCCGGTGATCTGGGTGTCGCCGGTGCTCATGAGCTTGAGCACCTTCATCCAGTCCTCGTAACGCTTGCGCGCGTCCTTGATGTCGTCCTGTGGCCGCAGTGACTGCGCGTTGTAGATCGCGATGTCACAGCAGGCGCGTACGAGTACGGTGGGCGTCGACAGGGGTGTCAGCAGGACCGCGTCAGCGAGCGGCAGCACGTACCGCATGCCGAGATAGCTGTCGATTTCCGCCGAGGCATCATCGAGCGCGTCCTGCAGGCGCGGGACGATGACCTGCTGATTGGTCTCGTCGGTAATCGCGATGAGATCCCGCTCAAGGTAACGCGCCTGCAGGTCGTCAACGGTTGCGTAGCTCATGACAGGACGTCAGGGAAGTTGAGGTTTAGTGGCGCGGCGTCGTGGGTAGAAACCGGCCCACGACGCCACGATTGCTGCATTGAAGCGGACTACTGCTGACCGGTCGTGTCGCTGTCCGTCGACGAGTCGTCGGTGCCGTCGTCGGGCGTGATCTGGATATCAGTCACGACAAGCCACGGATCGCGCTTGACGGCCGCGACCTGTTCGTCGGAAAGCTCCGAAAGCGGGATGTCGAGACCGGTGCGCTCGATCGGTCGGCCAATCGCGCGGTAGGTACCTCGACCCGTCGTGGGAACCAGCCGGATGCCGGGCACCGTGGTCGATGCAGATGCGTTGGACTTCGTTGCCATATCAACAGCTCCTGTCAGGCGAGATACGGGGCGACCAGCACCTCGCAGCTCTTGTAGTAAGGGTTGGTGGCGCCGTTCGCCAGACGCTCGACCATCACGGTCTTCAGCGCTGCCTCTTCGAGCGCGGGCGGCACGATGAGCAGCGACGGCTTCGCGTTCAACGCGGCGCCTGCGTCCGACTTGACGCTCATCATGTTTGCGCGCGCGGCGGCGTACGAGTCGATCGACAGATCCTGCGCGCTTCGGCATGCAAGCTGCCACAGGCCGAAGCCAACATTGAGTCGCGCATCGACGCCGTACAGCAGTTCCTTGCCCATGAAGTTGCGCCAGTCGTCGACCTTGTCGAGGGCAACGAACTGGTAGTCGCGACGGAACTGCAGGATGATGGGCCTGATGGCCTTCGACGTATCGAACAGATACCAGGGCAGGCCTGTGCCGCCCTGATCATTCGAGAACGAGACTTCTTCGCCCTGCAGACCCACCGGGTGGTCCGTCGAAAAGAACGGTTGACCGTCGTAGCAGAGGGTCGTCGTGCCGGCCTTGAGCAGCGAATACGCGAGCATGTCCGGGTGGCGCTTCGAATCCTGACCGAGCTGGGCGAAGAGTGGCGAAAACACACCGTACTGGTCGTCCTCGATAGCGTCGCGGTCTACCGGGACGGTGTTCTCATACGACTTGTTCTGGATCGAGAAGTCGTGCAGCGCCAGGTTCTGAAGAACGCGGTCGCCGAGCCATTCACGGAACGTTGTGGTCTGGCCGAGCCACGGATAGATCGACCGCGAAGTGGTCGAGGTGGTTCGCATCGTGAAGCGTTCCACCTGCGTTTCGGTCTGCTGGAACCATTGCGAAAAGACCTGGTTGAATCCAGTGGTCAGCGCGGCAACGTTGTCCTGATTGAGTTCCATCTGGTAAAGCTCCGTTTAGATTTCGATCCAGACGCCACGGGCGTCCACGTCTCGCACGATCGGCCCGATGGCATCGGCATTCGCGGCCTTGCTGCACGTGGAGTCATCGAGCACGCGCGCGCTGGTGCCCACGTCCTTGAGCGTGTACGGAAAGGCCGGATCGTTGATGACGCGGAAACAGCCGCGACGAACCGCCACCGTCGCGGCGCCGTCAGCGAGACTCGTGGTATCGAGCCGCTTCTGGCACACGCCGACGATCATTTCAGTGCCGGCGCCTGTCGCCGGAGCCGCGAATCCCGTCCCGTTGTCCACCGCGACCATCGCGCCGACATAAAAGACCTTTCCGCCCTTTGCCGGATAGGCAAAGTTGACCGCTTCCCGGTGTTGCGAGTCGCGGTCCGAAGTTGCTGCTGTCATGTGCTGCTCCTTTTCAGTTCATCGAAATGGACGGACGACGCGCTGGTTAGCTCTGGCCGGCCAGCGACTCGGCGTACTTCTTCGGATCGAGGCCGAGTTGCGTGCAGACCGCCTTTTGTTCTGCGCTAAGCATGCCGGCCGCGACACCCTCCGGCGTCCTGCCGCCGGTTTGCGTGCGCGACAGCGCGGCGATCGGCTGCGCCACATCGAGGTACGAGCGAAGAGCCGCGACCGGCTGCTTGGACCAGTAGTCCTTCTGCGCGTCGAGAATGCGGCCATCGGAGATGCCCGCCTCGAGTAGCTCGGCGTGCTCTGCGTCCTCAAGGCGACGCGTGAGCGCCGCGACCTCGTTCTGCATGCCGACGAACTGGACCATCGGCACGAACATCGCCGGATCGGGCGTCGTCGCCGACGCAGCAGCGGTGCGCGCGGTGTCGAGGTCGTGGCGCAACGTAGCCAGGTGATCGACGAGGGATACGCTTGCCGCAGCGGTGCCGTCGGCCGGCTTGATCATTTCCTTGATCTTGTCGAGGTGCGCCACGATGTCGTCGGCCGTCGCCGTGACGGGCAGATTCAGCAGGTAGCGCAGCCGCTCCAGCAGCTCATCCATTGGGTTCTCCTGGGAAGGTGAAAGTGAGAGCGCCGCACAAAGGCTGGCCGCTGCCACAGAGGCCATGCCATCGATTGCGGGCACGTTGGTAAGTGCAGCGTTGAAGAGACTCGTCACCGCGCCGGTTTTCTTGTCGTAGCCAAATACCGGGCTCGTGAAGCGGTATTCCTCCGATTCGATCATCTGGCGCGCGGTGGCCGTCCACTTGATACCCGTTGCCCACACACCGTCCTCGCAAACCTCCAGCGTGCTGAACCAGCCGGCGGCCGGTGCGCGCTGACCGTTGTCCTTCGCAAGCAGGGTCTGGTGGTCGTAGTCGAAGCAGTACGGCGTGGTCCGTTGTGCAGCTGCTGCCACCAGCTCCTCGGCGATTGCGGGCGTGAGTTGCCACGCGGCACATTCGAACGGGCGGCCGTCCTCAGCCCGGAATGCGCCCATCGGGAAAATCTGTGCGCGGCCGGCCAGCGCTTCCTGCACGTTGAGCGTGCAGACCGCGGTACCAATCGAAGCAGAGCGGGAGTGAATGGCGACGTGTTTCATGTCGCCAATTTGCCTGTTCGGTAATTGCGCCAATACCAAAGGCCTTTGATTTTTTCGGCGCGGGTGCGTCGATAACGTGACACCTCACTGACCGCTACGCGGTCACCTTGATCGGGAGGAAGTCATCGTGAGAAAGCCACTCACTGCTTATCCAGATGCTCGCGCCGTATCGATCGCCGCAACGGGCGCGTTTAACGCCGTTACGACGGCCGGCTCGGGACAAATGGGTATGTGGGCCGCGTCGCGCTCGCCCAGCGGCGTTGGCACCCCGGATTTCAAGAGTGCCCCATCCGCCCAGGAACCCGCATGAGCGAGGGCCGGCAGGACGAGTTGCGCGCGACGTGTCATGCGCTCCTCGATGACCTCGAATTCAGCGATGACGACCTCGCGTTCATCGCGCTGCTGCTCACGACGAGCCGGGGCAGCAGACCTGCATCGGTGTTCGCGCGGCTACACAAGCTTGCCCGCCGTTCACGAACACCGCGTCACCGCCGGGCTTCAGACGAGCTCGGCGTTCTTCTCAACAGTCTTTTCAACGCCAGTGAGGCAAATCATGGATGACACGCAAAACGAAAGCACGACAACGACCGGCAGCACGCAAGCGGACAGCACGGCTGCGGCCACGACCACGACCGTGCAGGAGGGCACGGCGTCGTCGGGGGAGACTGGTGGCCAGGCGACCCCTTCGGATACTGGCGACACTGCTACGACTGTGGACGCGAATACCATGTCCACGACGGCGGTCGCGGCGCCCACCTCGGACTCTGCTGGTGGTATGCCGACGACGCAGGCCAATGACGCGTCGGCGGTCGCGCAACCGGGGGAAGCTGGAGGCGGCTCCGATGGGTTGCCGAAGGAGTCGCAATCGGGATCGGACTCGGCGGCGCAGGATGCATCGCAGGCAGCGTCCTCGTCGACTTCATCGGCCGGCACCTCGTCTTCACCTGCCACTGACGCAGCGGCGGGTGACGCGGGAAACGGCACGTCCGCGCCGGATTCGTCGGGCGTCTCGTCGACGGGCGACCAGTCTGGTTCCGTAGCGGCAGGTGATGCGGGAAACGTCGACGCGGGTACTACCTCGGCCGCAACGCAAACGAGTTCGACCGCATCCTCGGCTGCATCGAACGAGGTGAACAGCCCTGACGTAGACGCGGTAACGGACGCTGACCTGGGAAACGGTTCACTGTCCGGCGCAGCCGACGCGTCGACTTCATCGGCACAGCCGGATGCGTCGTCGCAGCAATCGCAGGATACAGACGCGCGCGTGGATGGTGGTGACTTCTGTCCGCATGGCGAGGCGCACGGCATCTCGCAGCGGTTGCGGAATTTTCTGGAGTCGTTTGAACGTGCAACCGTTGAACACCTGCACGGCGATCTCGACCGGCTGGAGCAGCTGTTCGAACTTCTGAAGTAGGCGCTGGCGCTACCGGCCGGCGCGCGATGCCGGGCAGCCTCTGTGTATTGATGGCCGCCCGGCTTTTTTCGCACGCGACCAACTCTTTTAAAGAAATGACCGCGACAGCTGACATCTTGCCGCCCAAACAGGCTGACATGCAGAAACCGTGCGCGGGCCAGCCATACCGGCCGTCGAACGGCCTGGAGGGCGATCTGTTTCGCGAATCCATGTGCGAACGCTGCGGAAGCCTTACAAACGAGCACGGCAATCCCTGTCAAGTCATGGTGATGACCATGCACTACTGCAGGGATGACCCGGACTATCCGCGCGAATGGCAGTACTCGGCTACTGGTCAGCCAACTTGCACCGCGTTTCACGAAGCTGGCGCGCCCGTTCCGAAGGCGCGGTGTGAATACACCGTCGACCTGTTCGGCGCGTGAGGCGCGTTCCCATTCAATTCGTTGGTGGAGTAACGGCAATGAGTAACGTGAGTCCTACGTGCCGGGGCGGGAATGAGGCGCTCCGTCAGATTCTCGAAGATCTAAATCGTGCAAGATCTGGTGAATATTCCTTTCCAGCAATGAGGTGCCTTCCCATGAAGTCGCGAATCAGTGCTTTGCGTCGCTGGGTGATCCTTCGCCTACTGCTGCGAGAATCTCCGGCATCTGTAGCAGCTTACCTACGTGGTCGAACAGTTGGCGTGTGGCTGCTGGAGATAACCATAGATTCATCGTCTGAAGCATCGGATTCTCCGGTAGTGAAATACGTAACACCAGTTCACCCGATTGGGCTTGGTATGTGCACTCCCCGACGCTCTCAACAAACATGGGTGCCTTAGTTAAATCCATGAGCTATCTTCCCTATAAGGAAAAGCGAGATGTGCCACTCGGTCTAGCCACGTTGACGGCGGTGCAAATGCGCCGCATACGCAAGCATGGCATCAGTATTGAGCTCCATCCGGGCCGCGAAGCAAAAGGCGTGGAGACCTATATGCGTGCCACGCTCCACTGCAACGGGCCAGCCGCGACGCGTGCCGTTCTCAACGAGCTGTTTCGTCCAGGCGCAATATGCCTCCCAGGTTGGATGGAGGGCATAGGGGGTCGCGCGCCTCAGCACCTCCTCATAGTCGGACTTTTCCATCTCAAGCACGGCGACTATGTCGTCCGCGCGATCTGCCCGCCGGACGCCTGGTACACGTGATCGGTTTCGCATCTTACGAGACCGATCGCGTCTTACGTGCCACCGACGCGACCTTCCATGATGGCGGCGAGCCATTGCCGGTCACGCAGCGAAGGCGGCCGCCCTTGCCGTCGACAAGGCTCCCGTCGGAATACGCCTTTCCGTCATACACGCACCCCGACACCTGAGCCTGCGCGAGCTGCAGGTCATGACGAAAGCCGAAGGCCTTGTACCCCACATACGTCATTGCGCAGATGGCCATCGTGAATATCCCGATGCTCATCCACGCGATCTCTTTACGCGTAGCAACGGCTTGCTGCACGTCCAGAACGCGCGACTTCAGTTGCGCTTCAACAATTTGATAGTCACTAGAAAGTCGGCTAAGGCGATTCGCGAATGTTTGTCTTTCTTGTTTCGCGGTTTGCAGAGCATCAACCGCCTGCGCGTGCGACGTTTGCGATCGACGCAGCTCAAAGGAAACACCCTCGATGCGCTCGGCGAGAGAAGCGTTTGCCACCTGAAGACGGCGAATCTCAGCGGAAAAATCCGAATGATGCTGGCACTGAACCGCATTGTTTGTCGCCGGATGATTAAGCGCACCACACGTAACGAACTCACGCAGCTGAGCGTTTTCAATCAACAGTTGCAGGATCGCTTCCGCCGGGCTGTATTGCTCCCAATGCATGCCCTCGATACTGTCGATACCGAGAATCCGATGAATTGACGTCCAGGTCTCTCTGCCCGATTGAGCAAATTCCACTTCGAGCTGCTTAACGAGCTTGTTCAGCTCTCGACGCTCGTCCCGCGTGAGCGGTCGGCTACGACCGTGGTTATGGACCACATCGCGACCAGCCACATCGCCAACTGAACCATTGAATTCCTGCCGGACCAATCTCAGTTCACCGCCTTCGTTCTCGTTCTGCACCACGCTTCACTTCCTTTTGTTAATGTCCCGCCCCGCAATGTCGCCCTTGGGCGCTTTATGAAACACCTGCATTGATCCTTCGATTCGCTGCGCCTTTCGCTCCTTCGTTGATGACCGAGAGGATTCGCCTTTAGAGGACGTGCCGCCCTTGAGCGCGCCGATCGCGGCGGCCTTCACCTCAAGCGACGCAGCACGGAACCGCTCTAACAGCTCAGCTTCGTCATTGGTCAAAGCTGCGACCGAGCGAACGCCCGTCACGATGTACTGCACGTCAGCGCCGACCTTTGAGATCGCAGCTAGGTACCCTGCCTTAGGCTGCGTTACGTCCTTTTCATAGTCGATCTGGCTCTTCTTCGTTGTATCCGCCAAGGCGGCGAATGCAGGCTGGGCAAAACCCAGCCGCTCCCGCTCTTCCCGCAATCTGTCGCCAATGGTCACCAAAAACACCCTCATTCAGCTTGACAGGTAACGATATAGTTACCATACTTAACTCACACTGTTGGAAACCAACAGTAACCAGTTCGCGCTCTTACGAGCGCGGCAACCCCGATAACGGAGTCCACCATGACCCTACGCACTGCCGAGGAAGCCCGCGCGGAACTCAACCGCAAGGGCGTTTCAATCACCAAATGGGCGCTTGCAAACAAGTTCTCGCCGGCCCTCGTCTACGAGGTGCTGAGTGGTCGCAAGAAAGCGACCCGAGGCCAGTCCCATGACATCGCAGTCAAGCTCGGTCTCAAGGCAGGCGAGGTCTGCACCGATCCGACCACAGCGCTTGCCCGCTGAACTGCTGACGGTTGCACAAGGAGAGAGACGGCAAACGATTATGCGCTGATCGTCTCATTCTCTGCAAACAGATTGCATGTGAAGAAAAGTCAAGCCTACATCACCGTCCAGCCCAATATGCGAATTGAATAGCTGATATGTCCACCGAACAAAAACCCACCAGTCAGTCGGCCGGCAAAGTGCTGGATGTGCTGCGCGTACTGCTCGGCCACTTCACGCACGGCTTGATGCCGGGCGACCTAGCAAAGCTAACCGGTCACGACAACAGTTCGATCACACGCTACATCAATACGCTCGAGGAGAAGGGCTTCGCCGAACGTATTGAGGAGACGGGCCGCATCCGGCCGTCGCGGGAGTTCGCCCGGTACGCCGTGGCGATTCTGCGCGACCTCGACGCTGCTAGCGCCAGCCTTGAGCGGCTGAAGACAAGCCTAGGAGGACGCCCGTGAGCGAGCCGATCAACTTCAAGCTCTACGACGTCGCGGTCTTTCCGGCCGGCGACTCGTCGCTTCGCATCGTCGTCCCAGGTGTGGCGGGCGACACACCTGAGGAAGTCTCTCGCCAAGCCGTCGCATGCATGGTTAGTACGCTCAAGGCATTCCAGACCCAAGCGGCGCGGACCGACATCGTGCGCGCCTACGACATCACCACAATCGAGGAGTAAGCAGCATGGCCGCAGGAAGAAGAACCAAGAACGTGCCGTCTGGCACCACGGTGGCGAGAGAGGAACTGCCCGGTGTGACGGCTGCGATCGCCGCACTCGATGAGACGAACGCGATCGAGTCATCCGCGCGCGTTGAACTGGAAGCGCGTGTGCGCGCCGTTGCAACGCGCATCGGCTACCAGCTCCCCGGCGACGCGACCGATCCGGACCTGATCCAGCGCGACGTCGCTGCCAACATGCGCCGTAGCGTTGAAGCGTGCCTTGAGGTCGGGCGCGGTTTAATCATGCTCAAGGAGGTCTGCGGGCACGGCAATTTCACGGCTCGGCTTGAGGTTTTGGGCGTCGACGACGGCGTGGCCCGCAAGTTCATGCGAGCGGCCGAGAAATTCTCAAAACGGTCGTCAACGACCGTTTTGACGAAAGCCCTGGGCTCCCAGACCGCGCTCTTCGAGATGCTCGTGCTCGATGACGAACAGATCGACGAACTCGCCACGACGGGCGAAACCGGTGCACTGAAGCTCGACGACGTCGCCTCGATGTCGGTCAAGGAACTGCGCGCGGCGGTACGCGAAACCCGTAAGAATCTCGAAAGCAAGAACGATGTGATCGCCAGCATTCAGGCCCGCAACCTCGAACTGCACGAGCAACTGGCCGGCGCGACGCCATCGTTCATCGAGCAAAAGGCGCTGGAGGATCTGGACAAGGAAGCGCTGCGCGCGGCGGAGCAGATCACCACGGCTCTGCGCGGCCGGATCGCACGCGCCCTGGACCAGGTTGGCGAGGGCGAAGGCGGCACGAACCGGCAGCTCATCGAACAAGCGGTCGCCGCTGCCCTCGGTCGCGTGCTTTCCGCCGCGCGCGACCTGGTCGACGAGTACGCCGTATCACCGCAGCTTCCCGACAATGTCGGTACCGACACGCTGCCGGCCAGCGCAGCGTGGCAGGCAGTGGCATCGGAGCGCGCGGCGCAGAAGCCCGCAAACCGGAAACACAGCAAGCAAACCGCGTAACGGCCATGCCTCCGACACCCTACCAGCAAACGATCCTGTTGTCGTATGTGCCGCGCCTGGAGGCGGCGGCACATGGCGGCAAAGGTGACCTGATTCGGAGCCTTGCCGCCGAGCTGGGCGTCTCCGAGAAGTCCGCGTACCGGATGATCGGTTCGTACTTGGTGCGCGACCGTAAGCGCCGCAGTGACGCGGGCAAATCCTCGCTTTCGCGCACCGAGGCGATCACGCTCGCGGCCGCGCTCGTGGAAACAACGCGCGCGAACGGCAAACGGAACGGTTCGGTGAAGCAATACGCGGAAGCTCTGCGCTGCTCAAACCTCATCAAGGCCGAGCGCGTCGACATGAGCACCGGCGAGCTGGTCAAGCTGTCGGAGTCCACCCTCCACCGTGCGCTGCGCGCCTATCAGGTGCATCCGGACCAGCTCGCCATACCGACGCCGCACGTGAACCTGTCGAGCCCGCATCCGAACTACTGCTGGCAAGCCGACGCGTCTGTGTGCGTGGTGTACTACCTCCCGGGAGGCGCCGTGCACATCCAGGAGCTCAAGCCTGGCGTGCACTACAAGAACAAGCCGGAGAACCTGGAGGCGATCGAGCGGCAGCGCGTGATCCGTTACGTCGTCACCGACCACTGCTCGGGCGTCGTGCGCTGGCGCTACTACCCAGGCGCCGAGTCGGGCGAGCACACCGTACGCCTGCTTGCCTGGGCAATGGCGCGCAAGGCGAATCTCGCCGATCCGTTTCATGGTGCGCCCCGCTACCTGATGGTCGACCCGGGAGCAACCAAGGCTGGAATCGTGCGCCGTTTCTGTCAGCGCATGGAGATCGAGCTACTCGTGCATGAGCCCGGCGCTGCCCGCGTGAACGGCAGCGTTGAGAAAGGGCAGGACATCGTCGAGCGCACCTTCGAGTCGCGGCTGAAATTCCACGGCCACGAAATCTACTCGTTCGACGACCTGAACCGTGAGGCTGAACTCTTCCAGCTCCATTTCAATCGCGGTGGCGACCGCGATGCCCACACCGGCAAGTACTGGTTCGCGCATTCGCGCCACAGCATGTCGCGCTTCGACGCCTGGGGAAAGATTCTCCCCGAGCAACTGCGCGTCACGCCGCCGGAGGACGTGCTGCTGTCGCTCGCGACAAAGCAGCCCGAGAAGCGGAGCGTGAGTGGCGACATGACGGTGAATTTCCGCAACCGTACGTGGAACGTGGTCGATGTGCCGGGCGTTACGCGCGGCGGCACTGTGCACGTGCACTGGCATCCGTTCCAGGCCGATACGGCGATGGCCGTGATCGAAGACGCGGACGGCCGCGAGACGCACTTCCCCCTACCGGAAGTCACGCGTGACGAATGGGGATTCCCATCGAACGCCGTACAGATCGCGAACGGACATCGCGCGATGCCGGACACCGTGCTCGAGACGAACCGCAAGGAGGTCATGAAGCGTGCGGCGGGGACGGACACGATTACGGCGACCGAAGCAGTCAGAAAGGGGCGCAGCTACAGGCCGTTCAACGGTGAATTCAATGCGCTGAAGGCCGCACGCGAAGCGAAGCTACCGCCCGTCGTTCCGCGTGCCGGCACCGAGTTGGACGTCGTCATCACGCGTGTCGAGGCGAGGAAATTGACCACGACGGCCGCGGCGATCCAGTTGCAGGAATTGCTCGGCGATGCATGGCGTCCAGAGTATTTCCAGTGGATAGCACAACGTTATCCGGATGGCATTGCCGAGGACCATCTTGAGCGGCTCGCCGCGCAATGGTCAGGCGACAACACTGAAAAGGAGGCGCAGGCATGCTGAAACTCACTCAGGTCGTAGCCGGCTACGGTATTCAATACAGCGTACTTGCGCGGCATGCCGGCCTGTCTCGTACCGCAGTCAGCCTGCTGGCGAATCGCGGCCTGTATCCCGCAAGCCGTTCAAAACAGGATGTACAGCACGCCCTTCTGGGCGCGCTGGTCGAAATGGGCGTGAATGCGGCCGATGCCGCAGACGCCTTTGGTGAGGTGGCGGAGCCCAGCGCGAACGGAGCCCCGCATGCAGCGAAATCGCCCGAAGGCGACATTCACAATGAGAGAGTCGATATGTTAATCCGCAAGGTGTCCCTCGGCGCGCAAGCGCTCGATTTCTTCCGCCTGAACCGCGACCCCTTCATGCCGCCACAAACACGTGATGAGGTCTTCATGGGCCGAGCGCTGCGCGTCGGCTACGAGCACATGATGACGAAGGCGCGGCATGGTGGCTTCCTCGCGATTATCGGCGAATCCGGCGCCGGCAAGACAACGCTGAAGGATGTGCTGCTTGACGAACTGGCCGACCGTGGCGAGATTGTCACGATCGAACCGATGATCATCGGCATGGAGGAAAACGACGTGCGCGGCAAGACGCTGAAGGCTGCGCATATCGCCGAGGCAATCCTGCGCGAGGTCGCACCGTACGAGCGTCCCAAGCGTTCGCTGGAGGCTCGTAGCGTCCAGATTCGCGATGCGCTCATCCGCGCAACGAAGGACAACCCAAAGCGCCGGCACCTGCTCGTCATCGAAGAGGCACACCGTCTTCCGATACCGACACTCAAGCACCTCAAGAACTTTTATGAACTCAAGGCGGGCTCGAAGCAGTTGCTGTCGATTCTTCTGCTCGGTCAGCCTGAACTGGCACGTCGTCTCTCGCCGTTCGACATGGAAATCCGCGAGGTGTGGCAGCGCTGCGAAATGGTCCGGCTGGACCCGCTCGACCGTCAGTTGACGGACTACCTGAAGTTTCGCCTTGGCGCAGCAGCGCAGGCGTTTCGTGCTGACGCGGTCGACGCGCTGACGGCCCGTCTGATGGACGCGAAGACCCAACGGTCGTACCTGTACCCGCTTGCTGTCGACAACTGGGCGGCCGCTGCAATGAATATCGCGGCGAAGATCGGCGCGAAGCAGATCAGCGCCGACACCATTGACGCCGCGTACACGCAGATCGTGCGCGAGTATCGCGACTACTGAGCAGGAGCGGCCCCATGAATGGCTACCTGAAGCTGGTGGACAAAGAGGACGCGACGCCGACGCGACGCGCGGAACCGGAGCCACGCGTTTTCACGGCCCCCGTCCTTGACCGCCTGGCTCGCACGAACCGCGCATGGCGCGAACTGCGGTGCATGGGGTTTTCCGTGCGCAGCATCACGTGGGCTGAAAGCGGCCCGCAATTGCGCATTGAGCGCCTCTCGAATCGCTCGCTCAAGCCGTTGCTCGATCGGATGGGTCCACGTCGGTTCAGCGCGAGCGGCGCCGGCACAGAAGTAAGTGGTGAATTTGAGGGTGTCACGGTGTGCTGGTTGCAGTCCGGTCCGTCCGTCACGCTTGCGGCAGCGCCACGCTACCACCTGCCGTTGTAACGGCAACCAATGAATTTTCAGGAGAACAGCTTGAGCGATATCACCATTCCGGCCGGCTACGTCAAGGATGCACGCGGCCACCTCGTTCCCGAATCGATGGTCAAGCCTGTCGACCAGCTTCGCGATCAGACGATCCAGTCCCTGATTGCCGAAGCCAAACAGCTGCAGGCGAAACTTGTTGAGTTCAAGCGTCGTGCCTTCACCGATATCGCGGCCTTTGTTGAGACAAGCAACGAGCAATACGGCGTCAAGGTCGGCGGCACGAAGGGCAATATTTCACTGATCACGTTCGACGGCCGTTACAAGATCGTTCGCCAGATCGCCGAGCGCATCCAGTTCGACGAGCGCCTGCAGGCCGCGAAGGAACTGATCGATGAGTGCATCCGCGAATGGACCGAGGGCAGCAACGACAAGATCAAGGCACTCATCAACGAGGCGTTCCAGGTCGACAAGGAGGGCAACGTGAACACCGGTCGCATTCTCGGCCTGCGTCGCCTTGCGATCGACGACCCCACCTGGACCACGGCGATGCGCGCGATCGTCGACAGCATTCGAGTGACGGGCAGCAAGCCGTATGTGCGCCTCTATGAACGCGATGAAGCGACGGAGGAGTACCGCGCAATCAGTCTCGACCTTGCTGCGATCTGAGCGACCGGAGCGTACGCATGAATCTCGATCCACTGTCGAAACGCATTCGGGAGAAGATTGGTATCCCCGGTCAGGCTCGCATGACCGTGCTGCGTTGTAACGAACTGATTGCCGCGCTTGACCGCGTGTACGTCGAACGAGTCGGCATAGCCGCCGACGTCGCGCAAGCGATCGCAGGCATCGAACTCATGTGTGCGCTGTTGCGTCCGGTCATCGGGCACGAACATGTGGACATCGAAACGGCAGAGCAACTGCAGACATTGCAGGGCTGGATTGCCGATCTTGAAGAGGAACCCGAGGGACGAATGTTATGAGCGACCACCGTAATTACGAATTAAAGCGCTGTCCATGCTGCGACGGTACCGCCCAACAGCCCGAGGTTCAGCAGATCGATACGGTGACCTACGTTGGCAGCATAGATTGCGACGAATGCGATCTTTCTGTCACGGAACAGCACGGCTCGGCAAGCGAAGCGGAGGCGGTGCAGCGCGTTGTCGATATCTGGAATGGGCGGCCAATACCGCAACGGGACGACGATATTGACGCCGCCGTTCGTACGCTGACGGAGTTCGCGGATAGATATGCCCGGATGGCAAAAATCGGCAACGGTCTGGTCTCGTGCGAGGCCGTCTCACAGACCATCCGCGTGAACGTCATCGGTTCGTTCTTCAGGGCAATGCAGAGCGTCAGCCCGCGCGAGTCGTCAGGAGAACAGCCGTGAGCGACGATTTCATCATTGTTGCGGGTCTTGTATTCCTCGCGATTCTGTGTCGCAAGGAACTACGGCGCGCCATCGGGAGCAGGCGATGATTTCACGGTCTGATCTCGCGAAAATCCACATCGCGAAGAAGCAGCTCGCGATGGACGACGACACGTACCGGACCATGCTCCGCTCAGTCGGTGGCGCTGAGTCGGCCAGGGACCTGAACAAGGCCGGCGCAGACGCGGTGCTGTCACATCTGAAGCGTTGCGGGTTCAGGCCCACGCGCAATGGTGGGGACGACAAGACCCGCTCCGGCCGGGTGCCCGATGACGCCCAGAGCGACAAGCTTCGAATGCTCTGGCGTCAACTCCACGAGCTTGGCGCCGTCCGAAATCCGTCAGACGCGGCGCTGGCCAGCTATGTCAAGCGCCAGACGGGCATCGCCGCGCTGCAGTGGCTCTCAACGATGCAGGCGAGCCATGTCATCGAAGCGCTCAAGAAATGGATTGCACGTGTTCAACAGGGAGCGACGCCATGAACCAGCCAGAGAGGTTTTCTTTTCCGCCACAGTATCCCGAGCTGCTGGAGCACATTGGCCAGGTGATCTATCAGAAGCTCATCGAGCATGGTCTGGACAAGCAGAAGGCCGGGGAACTGGCATTCAGTACCGCCGAGTCCGTGCGCAAGCAGATATCAGGCATGCACCTTTATATTCCGCGCGGCCACAGTTATGAAATCTCGCTGCGCAACGCCGGTATCTTTGCCAGATTCAAGGGCGACAACTACACCCAGCTTGCGCGTGAAACCGGGCTGACGGAAATGCAGGTCCGCAATATCATTCGCGACGCAATCGCCTTCGACCGCTCCACGCGGCAGCAAGACCTGTTCTAACCTTCCTTTCGCATCCGGGCGGGGCGCGCGGCGTTACTCAAACGCTTTAGAAGCCCCGGCCCCCAGGTAGACGCCAATATGACAGCGTCTCTACCCTGACCCGGATGCACCCATGAAACTGAAGTTGATCGACGAATGGCGGCAGGCGCATCGCTTCGCAAGCGTGCGCCTGTCCGCATTGATGGCCGCGCTGATCGGTATCGGTCCGTCAGTTCTCGCGGCATGGTCGCAGTTGCCCGATGACCTGAAAACGCAGCTCCCCCAGGGCTGGGGCCGCGTCATCGCGACGGGCGGTTTTGTACTCGTTCTCGTTGCCCGCATCGTGACCGTCGACGGGGGGCAGCAAGATGCCGCTCAGTGACTTTTTCGCGGCCATCACGCGCCTCTTCCGTCCCGCTCCCCCGCTCAACGTCGGCGGAGACATCGTGCCAGTCGGCCCGGCCCCTGCTGTGCAGAGCACGGCGGACGTCGCCCCGGCGAATACGCCTGTCGAAGGCGCGGCTGCGCAACCCGCGACCACTGTTGCGCAGCCGGTATCGGCGCCCGCAGCGGCGCGCCCGATGACGCCTGCCGAGTTCATCGCCGCGATTGCGCCAGCCGCACAGGCATGCGCGCGTCGCACCCACGTACCGGCCAGTGTCACGGTCGCCCAGGCAGCGCTCGAGTCAAGCTGGGGTGTGCACGCGCCGGGCATGAACCTGTTCGGCATCAAGGCGGACGCGTCGTGGCACGGCCCATTCACGGTCCAGCTGACGCATGAAGTCGAGGACTACAAGACGATCGCGATTCATGCGGAGTTCCGCGCCTATAGCGACTGGCAGGGAAGCATCGAGGATCACGGTACGTTTCTCGCCACGAACCCGCGTTACCGGCCGGCATTTGCATGCACGTCGGGACCGGCATTCGCAACCGCGATCGCGGCATGCGGCTATGCCACCGACCCGCTCTACGCCGCAAAGCTCAAGTCGGTGATCGCCGCCCACAACCTCAGCGCGCTTGACGCTTAAGGAGGCCGCACATGCTCACCATCTTCGTTTCATTATTCGCGAAGTTCTGGCCGGCGATTGTCGGCGCGTGTGGCATTGGTGCCGGCGTGCTGGTTGGCTTCGTCCAGACGAAATCGGCTCAGACCAAAGTTGCACAGGCCAACGCCGTCGTTGCACAGGCACAGCAGCAGGTGGCCGACGAAGGCAATGCGCAGGCGCAGGCCGATGCCGCCGCTGCGCGTGCGGGTGAGACGGCCGTCGTCAACGCGTCACAAGCCGAACAGGCCGCAAGCACTACGCCACCTTCGGACCTCGACGCACGGCTAGAAGATCTGGGCGCCTTGCGCAAGGAGTAACGGTCATGCGAACCATCGTTCTCACACTCACGCTGGCGCTTGCCGCCTGCGCGACGCAGGGCCCGGTACCGAAGCAGCCGGTAGTTCCGACCCGCGTGATCGACACAGCGTGTGAATGGGTCAAGCCAATTTCTGCCAGCCCCGCCGACACGATCGAAACGAAGCAGCAGATTCTCGCGCTCGATCTCGCGCTCGATCGGAACTGTCCTCGCGCGTCCCGTAAAACCTCACCGTAACGGGCACTACTGCCGATGAACATTGAGTATTTCAGCCTTGCGTTCCAGGTGTGCGACGCACTCGCCACGGCAGCCGTCGGCATTTACGTCTATCTGAGCAACAAGGACAAGGTCACGAATGACCGGATTTCCACCCTTGAGGCCAGCGTCGATAACCGCCTGGACAATCACGGCGAGCGCGTCGCACGCGTGGAGGAAGCGATCCTGCACGTCCCCACGCATGAAGACCTTGGCTCGGTGCATACGCGTATCAACGAAATGGGGCAAGGCGTTCATACGCTGACTGGCGAGGTCCGGGGCATGCACCGCACCCTGATGCTCATCCAGCAACACCTTCTTTCCGGTACATCATCGAAATGAGCTTCGCACAACTGGTCGACGCCGACCGCCGCCTCATGATTCTCCGGGCGCTCTCTGAAACAGACGGCTTTGGCGCCAACCGTGGCCTGATCAAGACCTTTCTGGATGCGGGCGGACATTCGGTGTCGACGGACCGCGTTGACGCCGATGTTGCCTGGCTCGGCGAAATGGGGCTCGTCAACCTGCGCGACAACGCCGTGTTGCTGACCGCACGCGGCGGCGACGTCGCGACCGGCCGTGCAACGGTGCCGGGTGTGCGTCCGTTGCGGCCGGGGGAGTGACATGCCCCCACGTTCAAAAATCGACCGGCTTCCCCCCGAGGTCAAGTCATGGCTCGACGAGCTGCTGGTCAAGAGCAATTTCTCCGATTACGAAGGTATTGCCGCGCAGCTCAATGAAGCGTTGAGGCCGTACGACATGCAGGTCAGCAAGACTGGCGTGCATCAATACGGCAAATCCTTTGATGAGCGATTGAAGGCCGTCCGTCTAGTGTCCGAGCAGGCACGCGCAGTGGTCGAGGCGTCGCCCGATGACGAAGGCGCCGTGAACGACGCGTTGACCCGGCTCGTCCAGGAAAAGATGTTCGGTATCTTGATGGACATCGAGGTCGATCCGAAGAAGGTCGATCTGTCGAAGCTAGCACGCGCGGTGGCCGAACTCGGCAAGGCATCGGTGATGCAAAAGCGCTGGCAAACCGAGGCACGCCGGCAGGCGCTCGAAGAGGCTGCGAAGGAAGCTGGAGAAACCGCGCGCAGCATGGGCCTGACCGATGATGCGGTCGACCTGATCAAGACGCGCATACTCGGCAAGGCGGCCTGACATGGACGTCCTGCTGCCATATCAGCAGCGCTGGTGCGCGGATACCTCGCGCGTGCGCGTGTGCGAAAAATCCCGCCGCGTGGGCCTGTCCTGGTCGGAGGCTGGAGACAGTGCGCTCGAAGCGTCACGCAAGGGTGGCCAGGACACCTGGTACATCGGCTACAACAAGGACATGGCTCTCGAATTTATCCGCGACTGCGCGGAATGGGCCAAAAACTTCCAGCTTGCCGCCGAGGCAATGGAAGAAATCGCGATCGAAGACGAAGACCGCGACATCCTTGCGTTTCGTATCCAGTTCGCCAGCGGCGCCCGCGTGACCGCACTGTCGTCGCGCCCGGCCAACCTTCGCGGCAAGCAGGGTCGCGTCATCATCGACGAGGCGGCTTTCCACGACAACCTTGCCGAACTGCTGAAGGCTGCGCTCGCATTGCTGATCTGGGGCGGTTCGGTATCCGTCATCTCGACGCATAACGGCGTCGACAATCCCTTTAACGAACTGGTGCAGGAAGTTCGCGAAGGACGCAAGCCCTATAGCCTTCATCGCATCACGTTTGACGACGCGGTGAAGGAAGGTCTGTGCAAACGGGTGTTCCTCGCCACCGACAAGCCGTGGTCCACTGAAGCCGAAGCAAAGTGGTGCAACGAAATCCGCACGCTCTACCGGCCAAACGACGCCGAAGAACTGGACTGCATTCCGGCGAGCAGCGGAGGCGCCTATCTGTCCAGCGCACTGATCGAGTCGCGCATGTCGGCCGGGACACCCATCCTGCGCTTTACATGCAAGGAAGGCTTCGAGCAGCTCGGCGACGACGTGCGTGAGAAGGCCGCACTCGACTGGCTTGAGGCCGACGTGGCGCCGGTCCTCGAAAAACTGCCTCAAGCGGTAAGCAGCAGTTTCGGGCATGACTTCGGCCGCACTGGCGACCTGTCTGTGTTCGCACCACTGCTGGAGCTGCAGGCGCTTCAGCGCGTCTGCCCGTTCATCATTGAACTGGGCAATGTGCCGTTCAAGCAGCAGGAGCAGATTCTCTTCTGGGTGGTCGACCGCTTGCCGCGCTTTTCCTTCGGAGCGCTCGACGCACGCGGCAACGGCCAGTACCTCGCCGAGGTCGCGATGCAGAAGTACGGCGCGGCCAGCATTGCCCAGGTGATGCTCACGAACACCTGGTATCTGGAGAACATGCCCAGGTTCAAGGCCGCGCTCGAAGACGGCACACTCGACCAGTTGCCGAAGGATGCCGACGTGAAAAGCGATCTGCGCATGATCGTGATGAACAAGGGCATTCCAAAGCTCGCAGAGAACGCGCGCACAAAGTCAGCTACCGGGCAGCAACGCCACGGCGATGCGGCGATCGCGTTCGCGCTAGCCTGGTACGCCAGCGAACAGGACGGTGGGTCAATGGAGTGCATCGAGGTGCCCAGGCGGGCGCGCGATCAAACCGGGCGCGACTTCATGCGCGACGACCAACGTGATGATTTGCCCCAGCATGCGGGGCGTGGAGATTGGTAATGGGCAAGATCGTCGACCAGTACGGCCGGCCGTTCGAAAAGATGGTGCTCGACGAGCAGCAGAGCGATCGCATTCCCTGGCTCACGCACCAGGTTGCGGAGCACCCGGCACGCGGCCTCACACCCCGGCGTCTTAACGACATCCTGCAGCAGGCCGAATTCGGGTTCCTGATCCGTCAGCACGAGCTTGCGCGCGACATGCAGGAACGCGATGCGCACCTGCATGCCGAGCTCGTCAAGCGCATCCGTGCCGTCGTCAAGCTGAACTGGACCGTGCAGCCGCCCCGCAATGCCAGCGCCGAAGAAAAGAAGCTCGCAGCATTCGTCGGGGAACAGCTACTGGATACGGCCGAGTTCGAGGACCTCCTGTTCGATTGCCTTGATGCGATCCTGAACGGCTTTTCTGCGCTTGAATTGCAATGGGCGCGGCTCGGCAGCACCTGGGTGCTCGAAAAGCACCACTGGCGCCCGCAGTACTGGTTCCAGCTCGACCATGAAACCCGCATGCAGATCAACCTGCGCGACGGCACGCCCGATGGCGCGCCGCTCCTGCCGTTTGGCTGGATTCTGCATCGCCACAAGTCCATGTCGGGCTACACGGCGCGGCAGGGTCTCATGCGCGTGCTGGTCTGGCCATACCTGTTCAAGAACTACGCGCTGGGGGACCTCGCCGAATTCCTGGACATCTATGGTCTCCCGATGCGCGTCGGCAAATACCCCAAGAATGCTACCGAGCAGGAAAAGGGGGCGTTGATGCGTGCAATTCTGAGCATGGGGCACAACGCGGCCGGCATCGTCCCGCAGACGATGGCGATCGAATTCGAGGAAGCGGCAAAGGGTACCGATTCCCCGTTTCTCGCGATGATCAACTATTGCGACCGCGCAGAGAGCAAGGCGATCCTGGGCCAGACGATGAGCGCCGAAGCGCACGCGAGCGGCCTGGGTAGCGGCAATGCGAAGCTGCACGGCGAGGTGCGCGCGGACATCCGTGACGCGGACTGCAAGGTGCTGGCTTCAACCATCACGCAACAGTTGATCTATCCGATCCTTGCACTGAACAAGGGGTTTGCTGATGTTCGCCGTTGTCCCCGCCTCGTGTTCGACAACACCGAACCCGAGGACATCAAAATTTATGCCGACGCGGTTCCCAAGCTGGTGGCAAGCGACATGCGAATCGGCCGTGCGTGGCTGCATGAAAAGCTGCACATTCCGGTGCCGACCGACGACGAAGATGTGCTGCAGATCGCTGTAGCGGACGTGAAGCCGCTGCGCGACGCGAAAAGCATCGCCGCCGCATCAGCTACGCCGCCGGTAGCCACCGCAGCGGATCCGCTAGAAGCCATCGACCCGCAGCAGGTCGAAATCGACAAGGCGCTCGCGATGCTCATGAAGGAACTGCCGCAACAGGGCCGCGACCTCGCGAGAGCAGCACTCAAGGCCGTGGCCGATGCTGGCGACTTCAGTGAAGCACTCGCGGCACTGTCGGCTGATCACCTGAAGGTCGACGATACTGTCCTGGTCGAGGCCATTGCACGCGCGATGTTCGTCGTCGACCTGCTCGGTACCGAAGCGGTCCGCCAGGAGATTGACCGTGGCGGTGAATAACAGGGGGCCGGTCGACGCCCCAACGATCTACGCGGCATTCAAGATGCCGCCCGAGCAGGCTATCGAGTACCTGAAGTCCAAGGGCGTTGTGGTCAGCGACGGCTGGACGGACCTGTGGCGGGAAGCGCATTCGCGAGCGTTCACGGTCGCGCAATCGGCCGGCTTCGATGTTGCAGGGGACATTCGAGACGCGCTTGTTAAAGCGCTTGAAGACGGCCAGCCGTATGAGGAGTTCAGGAAGGACGTCGAGCCGGTGCTGCGCGCCAAGGGGTGGTGGGGAAAGGCGATTGACCCGGAGACCGGCGAAATCACGAAGATGTATCCGGGGACCACGCGGCCGGTGGAATATGGCACGCCGGCACGGCTTCGTCTGATCTACGAGCAGAATCTCCAGACGGCCTATATGGCCGGGCGCTTTCGGGCCATGATGGCCGCCGCCGATTCCCACCCGTTCTGGCAATACACGGCCGTCATGGACAGCCGCACGCGGCCGGCACATGCCGCGATGCACGGCCGGGTCTTCCGGTACGACGACGTCGCCTGGGGCGTCGTCTTTCCGCCGTGCGGCTGGGGTTGCCGATGCCGTGCAATTCCGCTCAGTTACCGCGACGTCGAGCGGGATGGACTCACTGTCGAGAGCGCGGCGGGCCACATTGAGGAAGTGACCGTCATCGATCGACGCGGCCAACCGCGTCTCCTGCCGAACGGCCAGCCCATGACCGTACGACAAATCCGGTTGCCCGACATGCCACGCCCGTTCCGGCCTGATCCAGGATGGGATTACAACGCTGCAGCGAACTACCCGAGGATGGCGGCATGAGCGCAGACGTCCAATTTATCGGCGGCGACCGTCTTCGCCAGGTGCTCCAGCAGCTCGCAGACCGGGGCAGCAACGCCGAGCCGGCCATGCGGTCGGTATCGATGACGCTCCTGCGGGAATCCGAGCGTATCTTCGCGGCCCAGGGAAAGGGGGTTGGCCTCGATGAAGAGTGGCAGCCGCTGAGTGAGGTGACGAAGCACCGCCGGGCGCTAGGAAATACCAGGAGCGGTCGCCAATACGGAAAGAACGGCAAGGAACTGAAGAGCTACACTGCGGCTCGTAGCGGCTTGATGCAGATTCTTGTCAACACAAACAACCTGGTGCGTAGCCTTACCCCGGCTCATAGTTCGCGCGACGCGCGGGTGACCACCAGTGTCGAATATGCCGCCACGATGTTTTACGGGGCCAAGCAAGGCCAATTCGGCCGAGACCGGCGTAACCATCCTTTGCCTTGGGGAGACATCCCGGCGCGGCGGTTCTTACCGTTGCGAGGCACAGGTAGTGATCTACGGCTCACTGAGCCGGCGGAACGGGCGGTCATTGAGAACTTAATGGACTATCTACGGCCCTGATCGCTGTGCTCGTCGACGAGCGGTATTCCCGCGTCCGCCAATGGATAACGGTGTTGCCCCCACCGCAAGGGCGGGGACAACCGCTACGCGGTGCCACCGTTACCCACTGTCTCCTCGCGAGCTTCGCCTTCGGCCTGACGCGGCCCGTGCGGGCCTTGTCCAATTGAGAGATATTGCGTTTTCAACCCATGCAATCGGTTTGCAAAGTCCGTCCGGGAAAGTCCAACTTTGTTCAGGCTAGTCCGGCAAATATCTCGCCGGAACCCTTGGGAATATCTCACTCCTCTTCACGAAGGTCATTTGCGCAATGCGCGCCGGTGCTTCGACGCGTGGGGCGCGCAAAGCAAGATCATGCAGCTCGACAGCGAATTCCCGCGCCTCGCCGACCTGGAAGGGAGCACGCTGACGTCGACGCACAGCTTCGACTGGCGCGAGTTCGACGCAGCAACACTGCTCAAGGCTTCTCACGCGCTCTCCAGCGAGATCGAACTGAAGCGGCTGGTCGAACGCCTGATGACGATCGCGCTGCAAACCGCAGGCGCCGACCGTGGGCTGCTGATCGTGCCCGAGCAGCCGGACGGCTACCGCATCGAGGCGGAGGCGCGTATCGACGGCAACGGGATCGAGGTGAGGCGATTACCAGGCAGCGGCTCGGCCACCCCAGCCGCGCTACTGCGCTACGTCATGCACACGGGCAAGCGCGTCATCATCGACGATGCCGTGACGTCCGGTCTCTTTCCCGAAGACGGGTATCTGGCGAGCGGCGCCACGCGCTCCGTGTTCTGTCTGCCGCTCGTCAGGCAGGGCGAACTCAGTGGGCTGCTGTATCTGGAGAACACCGAGACCTCGCACGTGTTCACCGCACGCCGCTCCGCACTGCTCGATTTGCTCGCGTCCCAGGCCGCCATTTCCCTGGAGAATACCCACCTGTATGCGGATCTTCAGGAACGCGAAGCAAAGGTGCGGCGCCTCGTGGACTCCAATATCATTGGCATCCACATCTGGGACTTCGAAGGCAATGTCGTCGAAGCCAACGATGCGTTTCTGCGCATCGTGGGCTACACGGCCGCAGACCTGCGCTCCGGGCAGATTCGCTGGCCCGACCTGACGCCGCCGGAATGGCATGAGCGCGACGAACAGGTGAAGGCCGAATTGCAGGCCACGGGTAGCGCCAAACCGATCGAGAAGGAATATATACGCAAGGACGGCAGCCGCGTGTCCGTCATGGTCGGCGCGGCGGCGTTTGGCGACCGCGAGGGGCAGGGCGTCGCGTTCATACTCGACCTGACCGACCAGAAGCGCGCGCAACAGGAAGTGCAAGACAGCGAACGACGCTACCGCGAACTCCAGACGGTGCTGGCGCATTCGAACCGCGTGGCGACCATGGGGCAGTTGTCGGCGTCGATCGCGCATGAAGTGAAGCAGCCGATCACCGCCATCGCGGCGTACGCGAGTGCAGCCTTGCGCTGGCTCGCGGCGCGCCCGCCGAATTTCGACGAAGTGCGTCTCGCGCTGACCCGCATCGTCGCGGATAGCGACCGCGCCAACGGCATCGTCGACAGGACCCGCGCCTACTTCAAGAAAGAGCCGCTGCGCACCGATGGGCTCGACGTCAACGACATGATTCGGGAACTGATCGCGCTCGTGCGCGGCGAAGCCAGCAAGTGCGGGGTCGAACTCACGGTGCAACTCGCCGAGGGCTTGCCGCGCGTGCAGGGCGACCGGGTGCAATTGCAGCAGGTCATGCTCAATCTGATGATCAACGCCCTCGAGGCGATGAGCGAAGTGAAAGCCGGCGAGCGCACGTTAGTGATCCGAACCGGCAGGAATGACGATAACGAACTTTGCATCACCGTGCAGGATTCCGGGCCGGGACTCGCCGCCGGCAACCTCGAGGGCGTATTCGAGGCGTTCTTTACCACCAAGCCCGACGGTCTCGGCATGGGGCTGCCCATCTGCCGCTCGATCGTGCAAAGCCACGGCGGGTGCCTGTGGGTGACGCCGAACGCCCCCGTTGGCGTCAGCTTCCATTTCACGCTTCCTGCACAAGGTAACGCTTCGCCCCCAGCGCGCATTTAGCGCCGCCTCGCGAAACCATTCGACCCTTCGGATCGCCGCGATTTCCGCCTTGTCGCGATGGCCGGAAACGCGCCGGGAATGTCCCCAAACCGTCGCAGCTAGTCCCTCGGCCGGGAGCCGTAAAACGTAGACTGTTCTCGTCGGCGGTCAATGACTGCCGGTCCTGGCGGGGAGTCATGGAGATGCCCGGCCACTCGACTTGACGCGCGCTGCGATGCGGACTCTCTTCGGTCCGCGCGCAGTGCCCAGATTCCCTAAAGGAAGGTCGTATGAGCGAAGCAAACCAGGGCGCGGTGCGCCAACTGAAACATTTCATCGACGGTCAATACACCGCTGGCGTGAGCGGGCGATTCAACGACGTCTACGATCCCGCGCAGGGCCGCATTTCGGCGCGCGTGCCGGTTGCGAATACCAGTGAGGTTGCCGCCGCCGTCGCGGCCGCCAAAAGCGCGTTTGCGGCGTGGAGCGAAACCCCGCCGCTCAAGCGTGCGCGCCTGATGTTCAAGTTCAAGGAACTGCTAGAGGCGCATCTCGACGAAATCGCCGAACTCATTACGCGCGACCACGGCAAGCTGTTTTCGGACGCGAGGGGCGAAGTCATGCGCGGCATCGAAATCGTCGAATTCGCGTGCGGCATTCCGAACCTGCTCAAGACCGGTTTCACCGATCAAAGCAGCAGCGGCGTCGACAGCTGGAATTTGCGTCAGCCCGTAGGCGTGATTGCGGGCGTCACCCCGTTCAATTTCCCGGTGGTGGTGCCGTGCTGGATGTTCGTCATGGCCGCCGCGACCGGCAACACGTTCATCCTCAAGCCCTCGGAGCGCACGCCGTCGTCGTCGATCCGGCTGGCGGAACTCTTCATCGAGGCGGGCTTCCCCAAAGGCGTGTTCAACGTGGTGAACGGCGACAAGGGCACCGTCGACGCGCTGATCCAGCATCCCGATGTGGCCGCGATGTCCGTCGTCGCCTCCACGCCGGTGGCCGAATATATCTACGCAGAGGGCGCCAAACGCGGCAAGCGCGTGCAGGCGCTGGGCAGTGCAAAGAATCATCTCGTCGTCATGCCAGACGCGAATCTCGATCAGGCCGTCGATGCGCTGATCAACTCCGCATACGGCTCGGCGGGCGAGCGCTGCATGGCGACCTCGGTCGCGGTGGCGATAGGCAGCATCGGCGACGAACTGATCGAGCGTCTCGCGCCGCGCGTGCGCGCGCTGCGCATCGGCGCGGGCATGGAGCCCGATCTGGACATGGGGCCGCTCATCAGCGCCGCGCATCGCACCAAGGTGCTGGGTTACATCGATGCGGGCGTCGAGGCTGGCGCGAAGCTCGTCGTGGACGGGCGCGGCCATACCGTGGCGGGACACGAAGAGGGCTTCTTCCTGGGCGGCTCGCTTTTCGACGACGTGAAGCCGGATATGAAGATCTATCGCGAAGAGATTTTCGGGCCGGTGCTTTCGGTGGTTCGCGTGCCGGATCTGGCCAGTGCTATCGAGCTTGTCAACGCACACGAACTCGGCAATTGCGTCACGCTGTTCACGGCCGATGGCGCCGCGGCACGCACGTTTACGCGGCAGATTCAGATCGGCATGGTGGGCATCAACGTGCCGAGTCCGGTGCCGTCGGCGTGGCATTCGTTCGGGGGCTGGAAGCGCTCGCTGTTCGGCGATCATCACGCCTACGGCGAGGAAGCCGTGCGCTTCTACACGCGCTACAAGAGCGTGACGCAGCGCTGGCCCGGCAGCATCGACAAGGGCGCGGAGTTCGCCATGCCCGCTTCGAAGTAAGTCGGGCGCGGCGTGAAAACGCCGCGCGCGCTTGAAGATGGCCGGCGCGGTCATGGCCGGCTATCTCGCTTTGCAATTTGCGTAATCGATTTTTCGAAGCGAACGTTAGCTGGCCGTGATCTTCTGAACCCATTGGCTGCGCCAGGCGGGCGCTTCAAAGGGATCCGAAAAATATTGGGTCTCGTGAACGACCTTGCCGTCATGGAATTCCATGATGCTCACGGTGAAAGCGGATCGCCCCTGGTAAGCGATGATGTATTCGGTCACCCACAGATTGCCTTCGCCCTGCATTCGTCTGACTTCGAAACCGGACGGCTTGCCGGGATGATGGCCGCGCAGGGCCTGCAAATTCCTGCGCCCGAGAATGCGTTCGCCGGATTGAGGGTAGTCGCAGATGGCGCCGTCGGCGTAGATGTCGTGTTCGGCTTCGAGGTCGCCGGCCGCCGACGCCTGCCAGTGCGCATTGAGCGCTTCACTTATGTTCGCGTGTTGCATGAAACACCTCCGGGATAAAGTACGGCAGCACTTCGCTGTGCAACTCGTCGAGTACGTCGGCATACGGGCGCGGCGTAACTTTCGGATTCAGCGCGACGTGGCTTACGCCCGCTTCGCGTGCCGCTTCGAGAAAATGCCTGAGCGAACGGCTGCCGATAGCGAAGCCGCCCTTGATGGCGCGGAACGGGTAATCGGGCCGCGGATGCAGATAGAGGTACCCGCCAAAGGCAACCGGTTTGAAGGCATCGCGGCCCATCGACCGGGCGACCTGATCCTGCCAGCTGCGCACGAATGCGTCGAGCGCGGCGGGGCCGGGCACGAAGCCGAGGTAGCCGTCCATATGTGCCGCGATCCATTCGAGGCTCTGCTGTGCCCGGCCGACGGCAATGGCCGGGGTGCGTCCGTAAGGCGGCTTGGGCAACATGTCGAGCGTGCCGCCCGATTTACCGAAGCGTGGCGAGGAAAACACGGGAAAGGGCTGCTCGCTCACTGTTCGATAGGTCTCGAACGCGTCGCGAAACCGCTCGCCACGCGTATCGAAGTCGATGCCGAAAACGGGATACTCGGAAGGTCTGTCTCCCGAGGACATCCCTAACAGAAGCCTTCCATTCGTCAACTGGTCGAGTGAATTCACCTGCTTGGCCAGCAAAAGCGGTTCGCGCATCGGCAAGACGATGCCTGTCGTGCCGAGCGCGATTTCCTTCGTCACTGCCGCGAGGCTGGCGATATACACCAGCGGCTCGAAGATCTGGCCCGCATCGCCATACGCAGGATCGTAGAACGGAATGTCGCGCATCCACAGCGCGGCCACGCCCATTGCTTCGGCGCGCTGAGCCATGGCGATGTGATCGCGCATGGTCGGAACCGGCGAGTCCGGATGCGTTTCGAGCGGCAGGATCAGTCCGACCGTGAGCGCGTCCTCGCGAAACACGCGGCGCCACGCGGGCTGCGCTGAAAGCGCATGCTCGGCGGGCGCGGAAGCCTTCATTGCGGTGATTGCTGACATATCCATTGCGTTTCGCCTTGCGCTTTCCCATTTGCGAACCAAGGTTACGCACGAACGGCGCTGATAAAAACCACCGGCGATGAACAACAGTTGATACTCGCGCTCAATAACGCGGGGAATTCAAACAGCGGACATGCGCGCCTTGAGGCGCGGCGACATGAAGTCGAGAAACGCGCGCAGCTTGAGCGGCAGCGGCGTTTGGCCGGCATGGACGAGATGGATCGGCATGGGCGCCAGCCCGAAAGTTTCCAGAACGAGCTGCAAGCGGCCTTCCTGCACGGCGTTCGCGACCTGATAAGAGAGAACCCGCGTCAAACCGGTCCCGAGCGTCGCGGCATCGATGGCCGATTCCGCCGTGTTTGTCACGAGCCGCGCGTGGATCGGCACGTTCTGCTCCGACTTTTCGCCGGCAAACGTCCACGTGCGCGACGCATTGATTCCCTCGAAACCGATGCACGCATGATCGGCGAGATCAGCCGGGTTTTGCGGCGTGCCGCGCTCGGCGAGATACGCGGGGCTCGCGCACACCACAGGGCGCGTTTCGCCGAGGCGTATCGCCACGAGACTGCTGTCCGGCAGCTGGCCGATGCGTACCGCAACGTCCACGTGGTCTTCGAGAAAATTGACGTTGCGATCGGTCAGCACGAGGCGGGCGTCGATCTCTGGATATTGCGCGAGAAAGGCCGCCATCACAGGGACCACATGCAGCCGCCCGAAGACCACGGGCGCCGTGGCCACGAGCGAGCCCTTCGGCGCCGCGTATTCGCCGGTCACGGCGCGTTCGATTTCGCCGATGTCCTCGAGAATGCGCCGGCACGACGCGACATAAGCCTCGCCGGCCTCGGTGAGCGAGAGGTGCCGTGTGGTGCGATGGAGCAGGCGGGTCTTCAGGTGCGCTTCGAGATCGCCGACCTTGCGGCTGACTGTCGCCAGCGGCTGGCCGAGTTGCCGGGCCGCGGCTGACAAACTGCCTGCATCGACGACTGCGACCAGGATGGACATCCCTTCGAGACGGTCCATGGTCTTCTCGATCACTGGAAGGGAGATTCCCGATGTTAGCGGATTCTCTTCCGGCGCGAGCGCGCAGCGCCTTTGCGCGCGCGGCTCAGGCCGTCATGCGCTCTCGGCGTTGACGAGTTCGCCCGCAGTGCGCTCGCGCAGGCGCGGCGATGCGAAGTCGAGGAACGCGCGCAGCTTCAGCGGCAGGGGTGCTTGCCCCGCATGCACGAGATTGACGGGCAGCGGCGCGGCTTCAAATGTGTCGAGCACGACGCGAAGCTCGTTGGCCCGAACGGCGCGTGCAACCTGGTAGGACAGCACGCGTATCAAACCCACGCCGAGGATCGCGGCTTCGATGGCGGCGTCCGCCGTATTCACGGCAAGCCGCGAATGAACGGGCACGGACTGCTCCGACTTGCCGGAGCCGAAAGACCACGCCCGCAGCGACGCGAGCGCCTCGAAGGTAATGCATTGATGGCCTGCCAGGTCCGCGGGTTCGGCCGGCACGCCGTGCTTCGCGAGATAGGCGGGGCTGGCGCAAATGACGCGGCGCACCGTGCCCACGCGCGTTGCGATCAACGTGCTATCGGGCAACTCGCCAATGCGGACCGCGACGTCCGCGTGTTCATCCATCAGATGAACGACACGATCGGTCAGCAGGAGATTGATGTCGATCTCCGGATACTGCGCGAGGAATTCCGCCACCACCGGCACCACGTGCAAGCGGCCAAACGCAACGGGCGCGGTAACCACGAGTTCGCCTTTGGGCGCGGCGTATTCGCCCGTGGCTGCACGCTCGGCTTCGCCGATGTCTTCGAGAATGCGCCGGCAGGCGGCCACGTATGCGGCGCCGGCTTCCGTCAACGAAAGCTTGCGCGTCGTGCGGTGAAAGAGACGCGTCTTCAGGTGTGCTTCCAGTTCCCCAACCTTGCGGCTGACCGTGGCGAGCGGCATGTCGAGATGCCGCGCGGCAGCCGAGAGACTGCCCGCATCAGCGACCGAAACGAGGATGGCCATGGCTTCGAGGCGATTCATGGACCCTATCAAATAGTGGAAGGATGAATCTTGATCGTGAGGGATTCTCTTCGTAAATGCAAGCGCGTAACGTTCGACCTCAATCTGGATCGCGGCAAATCGCTGCAACGACCGGAGAAATTCAACGAATAAGGAGGTTGTCGTGAGCGGCTTACCCAGCACCCGAGAAAGTGCAGCTACGCCCGCCGTCGCATCGCGCGGCAAGATCGTCATGATGGCGATCATCGCAGGAGCAGTGATCACAAACATCTATTGCACGCAGCCGATTCTGCCGCTGATCGCAGCGGGCCTGCGGGTCAACATCACAACGGTGGATCTCGTCGCAGCGGCGGCGCTGCTCGGCTTCTCGACCGGTCTCGCGTTGCTGCTGCCGCTTGGCGACCGCTTCGACCGGCGCAAGCTCGTGCTCACTCAAATCGCGCTCGCACTCGTTTTCGCGGCGACAGCGGCGGTGGCGCCCGGCATCTGGGCACTGATCGCGGCTTCGTTTGCGCTTGGCATCGTGAGTTGCGTGCCACAGCAGCTCGTGCCCTTCGCCGCCGTCATGTCGTTGCCGAGCGAGCGGGGGCGTAACGTCGGCACCGTCGTGAGCGGCATCATGGTCGGCATCCTCGTCGGCCGCACGATCGCGGGCGCAATTGGCGCGGCGTGGGGCTGGCGCGCGGTGTACGGCGTGGAAGCCGCGTTCATGGTGCCGGTCTTTATCGCCGCCGCTGCGTTGCTGCCGAAGGGCGTGCCCTCCACGAATCTTTCGTATGGACGTCTGCTTGCTTCGCTGTGGCCGCTCGTTCGCGACAATCGCCCGATTCGCGAATCGATGATTATCCAGGCGCTGCTGTGGGCCTGTTTCAACGCCTTCTGGGTCAATCTCGCGGCGCTGCTCAAGAGCGGGCCGTGGCACCTCGGCAGCGCGTGGGCGGGCGGCTTCGGCATCATCGGCGCAGCCGGCGCGTTCGCCGCATCGCTGGGTGGCAATGCCACCGACCGCGTGGGCTTTCGCAAGGTCATCGGCGCGAGCATCGTCATCGCGACGCTCGCCTACGTGCTTCTTTCCGGCGCGGCCACGTCGCTCACGCTGCTGATCGTGGGCGTGATCGTGCTCGATATCGGCGTGCAGTCCGGTCTCGTTTCTAACCAGACTCGCGCTTTCTCAGTCGATCCGAAAGCACAAGGCCGAATCAACAGCCTCTATATGACGGCCACGTTTTTCGGCGGCGCAGTCGGTGCGACGGTCAGCGGCTGGCTCATGAGCCGCTTTGGCTGGTCGGGCATCGTCGCCTTCGGCGTTGTGCTCGGAATTGTGGCTTCCGCTATCCACTGGATCGGTGCGCCTCGCGAGTCCGCGGGCCGGATCCCGTCAAACGCAGATTGATTCAAGGCATCGAGAATCTGCTTGCTGGAATCCGCCGCGGTTAGGGGCGATGCCAGCTTCAATACTGGAATTATCATGATTGGCATCGTGCGCGTCGCGCTGAAACGGCCTTATACATTTGTCGTTCTGGCCGTGTTTATCCTGATCGTCGGCGTTTTGTCGGCGTTTCGTACCCCTACGGATATTTTTCCTCCGATCAATATCCCTGTGATTAGCGTGGTATGGCAGTACACGGGGCTTTCGCCCGACCAGATGGAAGGTCGCGTGATGGCTCCGTATGAGCGGGTGTTGACGACCACCGTGAACGGCGTTCAGCACATCGAAGGCACGTCGCTTACCGGCTACGGCATTGTCAAGATCTTCTTTCAGCCTGGCACCAACATTGGTACCGCGAATGCGCAGGTGACCGCCATTTCGCAGGAGATTTTGAAGCAGCTGCCGCCCTCGGCGACGCCGCCGTTCATCATCAATTACAACGCGTCGACGGTTCCGATCATCCAGCTCGCGCTTTCGGGCAAAGGCCTCTCGGAACAGAATCTGGCGGACCTCGGCAAGAACCAGTTGCGGCCGATTCTCGCGACCGTGAACGGCGCTGCGATCCCGTTTCCGTTCGGCGGCAAGGACCGCCAGGTTCAGATCAACATCAAGCCGTCCGAACTCGAAGCGCGCTCCTTGTCGGCCGAGGACATGCTCAATGCGTTGACGGCGCAGAACCTCGTGACGCCGGTCGGCACCGAAAAGATCGGCAACTACGAGTACACGCTGCAGCTGAACGACGCGCCGGAGACGATCGCGGCCATTGCGAACCTGCCGATCAAGTCCGCCAATGGCACCGTGGTGCACATGCACGATGTGGCTGACGTGACCGACGGCAGCCCGCCGCAGCCCAATATCGTTCACGTGGAAGGCAAGCGTTCGGTGCTGCTCACCGTGTTCAAGAACGGTTCGGCATCCACATTGTCGATCATCGGCGGCATTCGTCAGAAGGTTGCCGACGCGAAGGCCTCCTTGCCGGACGCGCTCCAGATCGACGCAATTGGCGACCAGTCGATCTTCGTGCGGTCTGCAATCAAGGGCGTGGCGCGCGAGGGCTTGATTGCCGCCTTGCTCACGAGCGTGATGATCCTGCTGTTCCTGGGTAGCTGGCGCTCGACGATCATTATCGCGACCTCGATTCCGCTCGCGATTCTCGGGTCGATTTCAGTGCTCTCGGTGCTCGGCGAAACGCTCAATATCATGACGCTCGGCGGGCTCGCGTTAGCGGTGGGGATTCTCGTGGACGACGCCACCGTGACCATCGAGAACATCAACTGGCACCTGGAGCAAGGCAAGGACGTCGAAAGCGCGATTCTCGACGGCGCGGCACAAATCGTGACACCCGCGTTCGTCTCGCTGCTTTGCATCTGCATCGTGTTCGTGCCGATGTTCTTCCTGAATGGCGTGGCGAGGTTCCTGTTCGTGCCGATGGCCGAGTCGGTGATCTTCGCGATGATTTCCTCGTTCATTCTCTCGCGCACGCTCGTGCCGACGATGGCGAAGTACCTGCTGAAGTCCCATGCGAATGAGCAAGGACATCACGAGTCTGCCGGCGTGTGGGCGCGCTTTCATCGTGGATTCGAGCAGCGCTTCGAACGCGTGCGTGCGAACTATGCCGCGATGCTCGAACGGGTGCTGGAACGTCGCCGCACGTTCGTGATTGGCTTCTTTGCATTCGTCGTGGTGTCGTTCGCGTTGATGCCGCTGCTCGGGCGCAACTTTTTCCCTGACGTCGATGCGGGCCAGATCCTGCTGCACGTGCGTGCGCCCGTGGGTACGCGTGTGGAGCGAACCGCCGAGATCTTCGCCGAGGTGCAAGCGCAGGTGCGCGCGACGATTCCGCCCTCCGAACTCGGCACCGTGGTGGACAACATTGGACTTTCCACCAGCTCCATCAATACGGCCTACAACAACACGGGCACGATCGGCCCGCAGGACGGCGACATCCAGATCTCGCTGAAAGAAGGCCATGGGCCGACGGCCGCTTATGTGCGCAAGCTGCGCGAATCGCTGCCGCGCGCGTTCCCCGGCGTGACGTTCTCGTTCCCGCCCGCGGACATCGTGAGCCAGATCCTGAACTTCGGTTCGCCCGCACCGATCGACCTGCAGATTCGCGGCAACAATCTGCCGGCCGACTTCGCCTACGCGAACTCGTTACTGCGTCAGATCCGCCACGTGCCCGGCGTCGTCGATGCGCGCATCGAGCAGTCGCAGGCCAATCCGCAGTTCAATATCGACGTCGATCGGGACCGCGCATCGCTTCAGGGCCTCACCGAACGCGATGTGACCAACAGCCTCGTGGTGCACATGGCGGGTTCGAGCCAGATCGCCCCGACCTACTGGCTCAACGCGGCCAATGGCGTGGAGTATTCGATCGTGCTGCAGACGCCGCAGTACAGCGTGGATTCGCTCTCGTCGCTCGTGAATCTGCCGGTGAGCGGCGGGGCCGAGGCCAACGATGGGCAAATTCTCGGCGGGGTCGCGAGCATTCACCGCACGGCCAGCAACGAAGTGGTGAGCAACTACAACGTGCAGCCGATGGTCGAGGTGTTCGCCACGACCCAGGGCCGCGATCTCGGCGCCGTCGCCGCCGACATTCGCCACATCGTCTCGGCCAATGCCAAGGAAGCGCCCAAGGGGGCGAAGGTCGTTCTGCTTGGCCAGGCTCAGACGATGAACAACGCCTTCGGCGGGTTGTCGTTCGGGATTCTGGGCGCGGTTGTGCTGATTTACTTGCTCATCGTCGTCAATTTCCAGTCGTGGTCCGATCCGCTCGTGATCGTGGCGGCATTGCCTGGTGCGTTGGCCGGCATCGTCTGGATGTTGTTTGCGACGGATACCACGCTCTCGGTGCCCGCACTGACCGGCGCAATCATGTGCATGGGCGTGGCTACGGCCAATTCGATTCTGGTGGTGAGTTTCTGCCGCGAACGTCTGACCGAGCACGGCGACGCGTTCAAGGCTGCATTGGAAGCCGGTACGACCCGGTTTCGGCCGGTCCTCATGACGGCACTCTCGATGATCATCGGCATGGCGCCGATGGCATTGAGTCTTGGCGAGGGCGGAGAGCAAAACGCGCCGCTGGGCCGAGCGGTGATTGGCGGACTGCTGTTCGCCACTGCCGCAACGCTTTTTCTCGTGCCCGCTATTTTTTGCATGATCCACTCGCGTCGGGGTCGCACATCGACGGCCGCGCAGATTACCGGAGATTCGATCCATGTCCTCTGAACCCACAACGCGCGCCGCACTCGCGCAGCGTCAGCTTTCTTTAACAGGCATCGTTGGCGGTGCGCTCGCCGTCCTCATCGTGGCTGGTGGCGTCTCGCTTCGCATGAAGCATGAGCACCAGCTCAAAGACTGGACCGAGGCGCAAGCCGTGCCGTCCGTGAATGTCGTCGTGCCCGCGCCAGAGGCGCCGGGCGGCGCGCTGGATCTGCCCGGCAGACTGGAGGCTTTCGAAAGCGCGCCCATCTATGCACGCGTGAGCGGATACCTGAAATCGTGGAGCGTCGACATCGGCACACCGGTGAAGGCAGGCCAGACGCTCGCCGAGATCGAAACGCCCGAACTCGATCAGCAGTTGATCCAGGCGAAGGCCGACCTCGCGAGCGCGCAAGCCGATGCCGCGCTCGCGAAAACGACCGCGGCACGCTGGCAAAGTCTTCTGGACTCCGATTCAGTATCGCGCCAGGAGGTCGATGACCGCACGCAGGACTACGTGGCGAAGCAGGCCCGCGTGGCGGCAGCGCAGGCCAATCTGGACCGGCTGGTCGCGACCAAGAGCTTCGCGCGGATCGTCGCCCCGTTCGACGGCGTGATCACTGCACGCAACACCGACGTTGGCGCATTGATCAATGCGGGCGGCGGTACGGGGCCGCAACTCTTCTCTGTATCGAGCGTGGACAAGCTGCGCGTGTACGTACGCGTGCCGCAGGAATACGTGCCGGCGGTCAAGCCCGGTGGAACTGGCACCTTCACCGTACCGGAGTATCCGGGCAAGACATTCACCGCCACGGTGGTGGGTCAGGCCGACTCGGTGAACGCCGCATCGGGCACGTCGCTCGTCCAGCTGATGGTCGATAACCCCGGTCATTTGCTGTTGCCGGGCGACTTCGTGAATCTGCATTTTTCGCTGCCGGCGCGCGCCAACGCACTGCGGGTGCCGGCGAGCGCGCTGATATTCGACAACCGGGGGCTGCGGCTGGCCACTGTCGATCGCAGCGACACCGTTCACTTCAAACCCGTTTCGATCGTGCAGGACCTCGGCAACGCGGTCGATATCGGCTCGGGGCTGGCGCAGAGCGACCGCGTGGTCGACGCGCCGCCCGATGGTCTTGTCGAAGGCGACCATGTTCAGGTGATCGCGTCCACGGCCAAAGGTGACAAGCATGACTAAGTATCTGAAACTCGCCACGCTGGTGAGTGCCGTGGTGCTCGCCGCGTGCTCGCTCGCGCCGCACTACGAGGTTCCGGAAACACCCGTGGCGGCGCAGTACCAGACCCAGGGACCATGGACCGTGGCCAGCCCCGCTGACCAGCTCGATCGCGCGGGATGGTGGAAGCTGTACAAGGAGCCGGAACTCGACGACCTCGAGCAACGGCTGATCGCGAATAACCCCGACCTGAGCGCGGCGCTGTTTCACTATGAGCAGTCGCAGGCGTACATCAGGCAGGTCAAGTCGCAGATGTACCCGCAGGTTTCCGCTGTGGGCAATGTCCAGCGCGACCGCGAGTCGGACTCGCGGCCGTTGCGCAGCCCGACTGGGCCGACCGATTACAACTCAGCCACGCTGGGTGTCGAAGTCGACTACGAAGTGGACCTTTGGGGACGCGTGCGCGATTCCGTCGCCGCAAGCAAGGACGAAGGTCAGGCGTCGAAAGCGGATCTCGCCTCGACGCAGTTGAGCCTGGAAATCGAGCTGGCCCGAAGCTATATCGACATGCGGGGTCTCGATCAGCAGATTCAGCTGATCGAGGGGACCCAGGAGGCGTACCAGAAGGCGCTCGACCTGACCCGCAACCGGCATGGCGCGGGCATCGTGTCAGGTCTCGACGTGGCGCGCGCCAGCAACCAGTTGTCATCGGTCCAGTCCGAACTCACCCAGATCAAGGCAAGGCGCGCATTGCTCGAACACGCGGTGGCGGTGCTGGTCGGCGCTTCGCCTTCTGAGTTCCAGCTCGCACCGAGTACCGATTCGATCGCGTTGCCCGTGATTCCGGTCGGGGTGCCGTCGACGTTGTTGCAAAGGCGGCCTGACGTCGCCGCAGCCGAGCGGCGCATCGCGGCGGCCAATTCAAAAATTGGCGTGGCGCGCGCGGCGTATTTCCCGACGCTCACGCTCAGCGCGCAGGGCGGCGTGCAAAGCTCGGTGCTCGGCAATCTGCTCAGTCTTTCCAG
This sequence comes from Paraburkholderia sp. BR14312, assembly GCF_040948675.1. Lineage (NCBI taxonomy): Bacteria > Pseudomonadati > Pseudomonadota > Betaproteobacteria > Burkholderiales > Burkholderiaceae > Paraburkholderia > Paraburkholderia sp. BR14312. Next base: position 289,530 of record NZ_JBFPKI010000006.1, read on the forward strand.
TTCGTATTGGGCGATCGGACCGTCGCTGGCGGTGTATCTGCTGGACGGCGGCAAGCGCCACGCGCAGCTGGATTCGGCGAAGGAGGCCACGGCGGAGGCGGGGGCACGCTATCGCAGCGTGGTGCTGGCGTCGTTCCGGCAGGTGGAAGACAACCTCACGTTGCTCGACGATCTGGGCACCGCGACGAATCAGCAGCAGGACGCCGCCAATGCCGCCCAAACCGCGCTCAACCTGGCGCTCGCGCGCTATCAGCGCGGCGCGGTGAGCTACCTGGATGTGGTCGAGGCTCAATCGGCCGAGCTGGAATCGCAACGCAGTGTCATCGCGCTTCGCACGCGGCAACTGGATGCGAATGTCGACCTCATTCACGCGCTCGGCGGCGGCTGGACCACGGACGACCTGAAGGCCGGTTGAATTTCATACAACAAGGACAGCAACGTCATGAACCTGCTTGACATGATCGATTTCCCGAGCAATCTGCGCGATCTGGATGAGCGTGAGCTTCAGCGCCTCGTGGACGAGGTTCGGGAATTCGTGATCGAAAGTGTGTCGAGTACCGGCGGCCACCTGGCATCGAACCTCGGTGTGGTGGAGTTGTCGGTTGCCCTTCACTATGTATTCGACACGCCGCAAGATCGCCTGGTGTGGGACGTGGGGCACCAATGCTACCCGCACAAGATCCTGACGGGCCGAAAAGCGGCCATGGCAAGCGTGCGGAAAGTGGGCGGGATGGCCGGTTTCCCCGCGCGCGAAGAGTCGCCTTACGACGCGTTCGGTGTCGGGCACGCCGGCACGTCGATTTCGGCGGCGGTCGGCATGGCCCTGGGCCTGCGCGGTCGGGACGCCCGCGTCGTTGCGGTGATCGGCGATGGCTCATTGTCCGCGGGGATGGCGTATGAAGCGCTGAATCACGCAGGGTCCTGCGAAACGCTGCCGCTGACGATCGTTCTGAATGACAACCGCATGTCGATTTCACCGGCGGTCGGCGGACTGAATGATCATCTCGAGGCGCTGGTTACGCGCTGGCGCGACGAAGCGAACGTCCCCATATCCACGCTATTCGAAACGCTAGGTCTGGACTACGTCGGTCCCATCGATGGCCACGATATGGCGAATCTACTCGCCACGCTGCGGGACGCGAAGACACGCAACCGGCCGCACGTCATCCACGTGGTGACGAAGAAAGGAAAAGGTTATCGACCTGCGGAACTGGAGCCCGTTGCGTACCACGGGCCGAGCCCGTTCAAACCCGATACCGGGTTGGTGCGCAAGAAGGGCGGCAAGCTGACCTATAGCCAGGTATTCGGTCAATGGTTGTGCGACGCGGCGGCAACGGATGAGCGCATCTTCGGCATCACGCCCGCGATGAGCGAAGGATCCTGCCTGACCGGATTCGAGCGTCGTTATCCGGATCGCTACATCGACGTGGGTATCGCAGAACAGCACGCCGTCACGCTGGCGGCCGGCCTCGCCGTTGAGGGAATGAGGCCCGTCGTCGCCATCTACTCGACGTTTCTTCAGCGCGGCTATGACCAGCTGATTCACGACGTCGCCCTGCAGAATCTGCCGGTTCTGTTCGCGCTCGACCGCGCGGGGATTGCCGGGGGCGACGGCGCCACGCATCTGGGTGCGTTCGACATCGCGGCCCTGCGTTGCGTGCCGAATATGGTGGTGATGACCCCGTCCGACGAAAAGGAATGCTATCGCATGCTGAACACCGGCCTTGCGTGGCCTGGACCGTGCGCCGTGCGATACCCGCGGGAGACAACGGGATCTGAAGTCATTGAGCAGACGAAAGAAACACTGCCGCTCGGAAGAGGCGTGGTTTGCCGCGTCTCCGGCAAGCGGGACAGCGCGCGGGTGGCGTTTCTCGCGTTCGGGCCCTTGCTCTCGGTCGCGATGGAAGTCGCAAGGGAGATCGATGCGACCGTGGTCGATATGCGCTTCGTCAAACCGCTCGATGAAGACTTGTTGCTGACGGTTGCCAACGAGCACGAGGTGATCGTGACGATCGAAGAAGGCACCGTGCTCGGCGGAGCGGGCGCCGCATGCGCCGAGCGGATCGCGGCGGAAGGGTGGGCCGTACGTATGCTGCGGCTCGGACTTCCCGACGCCTTTGTCCCGCACGGCGACCGTGCCGAACTGCTCCGTTTGAATGGTCTGGGAGTCGCAGGCGTGCGGGAAGCCGTCCTGGCGTTCACCGAAGCGGTAGACCTGCTCGACCCGGTTGAATGACTGCCCTGTGCCTCCGGTTTGGGTTACGCGATGTAAAGAGTGAATTGAGGCTGGCCTGGTTGGTGGCATGGGGCGTTGATCCTATAGTTATCGAGACTGGATATCCAGACAGAGAGGTGAAAAATGAAGTTCGCGATGAAAACTGAAATCCGCCCGGACGATCTTTCGACGATCGTCCATGCGATGAAGTCGGTGGACGCCGACGCGAAGGTCGATGTCGATGTTGGCGCGCAAACCGTGAGCGTCGATTCGTGGTTGATGCCCGAAGAGTTTCTGGTTGCGTTCTACGACGAGGACATGGATGTCGGCATTGCCGAGTGGTAGGAAACAGTCAGCCGTCAGCCACGGTGGCCCGGATGCGACGCATCCTGGCCCATAAACAGCCGTATTGCTGACGCGCGCCGCTTCAATCGTTGTCAGAATTCTTGGAACCCTTTCTCACAGTATTTCCAGGCGCACGTCAAAAGAGTGCCGGGTGGACTGTGCTTCATGCGGAGAACCCGCTGACGCTGTCGTCCACGAGCTGGTAGGGGACATACGCTGTTCTTGAGTCGGAAGGGAAATGATCCGTTGTGTTTGGCCGCTGACCGCATCAGCGCCCGTTTCCGTGCGAGCCTCGTATGTCCCAGAACCCGATTATTGCTCCAGAAAGCTCCCAGAAAGCGCCACTTCCCGGCGAACCGATGTCGGGCGCCGACATCATCTTGCGCGTACTTAGCGAACAGGGTGTCGATACCGTGTTCGGCTATAGCGGCGGCGCGATCCTGCCGACCTACGACGCCGTGTTCCGTTTCAACGAACTGCACGCCGACAAGCCCGAGCGTCAGATCAACCTCGTCGTACCCGCCAACGAACAGACCGCCGGCTTCATGGCCGCGGGATACGCGCGCGCGAGCGGAAAGGTCGGTGTGTTCATGGTGACGTCCGGTCCCGGCGCGACCAATGCGGTGACACCGATTGCCGATTGCAATGGCGACTCGGTCCCGGTGGTTCTCATCTGCGGGCAGGTGCCGCGTGCCGCTATCGGCAGCGACGCTTTCCAGGAAGCGCCGGTGTTCAACATCATGTCGGCGTGCGCCAAGCAGGTGTTTCTCGTTACCGACCCGGACAAGCTCGAACAAACGCTGCGCACGGCGTTCGAAGTCGCGCGCACCGGCCGTCCCGGCCCAGTGGTAGTGGATGTGCCCAAAGACATCCAGAACTGGACCGGCACCTGGCAGGGGCATGGCACGCTGGCGTTTCGCGGCTACTCCGACCGCCTTCGCAAGGTGGCGAAGGGAGCACGTCTCGAAGCGGGCAAGCGCGACGAATTCTTCGATCTGCTGGCGCAAAGCAAGCGCCCGCTGCTGTATGTGGGCGGGGGCATCATCACGGCCGGCGCCACGGCGGAATTGCGCCAGTTCGCCGAGCGCTACCGCATTCCCGTGGTCAACACGTTGATGGGGCTCGGCACGATATCCGTGAAGCACGAGTTGGGGCTCGGCATGCTGGGCATGCACGGCGCGGCCTGCGCGAACTACGCGGTGGAAGACTGCGACTTTCTGATTGCCGTGGGCGCGCGATTCGATGATCGGGTCGCCGGTGGCCGCCCCAATGCATTTGCTCCGCGAGCGCGCCATGTTGCGCACATCGATATCGACGAAGCCGAAATCAACAAGGTGAAGCGCGCGCACTGGACTCACGTGGGCGACGCGAAAGACGCGTTGCTTTCTCTGATGCAACACGAAGCGCACGTGCAAGCGCCTTTGGCTTGGCTCGACCACATCAGGGAGCTGAAGCAGCGCTACGGCATGAACTATGACCGCGCGAGCCCGCTCATTCAGCCGCAGTTCGTGGTGGAAAAGCTGAGCGAGATTACCGGCGGCCGGGCCATTGTCACCACGGGCGTGGGCCAGCACCAGATGTGGGCCGCGCAGTTCTTCGATTTCGTGGAGCCGCGCAGCTTTCTCACGTCGGGCAGCATGGGGACAATGGGCTTTGGCCTGCCCGCTGCAATCGGCGCCCAGATGGGACGCCCGGATGCCCTCGTGATCGACATCGACGGTGACGGCAGCATGCGCATGAATATCGGCGATCTGGAGACCGCGACCACGTATGGCGTGCCGGTCAAAGTGCTGCTGTTCAACAATGTCGGTGACGGGATGATCCGGCAGTGGCAGCGTCTTTTCTACGACGGGCGCCTGTGCGTGAGCGACAAGTCGCTTCATCGAAAGGACTTTGTCATGGCCGCGCGTGCCGACGGGTTCGAATTCGCGCAGCGCGTCGAGGTCCTGAGCGAAGTCGAGGAAGCGCTCCGGGCTTTCGTGGCGTTCGACGGTCCGGCTTTCCTCGAAGTCATGATCGATCAGGATGCCGATGTGTTTCCGATGGTTGGGCCCGGCATGAGCTATTCGGAGATGATCACCGGCCCGTTCATCCCGTCGAGGGATGGCGAGGAGTCGGGGGGCGCGCGTGCAGGTCATCAAGCGGCTTCTGACATGTTCTAGGCCAGCATGGCAACGCCACTCTGCTTGTGAAGAGCCTTTCGTCTTTCCGCCATGTAACAAAAGAAGTTCTGGCTACGGCGTTTATCGAGTGAGGCCAGAAACCTATAGTCACTCTGATGGCTGGGAGCGATGCGGGGCATGGGGTCCTGCGGGCCCCGCGTTGTCTCTTCACTTGAGCGAGCAATGAAATTGATCTATGTTGGCGATCCGATGTGTTCGTGGTGCTATGGCTTTGGCAAGGAGCTTTCCGCGCTTGTCGCGCGCGTGCCGGACTTGAAACTGGAAATCGTGGTCGGCGGGATTCGCGCCGGCGCGACCGATGTGCTCGATGCGACCGGCAAGTGTTTCCGGTTGCAGCACTGGCAACGTGTGGAAGCGCTGAGCGGCTTGCCGTTCAATCGCGAAGCGTTCATGGCGCGCGAGGGGTTCGTCTACGATACCGAGCCGATTTGCCGCGCTGTTGTGGCGGCGCGCCGCTTCGCCAGTGGCGATGCCTTGCTTTCGGTGTTCCGTGCGCTGCAGAACGGCTTCTACGTGCAAGGGCTGGATACGACCGACGGTCGCGTGCTGAGCGATATCGCCGTGACCGCGCTGGATGCTGTAGGCGTTCAGGTAAGTGCCGACGCGTTCTACCAGGCGTGGGAAGCAGCGGAAACGCAGGAAGAAACGCAGCGCGATTTCGCCCGTGCGCGAGCGCTTGGCGTCGCGTCGTTCCCGACCTTGATGCTTGAAGAACAAGGCCGGACGTACGCCGTGCATTCGGGCTATGCGAGCGTCAACGTACTCGAAGAAAGGCTCAATGAGATCGAGGGGCCGCTTGCCTGATCGTTTTGATCCGGGTTGTTCGAAGCGGGCTGCGCAAGCGATTGCGCAGCCCGCTTCGAATTGACGGACCGAGTCGGGAATCAATAAGGAGTGTGATGCAATGAACGACAGCAACGAAATCGTCGAACTCGTGCAGCGCTATTTCGATGCCACCTGGCGCGGCGATGTGGAACAGCTGAGAAAGGTGTTCGACGCGCGCGCGATCGTGGCGGGGGAGGTGAATGGCCAGCCCTACTACAAGACGATCGACGAGTATCTTGCGGGTGTGGCAATCAGGAAATCGCCGGCCGAATTGGGCGAACGGGTCGAAACAGAACTGCTGATGCTCGATGTCCAGCAGAACATCGCGACGGCGAAACTGCATGTGCGCATGCTGGGTTTCAATTACTACAATTATTTTTCGATCATGCGCCAGCGCGACAGATGGCTCGTCATCACGAAGACGCTGACCAACGTGCAATAAGCGGCCGCCACGCGCCCGCGCCCCGGCGAGCCATCGAGGCCGGGGCGCGGGCAATGCTCAACCGCTTAGTGACCTGCGCTCTGGCCGCCGTCCACGTGCAGGATCTCGCCCGTCACGAACGGTGCCGAGTCGAGATAGAGAATCGCATTGACGATGTCGCTCATTTCGCCCATGTGACCGACCGGATGCATCGCGCCGAGCGCGGCGTGCGTTTCGGGAGCATGCATCGGCGACTTGATGATCCCAGGCGAAACCGCGTTGGCACGAATGCCCGCGCGCGCATATTCGATTGCGAGCGAGCGCGTCGCAGCGTTCAAACCACCCTTGGTGAGCGAGGCAAGAACGGACGGGACTTTGCTGTTCGCCTTGTCGGCAAGCGTGGTGGTGACGTTCACCACGTGGCCGCTGCCGTGCTTCTGCATCGCTTCGATCGCATATTGCGTGATGTGGAAGAAGCCGTTCAGGTTGACGTTCAGGATTGCGGCGTAGTCGTCGGCGGTGTACTGCGTGAAGGGCTTCGCAATGAAAATGCCCGCGTTGTTGACGAGCGTATCGACACGGCCGAAGTGCTCGATGGCGGCGTCCACCACGCGGCGAGCCGTGGCGGCGTCGCCGATGTCGCCGGCCACGGCGACATAGTCGGCCTCAGCGGCCGGCGTGATGGAGCGGGCCGTGGCGACCACGCGATGGCCCTGCGCGCGGAAGGCCTTGACGGTTTCGGCGCCGATGCCTTGCGATGCTCCGGTGACGATGACGACCCTGGAAGTGCTCATTGTGTGTCTCATAGTATGGGTAAGTCGGCCGGGTGGCCGTTCGAATCGATGGATCCGATGGAAAACCACTGTAGGCGTATCCGTTGCGAGTGCGAACACACACCATGGACAAAGAGTCTTGCGCCGCGAGAACAAATCGCGGCGGGATGGCGATTGCGCCCGTGGCAATCACTCAGGCGGCGGCCTCGGTCGTGTGGGACTGTTGGCGGTATTGCCGGGGAGTGAGCTTGAGGCGCCGTTGAAACACCATGCGCATGTGCGCGGCGTTATGAAAGCCACAGTCGAACGCGACGGTTTTCATCGGCATGTTGCATTCCTCCAATAGCCGCTTTGCGGCACCGACACGGACCTGGTCCACGAATGCGGAAGGGGTCGTGTGGAGATACTTCGCGAAGATTCTCGATAACGTGCGCCGGCTCACGTAGACCGCCTCGGCGAGCTGCTCTATCGAAAGCACATCGGAAAGATGGTCGTCGATATGGCGATGTACTTTTCCGATAATCGAACTTTCATCGCCTGGAGGCGCAACGTAAGGATGACGTTGGTAGGGCTCGCTTTGCAGATTGGCGCCAAGACGTCTTGCCACCTGTTCGGCGAGCTTCTGGCCCCAGTCTTGCGCGACGAGCGCGAGGCCCAGATCGAGTCCGGCGGTCGTGCCGGCAGACGAAATCAGGCGTCCATCGCGAATCAGGTTCTTGTCAGGACGTATGCGGGCACGCGGGAATTCGCCGGCCATACGGCTCGCGTCGGTCCAGCGCGTGGCAATCTCCCTGCCATCGAGCAGACCGGCGCGCCCGAGCAGCCATGCGCCGTTGCAGACGCAGCCGTATCGCTTCGACTCGAGTGCGCGGCGCCGCAGCCAGTCCAGGAAATCCGGTTTCGGCCCGTCGTGCGTGGCGTGTGCGGAGCCTGTCACCAGCAGCACGTCGATGTTCGCGCGAAAGTCCCCATAGACCCACGGCACGCAAAGCTGCATCGCGTTCGAGCAGGCGACCGCGCCTGCGTGCTCGCCAACGAGGGGCACCTGATACTGGCGCGTCTCGCCGAGCAAACGGTTCGCTTCGCAGAACACGTCGAGCAGGCCTGCGATATCCATGGCCTGTACACCGTCAAGCACCACAATAGCGACTTTCATTTTGCACACCCAACCTGAGCAGTGATCCCGATAGCGCGATGGCCCACTGGAAAAAGGTTAGGCGTGCAGCGCCAGGCTGACCATTCTCCGAATGGCTGAAGCTGCATCTTGCCGGCATGTGGTCCCTCATACGCAGGGATGAGCCGCGTAGGTCCCAGGCGTGGTACGCGAAAAAGAGCGAGGCTGAAAAGTATGATTTATGTGGGTGCCTGCTTCAAAGGAAGTCATCGCCCACGGTGTGCAAGCGGTGGCGATAAGTCTTGCTATTGCTTACCATATGGCGAGCATCGGCACTTTTTCGCCATCACGAACTTTTCGAAGATCGAGCGATGAAACACGATAGCGTTGGGACGCGAAGTGAACAACTACCGGACTCGCTCGTGTACGTGATCGACGACGACGAGTCCATTCGTGGTGCGCTGACCAGTCTGCTCATGTCAGTGGGCATCGAGGTGCGGGCGTTCGAATCGGCTGACGAATTTCTCGCCGTGCAAATGCCGGACGTGCCGAGCTGCCTCATTCTCGACATCCGGTTACGCGGCGAGAGCGGCCTCACGCTTCAGCAGGAAGCCTTCAAGGAGAGCATTCGATTTCCCATCGTCTTCCTGACGGGACATGGCGATATCGGCATGACCGTCAAGGCGATGAAAGCGGGCGCTTTCGATTTCATGACGAAGCCATTCAAGGACCAGGATCTGCTCGACACGATCGCCGCCGCGCTCAAACGCGATGGCGAATTGCGGCGCCAGGCGAGGCTCGTCGCGGGTATTCGTCAAGCATACGATTCGCTCACGGCGCGCGAGCGCGAAGTCATCGGTCTGGTCTCGGAAGGTCTGTTGAACAAGCAGATCGCGGACCTGCTGTGCCTGAGCGAGGTCACGGTCAAGATCCATCGGGCCCAGGCCATGCACAAACTCAATGCGCGCTCCGTGGCCGAACTCATCAAGAAGTTGCAGCAGGTGCAGCCGGCTCCGCAGAGCGCCAGATAGGCATTTTGCATTCGCTGCGCCATGGCTGCCTGCGTCGGCGCACGGATCTCGCCCCGCTAATACGCACTGTCACAAGAATCATCCGATAGTGTGATTGCTGCCCCCTCGGCGCGCCTGTACTTTGCAGAAAGATTCTACCTTTCTGCCTCATTTCGATGGCCACCGGACCCCAGATAAAACCAGCGCGGCCGCCTGCGACGATCGGCATGGTGGACGACGATGAATTCGTCCGGATGGCGCTGTCCAGTTCGCTGCGTTCGGCAAGCTGGAACGTGATCGACTACGCATCTGCACACCATCTTCTGGACGATGCGCGCCGCTCGACACTGAAACTCGTCGTCGCCGATATCCAGATGCCGGGCATGGACGGCTTTGCGCTGCTCGAGTCGATCAAGCGATGGAAGCGTCCCATCCCCGTCATTTTCGTGACGGCGTATGTGACCGAGGACGTGCGCGAGCGCGCAAAAAATAACGGCGCCGCCGGTTTCTTTTCGAAGCCCGTGGATGACGCAGGACTTCTCGCACGGATTAGTGAATTGCTGAAAAAGTGATGCGGCCGAACGCCTGAAATTCGGGCGCTGCCGGGCCTGGCGAAACGGCGGCTATGCCGGCCGCCCATGCAGGCCATCCGGATGTATTAGACGCGCACGCGGCTGCATAGGACATCACACCACATCGGACGATACCGTCGCGCGGCTTGCGCGCCTACGCTTTGAATCGTCGGGCAGGGCAAAACACTTGTGAGGTGCGAGATGGATCAGCTTTACATGTTGCGTGCATTCGTCGCCGCTGCGCGGTATCAGAGTTTCAGCAAGGCCGCCGAGTCATTGAATGTGACGACTGGGTCCGTGTCGAAAGCGATCGCAAAGCTCGAAGAATGCGTCCAGACGCGAGTCTTGCTCAGGACTACGCGGTCCGTTTCCTTGACGGACGCCGCGCAATCGTACTACCTGATTTGCTGCCGTCTGCTCGAAGAACTGGACGAAGCGAATCGGCGCATTGCGATGGAGCACGAGGTCAATGGCGGAAAGTTGCGGCTCGTCGTGCACCCCACACTGGTGAACGGCGCGTTTTCGCGGTTGATGCGGCGCTATCGCGCCATCGCTCCTCATGTGAGTCTGGTGGTTTCCGTTGAGGACCACGTCACGAATCTGTTCGACGGCCGTTTCGATATCGCCATTCTTCCGCCTCAGCTCGTCGAGCAGTCCACCGTGATTCGCCGCACGCTATTGCGCTCGCCACGCATTCTCGTAGCCGCGCCCGCGTATCTCGAGCAATACGGTGTGCCGGAATCCACTGCGGAGCTCCCCAACCATTTTCTGCTCGTCGATCCGGAAACGAGAAAGAAGAGTGCGGACTTCATCGAACTTCATGAGGGCGGCCGGAAAGTGAGTATTTCGCCCAATTCGTCGATGGAAGGCAACGACGTGCTGCTGCGCGCGGCAGCGCTCGACGGCACCGGCATTGCCACGCTGCCTGAAACCATGATTCGCGAAGATATCGATATGGGACATCTCGTGCACGTCCTGCCGGAATGCACGGCATCCGATAGCCGCGTTGAACTATGCCTTTTTTATGCTCACCGTGAACTGATCCCGGCACGGCTCAGAATGTTCGTCGACTTTTGCATCGAGTTCTTTCGGGCGCCTGCGAAGGCGGGTACCGATGACGTCATACGCATACCGCAAACGATGAAGCGAAGTGAAGCTCACGCGATGATGTCGTGACGGCTTGCCGCGAGAGGCAAACGAATTCGTTCTACGCCGAAGAGGTAGCGATGTCTTACGTATTGCACAACTGGATATTCGTTGGCAGTACTGCTTATGACGAATACACCTTCGTTCCCTGGCTCAACAGGAATGTCTATCGCCGCACGGTGGATTTGAGCCGTGTTTGTCTGCTGTGAGCGTCCGCGTGTTGTGCGCGAGCCGGATTCTCGATACTCCCATGGAATGGAAGGATCATTCCCGCGGTTGCAGGATTCTCTTGAGTAGTGAAAGTGATTAATCTGGCCAGGCTGTTTCCCCGGAGGCGTCGCCTCCATCACCTTGCTAGAGAGATTGAAATGAAATTGCTTACTGCTGTCCTCTTCGCCTGTTCGCTGTCGGCCAGCTTCGCTGTCCACGCCGAATCCGTCGCTCCCGCGCAGACGGATGCTCAACAAACGGCCCAGACCAATACGTCCCGGGCGAATACGTATCAGGCGCCGCAGCGTCCGGCCAAGACGCAGGCACGGGACGCCAATACCTGTGTGGGCCCGGTGAGTTTCTGCAACCTGTTCTTTGGCAGTTAAGGTCGCTATGGGTTGGTGCCGCGCGCATCGATCGAGCGCGATCGTGCACACACATCGGGATGAACGAGCAGTTCACCGAGCGTGCGGATCGCCTCATCGATGCGCGCCGACCAGGGATGCCCGTAATTGAGCCGTATGCAGTTTTCGAATGCGCGTGACGCGGAAAAGAGCGGGCCGGGCGCGACACTGATCCCGCGTTCGATCGCGAGACGATGGAGCGCCATGGCGTCGATGCGCTCGCGAAACGTGAGCCACAGAAAATAGCCGCCCTCGGGCCGCGTGTACTGCGTGCCTTCAGGCAGCCACCGGCGGATCGCCTCGATCATCGCATCGCGCTGCGTCTGCATGGCCAGCCGGATCTTCTTCAAATGACGCTCGTAGCCGCCATGCTCGAGGTAGTCGGCAATGCCGGCCTGGGCGGGAATGCTGGCCGAGATCGTCGTCATGAGCTTCAGGCGCTGCACGCGTTCCGCGAAGCGCCCAGCGCTCGCCCAGCCTACGCGATAACCCGGCGCCAGGTTCTTCGAGAACGAGCCGCAGTGCATGACGAGGCCACGCCGGTCGAACGCGATGGCCGGCGGCGGATAGTTCGGCGCGTAGTGCAACTCGCCGTACACATCATCTTCGATGAGCGGGACTTCGTGTTTCGCGAGCAGCTCGACTAACGCTTCTTTCTTCGCCGCCGACAACGTGACGCCCGTGGGGTTCTGGAAATTCGTCATGAACCAGCAGGCACGGATGGGGTGCTTGTCCAGCGCTTGCGCTAGCGCGTCGAGGTCGAGCCCGGTGGCGGTATCCACGGGAATTTCGACTGCCCGCAGGCCGAGCCGTTCGATCGCCTGAAGCGCCGCGTAAAAACCCGGCGATTCCACGGCGACGATATCGCCGGGCTGCGTGACCGCCATCAGACAAAGATTGAGCGCTTCCAGCGCGCCGTTGGTGATGATGATGTCCTCGGCCGGCTGCGAGATGCCAACCCGCATGTAGCGCAGCGCAATTTGCCGCCGCAGGTTCTCGTTGCCGGGCGGCAGATCGACCACCGTGCTCCACGGGCTCACGCTGCGCGCGGCCTGGCCGAGCGATTTCGCCAGGCGCGACAGCGGAAACAGCAACGGGGAAGGGAAGGCGGAGCCGAGCGGCACGATACCGGGACGCTTGGCGGCGTCGAGCACCGAGAACACCAGCTCGCTGATATCGACGGTGGCGGACTCGCCCGTCGTTGCGCGCGAGTCCGTCTTGTTGGGCTTCGAGAGCGGCGCGACGTAGTAGCCCGAACGTTCTTCGGCGCGCACGAGGCCCCACTGCTCGAGCACGTAGTAGGCACGCGCGGCCGTGGACTGACTGACACCGTGCTGCGCAATGATTTGCCGCAGCGACGGCATGCGCGAGCCCGGCTTCAGGTTGCCGGAGCGAATCTCGGCGGCCATGCTTTGCGCGAGGCGTTCGTAGCGTGTCATGCGTGCCGGTTCTTCCAAAGAGGTCATGGGTGGACTCGTGCTTCGAGCGATTTTCTCATGGTGCGCACGACCGCGAATCCGATCTGCTACGGTCAATTATGCGTCGACTGCTTCTATACGCGCTTGCTGGGAGGGCGGATCATTGCGGCCAGTGCGCATCGCAGTCCGGGTCTGTTCTCCCGGGATGCGCCGGGATAACTGCGCGAGTGCCTGGATCATCACCTAAACCCGCAGAGCTTGCGGCTCTTTTTGCCTGTAGCGTGGCAAGCCTTTCGCCCCGGTGCGCAAGTACCGGGGCGTTTCTTTGTCGGGTTCTACCGGCGCGTGAATCGGCTGCGTCGCTCGAATCGTTCGCAACTGCTGCTTTTTTTGGCAACGCGCAAGGTTGAAGATCAGGCTATCCGATCCACCTGATCGACGTAACCGGAGTCAATGATGGAACTCGTTCGAATGATGCGCATGGTTCTGTGGAGCTTTTTCGGCGTGCGCAAGAGCGCGTCGCACGAAGCCGATTTGGCCAGCGTGAACTTCAAGTGGCTGCCGTTCGTGGCGGTCGCGCTGGCCGCGATGATCGGGGCTTGCATACTGGGCGTCGTGCTGCTGGTCGCGCATTCTACGGGAACCGCACAAGGCTTCTGAGCATGCGGTGTTGCCGAAAACATGGGGCGGCGGCGAAGCATCGTGAGACGCGAGATTGTTCGGCGTTTCATAACGGTGATTTCGTCGGCGCCGCGTTGATCTTTGTGGTGCCGCGCGTAATCTGACTATCAAGAGGCGCTGCATATCACGCGACGCGATTCGCCCAGTTTTCAGGCAAGGAGTATGAGATGGATATCCTCAATCTCGCCCGACAATCCGGCATGGCGGTTGTGCTCGACGCACGCATCGGCCAGCAGGAATACCACTCCGTTCACAGCAGCGTGGCCGCGCTGGAACGGTTTGCCGCGCTGCTCGAGGCGCACAGGCAAGCGGAATCTGGCAAGCGCGTCTGATTGAATCGTGATGGCAAGCGCCACGCTTCACTCAAACAGATTGCAGCCATCACGAAACATCATTTGATGAGATTTTTGGTTCGACCTATTGTGAAGTTCACGAGAAGCGGCGGCCCCCAGTGGATCAACGGCGATATCACGGGAGAGGGCATGTCGGACACCTTCCATGGACGGAGACAATCGGATGAACCCCACGACCCTGCATGGGATTCGTAGCAATCCCCTGTTCGCCACGCTGGTCAAACGCCGGCGCAGATACATTGCCTGGCTGACGGCCATCACGCTGATTCCCTATTGCGCGTTCATCGCGCTAGTTGGATTCGCCCCCGCTTTGCTGGCCATCCGGCTTTCCGCAGACAGTATCGTCAATATCGGCTGGCCGATCGGCGTCGCGCTGATCGTCGGCAGCTGGTGTCTCACGGGCTTGTACGTTCGCCGCGCCAATGGCGAATTCGACGCGCTCACCGCTGAGATCCTGGCGGGAGCGAAACCATGAAGCGCGCCGGTCTTGCTCTCGTTTTCCCGCTCCTGCTGGGCGTCGCGACTCACGTGGCGGCTGCTGAGGTCCTGCACGACGTCGAACGGCGTCCCCTCAATCTCACCGCGATCGCGATGTTCCTGGTCTTCGCCGTGGCGACGCTGGGCATCACGTACTGGGCGGCGTCGCGCACCCGTTCGATGGACGACTTCTACACCGCCGGGGGCGGCATCACCGGATTCCAGAACGGCATGGCGCTGGCCGGCGACTATATGTCGGCGGCGGCGTTGCTGGGCGTGACCAGCATGATCTTTTTCCACGGCTACGACGGCGTGATCTACGCGATCAGCTTTTTCGTCGCGTGGCCGCTGCTGCTGTTCCTGTTCGCGGAGCGCATCCGGAATCTGGGCCGCGTGACGATTGCCGACATCGCATCGTACCGGCTAGACCAGAACCGGATCCGGACGATGACCGCCTTCGGTTCGTTGACCGTCGTCTGCTTTTACCTGGTTGTCCAGATGGTCGGTGCGGGGCAGTTGATCCAGTTGCTGTTCGGTCTTCCCTATAACGACGCGATTATCGTGGTCGGCTTGCTGATGGTGGTCTATGTGACCTTCGGCGGCATGGTGGCCACCACGTGGGTGCAGATCATCAAGGCCGCGCTGATGCTGTTCGGCGGCACATTGCTGGCCGTTCTCGCACTGTACCGGTTTGGCTTTTCGCTGAACGCGCTGTTCGGGCAGGCGGTCGCCGCGCACAGGAACGGCACGCACATTCTGCTGCCGAGCGGGCAGGTGTCCGATCCCATTGCGCTGATTTCGCTCGCGATCGGCCTGGTGTTCGGCACGGCGGGGCTGCCGCACATCCTCATGCGCTTTTTTACCGTGCCGGATGCGAAAGAAGCGCGCAAGTCGGTGTTCGTTGCCACGGGCTTCATCGGCTTCTTTTATCTGGTCATCATGGTGCTCGGCGTGGCGGCGATCGCGATTGTCGGCAGCAACCCGTCGTTCTATGTGGGCGGCCTGACGGGCGGCAAGCTAATCGGCGGCAGCAACATGCCAGTCATGCATCTCGCCCAGGCGCTCGGCGGCAATCTGCTGCTCGGTTTCCTCTCGGCCGTTGCGTTCGCGACCATCCTCGCTGTCGTGTCCGGGCTCACGATGGCGGGTACTTCCGCCATCTCGCATGACCTCTACCTGATGGTGCTCAAGAAGAACCGGGCCGATCCCGCGAGCGAGCGGCGGGTCTCCAGAATCGCATCGGTGTGCATAGGCGTGGTGTCGGTGCTGCTGGGCATCGTGTTCAAGGATCAGAACATCGCCTTCCTCGTCGCACTGACTTTCGGCGTCGCCGCCTCGGTAAATTTTCCGGTTCTCGCGCTTTCGATGTACTGGAATGGGCTGACGACGCGCGGCGCGCTCACCGGCGGCATCGCGGGCCTCGTGAGCGCCGTCACGCTCGTCATTCTGTCGCCCGCCATCTGGGTCACGGTGCTGGGCCATGCGAAGGCGATCTTCCCCTACGACTATCCCGCCATCGTGTCGATGAGCATCGCGTTCCTGTGCGCCTGGCTGGGTTCCGTTACGGACCGCAGCCAGCGCGCGCAGCGCGAGCGGGACGACTTCGGCGAACAGGCCATCCGCGCGCAGACCGGCTTCGGCGCGTCCGGAGCGGTGAGCCACTAGAGAACGCCAACAAGGAGACAATCATGCAAATGCGTGACAACGGTCTGGGCTTTTCGCCCATCACGATCGCGCTGCACTGGGTCGTCGCAGCGCTGCTGCTGTCGATCGCCGGATGCGGCATCGCGCTCATGTTCACCGCGGACGACGCGCAACGACTGAGTCTCGTGCGTACGCAGAATCTGCTGGGGGCCGTGCTGTTCGTCGTGTCGAGCTACCGGCTCTGGGCGCGGCTTTCTTCGTATCATCCGCTGCCCGTGGGCACGCCGAACCCCGTCGAAGTGATCGTCAGCCGCTCCGTTGCCGTAGGCCTCGCGCTCGCCATGGTGCTGCTGCCGGTTGCCGTATGGCTTTCCCGAGCGGCAGCCGGTGTCGCCGTCGAGTTGCCGTGGGGATTGGCGATCCCCACGCTCATCGAGCCCAGCGTAGCGGTGCAACGGGTCGTGGATATTCTCTTCGATATCGGGGCGACGGCGTTTCTGCTGGGCTTTTCGTTGCATCTGTTCGGAGCACTGAAGAATCATTTCGCTCTGGGAAATGACGCCCTCAAGCGGATGCTTGGCAAACACGTGGAGCTTTGAGCGATGAGCGAATTCAAATCGGTATCGGTATTCGGCGGGAACGCGGTCACGCGACTGTGCGGTGTCCGCTATCCCGTCTTCCTCGGCGGCATGGCGGCGATCTCCGGCCCGAAGCTCGTTGCCGCGGTGGCGAATGCCGGCGGCATGGGGACGCTTGGCGGGCTGCGTTTGCCGCCGCTCGCGCTGCGCAAGTGGATACGGGAAACGCGGGAGCAGACGGACAGGCCCTTCGGCGTGAATCTCGTGCCGAAGTTTGGCGGCCCGACCGTGTTCGAAGCGCAGTTCCAGGTCGTATTGCAGGAGCGGCCGCGCATGCTCTCGTTGTTCTACGCCGAAGACTATGCGGCGGACATGATCCCTCGTGCCAAGGATGCAGGCATGATCGTCATGGTTCAGGTGGGGTCTGTTGCGCTCGCCCGGCACGCGATCCGGAACGGCGCGGATATCGTCGTCGCACAGGGCAGCGAAAGCGGCGGCCACCTCAACCGGGGGACGATCGGCGTCATGTCGCTGTTGCCCGCGATCTGCGAGGTCGCGCAGGGGCGTCCCGTGCTGGCGGCTGGGGGCATCACGACGCGCGATGATGTCCGGGCTGCGATGCTGCTTGGCGCGTCAGGGGTGCTCGTGGGCACCGCGTTCGTTGCGACCGACGAATCGAATGCGCACCCGCTATACAAGCAAAAGATCGTCGAGGCCAGCGTGGACGACATCGAATATCGCACCGGGTATTCGTTCGGCTGGCCGTACGGCACGCCCCATTGTGTGATTCCCAATCGCGACAAATGGAACCTGCTGCGCTTCGTTGGCGGCGGTGCACGCATGATCGACAAACCGCGCATGGCGCAGAAGCTTTCGCTCTATGCGGGGCAGGGCGTAAGCAAGATCGACAGCGTGGTGCCGGCGGCCGAGCGCGTGGCGGAACTGGTGGCGGGTCTGCCGCCGTCGACGGTTGCGGCGAATGCCCAGGCGATGCTCGATGGCCTGGCATACGGCGCAAGCCGTGCATTGCCGCAAGTGGAGTCGGCCGAGTGCCGCGCCGCATTCTGACCCTGGTGCGTTCGACGGCGGTGCTCAGGCCGCTGCCGTCGAACGCCGCGTGCTCTTGCGATTCGGCGTATTCGTGCGCTTCGCTTTCGTGTCGTCACTGGAAAGCGCGAGCTGGTCGCGCGCGAGCGCGACAAACGCGCTCAATGCCGGTGTCGCGAGCGTGTCGTTGCGGCGGATGAAGACCGTCTTGACGGTGGCGAACTCGCGCGGCAGCGCGTGAAGGGCGATCGCCTGGCGCGCTGCATAGTTTTGCGCAACGGCCTTTGGCAACAACGTCACGCCCATGCCTGCGGCCACGCATGAGAGGATGCCGTCGAGCGTGCCCAGTTCGAGCACCTGGTTGGGCACGAGCCCGACCTGATAGAACCAGTGTTCGAGCGTGGAGCGATAGAAGCAGCCCGTGCGGAAGACCAGCACCGTCTGCTGCGGCATGACGTGAATGAGTTCGCCGAGCGAGGCGAACTCGCAACTGCTCACGAGGACGAGCTCCTCCTGGAAGACCTCGTCTTGCGCAAGTACCGGATTCTGGTGCAGACCGCCGACGAATGCGCCGTCGAGGCGATGGCTTTCGACGGCCTTGATCAGTTCGGCGGTCGTGCCGGTGAGCAGTGACAAGTGGACCTGAGGATACTTCTCGCGGTATCTGGCCAGCACCTGGGGCAGGCGTATCGCAGCGGTCGTCTCCATCGAGCCGAGCCTCAGCGTGCCTGCCGGCGTTGCGGTATCGAGCAGCGCGTTGCGGCTCTCTTCAGTGAGCTGGAGGATGCGCTGGGCGTAGCCCAGAAACGTTTGCCCGGCCGAAGTGAGGACCACGCCGCTCTTCTGCCGGATAAACAGTGGCTGACCGAGTTCGGCTTCGAGTTCCTTGACGCGCATCGTGACGTTGGACTGCACGGTGTGCACTTTCTCGGCCGCCGCTGTGAAGCTGCCGTGCTCCGCCACCGCACAGAAAATCTTCAGCTGACGCATCTCCATGGCGAATTCCAGGAATCACAATTAATGATGGATTTCATCACTTTCCATCACTTTACTGGATTGAACGGCGCGAGCACAGTGTCGTAAACGCGAACGGGGGGATGCACGTGGAGATGGTGTCGAGTACGAACATCGAGTGCCTGTTCGCCGGCGGGATGGGTTATCTGGACCACGAAGGGCAGCGCAGCGGCATTTTCAAACGGCCCATGGCCGGACCGGCTCGCGTGGAAGTGCACGGGATTGTCGGCGACGAGCATGGCGATCCGCGCATCCACGGCGGCCCGGAAAAGGCCGTTCATCACTACGCGGCTGAGAATTACGTCCGCATCGCGGAGGCATTCGCGGAGTGCGTCGCGGCCCTGGTGCCCGGCAGTCTCGGCGAGAACATCTCGGCTCGGGGGCTGTCCGAACGCAACGTGCACATCGGCGATATCTACGAGGTCGGCGGCGCCATACTGCAGGTCTCGCAACCGCGCAGCCCGTGCTGGAAGATTAATCATCGCTTCGGCGTCGAGCGCATGTCGATGCATATCGCCGAGGGGCGAATCACCGGGTGGTATTACCGTGTCCTGCGCCCCGGCATGATTGCGCCAGGCGACGCTGTCACGCTCGTCGACCGGCAAACGGAGCGCTTCTCCATCGACGAGTTCTGGAAGGTGCAGTTGTCGCATCGTCCGTCCATCGATGCGCTGGTCGAGTTGATCGCCGTTCCGGGCCTTGCGCCTGACTGGAAGCGGCGCCTGGGTGAACGGGAAAAGTGGCTGCGTGCGCGCCGGTGATGGGGACAACTAAGGCTGTTGAAACTCTTCGGTATTAGAGCAGGCTCCGGCGGGCGTTCCGTCCGTAAATTGACTAATCGGTACGATTGGCAAACTGCGCCTAAAGTCTGTCGAACCCGGTCAAGGAGGATCCGAGACTGGTCGACATGCTCCGATGCGAGATGTGTTTGAGGTAGGCGTTGACGCCCTCTGGTGTGCGCGCACGCGCCAGGGCATCGGCACAGATGTGGCAGGCGCCGCACCGGCGGCGCCCACCACGTCAATAGAAGACTGCGAATCCTGTGTGTCGCCTTATTTCAGGAGGCGTTTCCTGCATTTCCGGCTCGTTACTTCTGCTTCAGTCTGGCCGGCGTCCTGCTCCCGGCGCCTTGGCAGTTTTCGGTTCTGCGTCCAACGCTCAGTTTGTTCCTGATTTTGCCTCGCGGGTATTCCGCCCCTAGCGCTTTGACCGTTGCCCTGTCTGCGCCTCGTAACCGGTCGATGGGGTGAAACTCATGCGCAAAGGTCCCACAAAGCTTTGCCACCATAAGAAGGATGGAGACTGCGACTGCCGCGATTGTCTTTGCATTCAACCACGTTTTAACCCTGCTTTTCTTTCCCGCCTTCCTGGTGTGCTTATCCGCTTTCTTCCAGTTCTTGAGAATCTTTCTGATCTTTCGCTCTTTCATTTCTGGCTCCGAAGAGACACCCGGAGCCAACTGAGCTTTTAGTACATACCTTAAGAGTCGATCTTTTATTTGCTGCAACTGCCACTGAAGACCTCCTTGCTCAGCTTGCACGACGCCGGAAATTGGACGCCGGTTGGGTTGATGGGATTTGTGGTATTGCAGCAAGAACTACCGGAATTTGCGCGGTAGAAACCTGTCCGCTACCACATCCTAAAAGTAGCACGGTTTGGTTTGCGAATCGGGTGTTTTCGGCGCGATCGGCGCTCGACGTATCGTCGATAAGCCCGTCCGTTTCGGGCAACTCGACGCGGCTACCTTGGCGGTCTTGAGTCCTGCAAATAGCCAACAGTAGTCCGGCCGACTCAATTGCTTCGCGACAGACTCAATTGTTTCGCATCACGTCGGTGATTCGTTCGGGCGTACTTTCCACGTCACTGGAGATGTGAAGGTTATCTTTGCAGTTTACCTTCACATCACCTAGAATGCGGGGATGACCGAACGCGCCCAAACTCCCCCTCCCGACCTTGCCGCGGCACTTGCCGGCGACCTGCGCGCACTGGTCGGGCAGTTGCGCCGCCGTTTTCGCGAGCAGGCGATCCTCGGCGACTTCACGCCTTCCCAGATGGCCGTGCTGCAGCGACTCGAGCGCGAGGGGCCGTCCACGGTGTCGAGCCTCGCGCGCGCGGAGGGCATGCGCCCGCAGTCCATGGGGGCGCTCATCGCGCCGCTCGAGGCGGCGGGCCATATCAGCGGCGCACCCGACCCGAACGACGGGCGCCAAACGCTCTGGTCGCTCACTCAAGCCTTTCGCGAGTGGCTCAAGGAAGGGCGGGCGGCGCGCCAGGACTGGCTCTCGCGCAGGATCGACACGCGCCTTTCGGCCGCCGAGCAACAGCAGCTAGCCGCGGCAGTCGAACTGCTGAAGCGGCTCGTGGCCGACTAAGGCGAGGCGGTCACATGGGCGCTCCAGCATTCGGATTCTTTCGTTCGCTCAGGACTTACAACTATCGCGTGTGGTCCGCTGGCGCGCTCGTCTCGAACGTCGGCACGTGGATGCAGCGCACGGCGCAAGACTGGCTCGTGCTCACCGGGCTCACGCATCACAGCGCAGCGGCGGTCGGTATCGTGATGGGCTTGCAGTTCGGCCCTCAAATGCTGTTCATGCCCTGGTCGGGCTTCGCCGCCGACCACTTCGACCAGCGCAAGCTGCTCATGGTCACGCAGGCGCTGCTCGGCACGCTGGCCATTGCACTGGGCGTGCTCACGGCAACTGGGCTCGTACAGCTTTGGCACGTGTACGTGTTCGCGTTCCTGTTCGGCTGCACGACGGCATTCGATGCCCCGGTGCGGCAAACCTTCGTCTCGGAGCTGGTGGGCGACGCCGATCTCTCCAACGCCGTCGCGCTCAATTCCACCTCGTTCAACGCCGCGCGCATGATCGGCCCGGCCGTGGCGGGAATCGTCATTGCGTCGGTGGGCGTGGGCTGGGCCTTCCTGCTCAACGGTCTGTCGTTCGTGGCCGTGCTGATCTCGCTCACGCGTCTGCGCGTGGACGAACTGCGTTCGGCAAGACGTACGCAACCCGCGAAGGGCGGGATTGCCGCGGGGTTCCACTACGTGTGGGCGCGTCCGGACCTGCGGGCCATTCTCGTCATGCTGTTTTTGATCGGCACCTTCGGGCTGAATTTTCCGATCTTCATCTCGACGATGGCCGTGAACGTCTTTCACGCCGACGCGGGACGCTATGGACTCCTGTCTTCGATGATGGCGGTGGGCACCATGAGCGGCGCCTTCTTCGGAGCGGGGCGCAGCCATCCGCGTTTCATCTCGCTGCTGTTCGCAGCGGCGGCGTTCGGAGTGGGTTGCGTGCTGGCTTCTGTTGCGCCGGGCTACTGGTGGTTCGGCGGCGCGCTCGTGATGATCGGCATCGCGGCGCTCACGTTCACCACCGAAACCAACAGCCTCATGCAGCTTTCCACCGAGCCCGGCATGCGCGGCCGCATGCTGGCGATTCGGCTGGCCGTGGCGCTGGGCGGCACGCCCATCGGTGCGCCGATCGTGGGGTGGGTCGCCGACCACTGGGGGCCGCGCTGGGCCTTGCTGGTCGGCGCGGCTTCAGGCTTCGCGGCGGCGATCGTCGCGGCCCGCACGCTCGCGCGGCGGGCCCACGAGAAGCCATAGCGCGCCGCACGGTTACCCACAAGCACGCGCAATCACGCACTATCAGGCGGGCTTCAACTCCACGCGCTTGATGTCCTTCACGATCACGAGATAGCTGATCACCGTAACGATCGCGTTGATGCCGACAAAGGCGAGCGCGCCGTTGAACGAGCCGGTTTCCGCCACGAGATAGCCGATCACGATCGGCGTGACGATGCCGGCCACATTGCCGAACATGTTGAAGATCGAGCCCGAGAGGCCGATGGCTTCGCGCGGTGCGGTATCGGCGATCACGGCCCAGCCGAGCGCGCCCAGACCCTTGCCGAAGAACGCGAGCGACATGAGCGCGACCACGATCCAGTCGCTGTTCACATAGTTGCAGCCGACGATGCACGACGAGAGCACCATGCCGCCGACGATCGGCACCTTGCGCGCCATGGTGAGCGAGCGGCCCGAGCGGACCAGGGCGTCCGAAGCCACGCCGCCCAGCACCCCGCCCAGGAAGCCGCAGATCGCCGGCAGCGAAGCAATGAGCCCAGCCTTCAGGATGGTCATGTGGCGCGCCTGCACGAGGTAGATCGGGAACCACGTGAGGAAGAAGTACGTGAGCACGTTGATGCAGTACTGCGCGAGATAGACGCCCAGCAGCAGGCGGTTG
Source organism: Paraburkholderia sp. BR14312 (assembly GCF_040948675.1). NCBI lineage: Bacteria > Pseudomonadati > Pseudomonadota > Betaproteobacteria > Burkholderiales > Burkholderiaceae > Paraburkholderia > Paraburkholderia sp. BR14312. Next base: position 312,207 of record NZ_JBFPKI010000006.1, read on the forward strand.
CCGAGCAGCTGGCGGATGACCGCCCAGTTCGCGCCCTTGCGTTCCTTGCGCTCGCCGCGCGCTGCGCGTTGATGCCCGTTCACGATGCCGCCGCCCGCCTCGATGTATTCGAGTTCCTGCTGGTTCACGCCCGGATGATCGGCCGGATTCTTCATGAAGCGGATCCACGCGAAGGCGAGCACGAGGCCGCCCACGCCCATCACGATATAAACGTGATGCCAGCCATACGCATGCGTGAGCCACGCCATGAGCGGCGTGAACACGACGGCTGCGAAATACTGCGCCGAATTGAAAATCGCCGACGCCGTGCCGCGCTCTTTCGCCGGGAACCAGCTCGCCACGACTTTCGCGTTGGCGGGGAAGGCGGGCGCTTCGGCCGCGCCCATCGCGAAGCGCAGCGCGAAAAGGCCCGCAATCGCTGCGCCCGCGCTGCCGAGCAGGCCAATCGAGCTTTGCAGCAGCGTGAAGAGCGACCACAGGAAGATGCTGCCCGCGTACACTCTGCGCGCGCCGAAGCGGTCGAGCACCCAACCCGCGGGCACCTGCGCGAGCACATAGGCCCAGCTGAACGCCGAGAAGATGTAGCCCATGTGGATGGCGTCGAGCCCGAACTCGGTTCGCATGGCCGAACCCGTGACCGAGAGCGTGGCGCGGTCAGCGTAATTGAGCGTGGTGATGATGAAGATCAGCGAGAGGATCAGGTAGCGCACCCTGGTGCGCCTGGCGACATCGGACTGCGTGGCGGTGCGGCTCAACGACATGGGGATCGACCTCTCTCGTGCGCGAGAGGCAGGCCGCTGCGCTCACGCCGCGGCCTGCCTCTGCTGTCTCCGGACGGCGCGCCTCGTGCACGCCGCATCTACTTACGCAAGAACGCGCCTGACTCGCGTCAAGCGCGTTCTGTTTGTGGACCTGATTCGCTGCTTGTTCAGTCAGTTGTCAGAAAGTTGTTTGACATCGTGACTAGTTGTCTGAGCTAATCGTACAACGCCCGGGAAGCCGATGCAACCGGACCGTATGCCTCTTGAGTCGGCCTCAGGGTAAACTCGAATTTCAGGATAGTCGCGCGATTATGGATGATGCGGCCAAGTTGTTGGACAACATGGCGATTGGCCCCTCAAGACTCCGGCATTTGAGCCGTAAAGAAGAACACCATGGAAACCGGGGATTGAAGCAACATGCGCAACACGACGGTACGAGCCAGCCTCCTTGCAGTGCTGGTGATCTTTGGCGTGATGATCCTGATTGGCGGCTTCGCGGGCGTGTTCTCGCTCAGGGAGTCGAACGCCAGCGCCCAACGCCTGCATGAAATCGCGCGTCAGACCATTCTGGTCAACGACGCCTACAAGGACACCACACGCACGCGTTCGGCGCTCGTGCGCGGCTACAGCGCGCTCAAGGAACGCAACGACACGGCGACGCGCGACTCCGCGCTGAAGAGCGCGGCCCACAGCTTCGAGCTTTCGACGAGCGAGACGCAGGCCTTCGCCAATGCGCCGGCTTTCGACGGCATGGACGCGGACCTCAAGCGGCAGTTGCTCGAGTCGGCGGCGCAACTCTCGAACACGCTCACGCGCGCCACCGACGCGCTGCGCAACGGCGACACGGCCGCGTACGTGGCAGTGAACGACACCGACATCACCGCCGCGGGCGCAGCCTATTCGGTGAACGTGGAGAAGTTCCAGAAGCTCGCCAACGCGCTCGCCGAGGCGACGCTCGACGACGGCAACGCGCGCTATGGATGGATCGTCACGCTCGTGGGCGTGGGCGTGGCCATCGCGCTGGCGCTCGTCGTCGTCACGCATTTTGCTTTGCAGCGTATCGTGTCGCGCCCGCTGGCCGACGCCGCGGCGGTGCTCGATCGCATTGCCTCGAATGATCTCACCGTGCGCGTGCCCGAAGCAGGCCGCAACGAAATCGGCGTGCTGTTCGCGGCCATGCGACGGATGCAGGCGGGGCTCTCGCACACCGTGGCCGGCGTGCGCGACAGTTGTGACGCAATTCACACGGCCGCGCGCGAGATTGCGGCGGGCAATCTCGATCTGTCGAGCCGCACGGAAGAACAGTCCGCCTCGCTCGAAGAAACGGCCGCGAGTATGGAAGAACTCACCTCCACGGTGAAGCAGAACTCCGTGAACGCATCCGAGGCCAGCACGCTCGCCACGGGCGCGGCCGAACTCGCGCAGCGCGGCGGCGACGTGGTGGGACGCGCCGTGCAGACCATGCAGGACATCAGCGCCAGCTCGCAGAAGATTGCCGAGATCACGAGCATGATCGACAGCATCGCGTTCCAGACCAATATTCTTGCGCTCAACGCCGCCGTGGAATCGGCGCGCGCGGGCGAGCAGGGACGCGGCTTCGCCGTGGTCGCGGGCGAAGTGCGCACGCTCGCGCAGCGCAGTGCAGGCGCCGCGCGCGAGATCAAGGAGCTGATTGGCGCTTCGATGGAGGACGTGCGCAACGGCAACGCGCTCGTCGCGCAGGCAGGCGAGGCGATGAGCGAGATCGTCAACTCGGTACGCAACGTCGCCACCATCATGGCCGAGATCACGACGGCCACCGCCGAGCAGAGCACGGGCATTCAGCAGGTGGGCATGGCCGTGAGTCAGATGGATCAGGTCACGCAGCAGAACGCCGCGCTCGTCGAGCAGGCCGCTGCCGCCGCAAGCGCGCTCGAGCATCAGGCGCAATCGATGAAGGAAGCAGTTTCGGTGTTTCGCGTCGGCGCGCTTGGGTGAAGATGGATATGCGCAAGACCAATCAATAGAACTAACAAACCAGAAAGGACGACATGAAGAAGAAGGCAATCTTGCGCAGCGTGGTGGGTGCCGCTTTGGGCCTCGCGGCATCGGCGGCCGTGCATGCGGCTAGCTACGTGTACGTGTCGAACGCCGACAGCCAGGACATTTCGGTGTTTCGCCTCGATGCGCAAAACGGCGCGCTGGCCGCGGTCGAGACCGTGCCTGTGGGCGGCACGGTGATGCCGATGGCGTTCTCGCCCGATCATCACCATTTGTACGCGGCGCTGCGCTCGAAGCCGTATCGCGTGGTGAGCTTCGCCGTGAATCCGCTCGACGGCCGTCTCGTCGAACTCGGCCGCGCGCCGCTCGCCGAGAGCATGGCCTATGTCTCCACCGATGGCACGGGGCGCTATCTGCTTTCCGCTTCGTACGGCGGCAATTTGCTGGCGGTGAACCCCATCGGCGAAAACGGTGTGGTGGGCGACGTGCAGCAAACCGTGAAGACGGGCCCGATGGCGCACATCATTCGCACCTCGCCGGACAACTGCTATGCGTTCGCGTCGGTGCTCGGCGCCGACGCCTGGCTGCGCCTGAAATTCGACGCCTCGACGGGCGCGCTCACCGAAGACGCGAAGCCCGCGTACTCGCTGCCCAAGAATTCCGGCCCGCGCCACTTCCAGTTTTCGCCGGACCAGCGCTTCGTATATCTGATCGACGAACTCGACGGCAAGCTGCACGTGCTCGCCTTCAACGCGGCGAACAATACAGTCAAGCCGATCCAGACGATCTCGATCCTGCCCGCCGGTTTCTACGGCGACAAGCCGTGGGGCGCCGATGTCCACCTCACGCCCGATGGCCGCCACCTGTACATCTCGGAGCGCACGTCGAGCACGCTGGGTGCGTACCGCGTGAACCAGCAAACGGGCAAGCTCACGCGCATCGGCACGTACGCCACCGAGAAGCAGCCGCGCGGCTTCAATATCGATCCGTCGGGCCAGTATCTGCTTGCCGTGGGCCAACTCTCGCCCACGCTGAGCGCGTACCGCATCGATGTGAAGAGCGGTGCGCTGCATGAGCTTGGCAAGTACCCGGTGGGCAAGGGTGCGAACTGGGTCGAAGTGGTGGATTTCGACGGTTCGAACGACTAAGCAATAAGGTGCGACTTCGGTCGCCTTACTCCTGGCGGCTCTCAGCCGCGAAGCGCATTGCCTTCACGTTGCGCGGCTCGGCTCGCGCTTCATCGAGACCTTCGATCGAGCGCAGCCGCGCGGGCGCCGAGAACACGATGATCGCGAGCTGAAGGGCGAATCCGCACGCCGCGCCTACGAGGCAGCTCGTCATGCCAAGGCGCGTGCTCAGGAACGCGCCGAGCAGGGCGCCGAGCGGACGCGCGCCGAACGTCGCCATCATGATGACCGACGAGACGCGCGCGATCAGATCGCGAGGCGTAACGACCTGGCGCAACGCCGTGGTCGAGATGGTCCAGACAATCGGCCCGAAGCCGAACAAAAAGAAAGCCAGGAACACGGTGGCGCGCGAATGCGTGAGGGCGGTGCTCGCCATCAACAGGGAGGCAAGCGCGGCGCTCGTCGGGCCGAGCAGGATTTGCCGTCCGAACACCAGGCGCTTTGCGATGATCTTGTAGAGAAACGCGCCGCCCACCATCCCGAAGCCATACACGCCGAGTGCAACGCCTACTGCCGATGGCGCGAACGCGAGCCGGTGTATCGCGTACCACGCGAACACGGCAAGCAGCAGATACCACGACGTGTTGAAGACGAAGGCCGTCGCCACGATGGGCCGCAGATGCGTGCTGCGAGCGATGAACTGCACGCCGTCGAAGAGTTCGTGTGCGAGCGCGCGACGCGAACGTGGACGCGGCGCCTCGGCGGGCAGCCGTGCGAGACACCATGCGCTGGCGAGTGACAGGACGAACGCTGCGAGAAACGCGAACACGCCCGACGCCCAGCCCGCAAAAATGCCGCCCACGGAAGGCCCCGCCGTATAGGCGATGCTGCGTGCGATTTCGAGCCGCCGGTTGGCGGCGAGCAGGTCGCCCGTTTCGACCATGGCTGCGACGAGCGAGGGCGCGGTTACGCTGAATACCACCGTGCCGGTCGCGATGGCGAAGCCCAGCGTGCCGAGCGTATAGAGCGAAAGCATGCGCGCATGGAACAACGCGAACAGGACGAAGAGGGCGGCGGCGCGCAGCAGTTCGGTTGCGATCATGAGCGGCCTGCGCCTGCTGCGATCGGCGATGAGACCGGCGGGCAGCGAGAGTAGCAGGAACGGCAGGGTATTGATGGCCTGGAGCGACGCGCTTTGCTGCGCCGTAGCGCCCAATGCCACCACGGCGACGATCGGGATGACCGCAATGGCCATCTGCTCGCTCAATTGCGCCGCGAGACTCGCGTGCGAGAGATTGACGACGACACGCTGTGGCGTCGCGCTACCGGTTGTGATGCCCATTATCGATGTCCCGAAGATCGATCCGGCGTGGGCCGGATGCGGTGGTTTGAGCTTCGGGATCGAGTCTACGCAGGGCGCCTGGGTGGAGATATCCGGATCTTGTGGTGATATTCGATGCGCCGGGCGAACGCAGGTCAGTCCGCCTCGATACGATCGGCGTCGCGCGAATCTTTGCGCACCGGCGCATGCGTTGCCGATTCGCCGCGCGACGCATCGACATCGCGAACCGCACGACTACCCGCAAAGCACACCGCGAGCGTCGCGAGCACCAGCACCCCGAGCGCGAGCTGCAGCCCCATCAGCCCCGCACCGAAGCCGATGATCGGCGGCCCTACGAGAAAGCCCGCATACCCCGCAGTGGCCGCCATCGACACGCCGGTCACGGGCGGATCGGTCGTACGCCCGGCCGCGCTGAAGATCACCGGCACCACGTTGGCGAGCCCAATGCCGACGCAGATGAACCCTGCCACTGCTGTGGCGAGCGCCGGCGCAGCGAGCACGGCGGCAAGGCCCGCAGCCGAAAGCAGGCCGCCCAGCGCGACTACGCGCACCGCGCCCAGCCGCCGTACGAACGCGTCGCCCACCACGCGGCAGGCCGCCATCGCGAACGCGAACGACGTATAGCCGATGCCCGCGCTATCCGCATGAGCGGGCAAGGCGGTGCGCAGGTACACGGCGCTCCAGTCGGCAATGGCGCCCTCGGTCATCATGCACAGGAACGCGAGCGCGGCGAGCTTGACGACGCCCGCCTGCGGCAGCGCGAAGCCGCCGCCCGACGCAGCCTCCGGGCGCGTGCCTACGTCGCGCAGCGAGAACAGCGCCGCGCCGACGATCAGCACGGCGATGGGAATGGCGGGCAGCGCAAGCCCGCTCAGCACACCGAATCCTGCTTTCTGCAGCACCGTGCCAACGGCCGCGCCCGCCAGACCGCCCGCGCTCCAGGCCGCGTGAAACGACGACATGATGGGCGCATGCCAGATTTTTTCGATTGCGCTGGCATGGCCGTTCATGGAAACGTCGAGCGCGCCATTGAGCGCGCCGAGCAGCAGCAACGCGGCGCACAGCAGCGCCGCGTTGGGCGCGAGCGCAGGCAAGGGAAACGCGGCGACGAACAGCACGCCGAGCAGGGCGGTCGCGCGGCCACCGCCGAACTTCGGCGCGAGACGCCCCGCAAGCGGCATGGCGACGATGGCGCCGAGCGCGAAGGCAAACAGAGCGACGCCAAGCAGGGAGTCGCCAAGGAGCAGCTTGTCCTTCACACGCGGCACCTCGACGGCCCACGCGCCAATGCCGAAGCCGTTCGCCAGAAAGACCGCCGTGGTGGCGTAGCGTTCGCGCAGGGGCCTCATCGCGCCACCGTCACGTCGCCGCATGCGGCTTTCAGCTGTTTCAGATGGAGCTTCGGCACATCAGCATCGACGACCAGATAGTCGAGCGAGGCGCACGGCGCGATGACGAAGGGCGCGGATGTCATGAGCTTTTCCGTGGTGACTGCTGCCGCGATCTGGCCGCTTGCCGCGACCATCGCGCGCTTCATTTCGGCATCCTCTGCATCGAAGGCCGCGATGCCTTCGGACGGATCGAGCGCGCACGCGCCGAGAAAGCAGAGATCGGCCTTGATCTGCTGAATCTGCAAGAGCGCCGTCGCACCCAGCGCGCCCGCGGCCTGTGCGCTCACACGCCCGCCGATCAGAATGACTTCGATGCCCGGGCGCTCGAGCAGGCGCACGCAAGCCTGGGGCGAAGTGGTGACGACCGTGAGGCCGGCGTTCTCGGGCAGGGCCGCAGCGATCTCGACGTTCGTGGAGCCCGCGTCGAGCAGGATTACCTGGTTCGGCTTGACGAGTGCGGCGGCGGCGCGCGCAAGGCGCGCCTTGGCGGGCAGTTGCTCGCGCATGCGCACGGAGGCGGGTTTGTTGGCGGGCGAGATGAGCAGCGCTCCGCCATACACGCGCTTGCAATGCCCCGCTTCGGCGAGGTCGCGCAAATGGCGCCGGATCGTGTGCTCCGAGGTGTCGAACTGCGCGGCGAGTTCGGTGGCCAGCACGCGGCCCTCGGCGCGCAGTGTTTCGAGGATCAGGCGCTCGCGCTCGTCGGGGAGCAGGCCTTCACTGGCCTCCAGCCGTGTTCGTTGCATGGGTTTCGGTTCCCGCTTGCTCGTTGGCTTGCTCGTCAAATCGAGCAAAAACGAGCATAAAGTATCGTAAACGGGAAATGGATGCAACCGACAGCGGAGTGTGCGGCGCGCATCGCTTCACGCACCCGATCAAGGGGGTGGTCGGCAGGATATATATCTCGGGCTCGGCGCAACGCGGAAAACCACGCCAGAGTGGGGCGCTATGGCTTCGTGCTCTATCGCTTTCTTTTATTCTTCATCCGCGCTGTAGACGCTGAGGCCTTCTATCGGGTCCATCGGGGCATCCCAGGGTCTTGCGTCGATCGCGCGCATGGCGGCTTCGTAGCCCGCGCGCCGGCGCGCGGCAATGCCGGACGGCGTGAAGTCGATATCCTTCAACTGGTCGTCGCCGTCGAGTCGTGGCGCCGCGAGCTTGATGAGCCGCATGGTGGTCTCGCAGCCCCATGCCGCCAGCTCCTTCACATCGAGTGCGTCGCGCTCGTCAGCGGGCACGCGCTTCGCCAGTTCGCGGATAACGTGGCGCAAGCGGTGGATCTGCTGCTGACGCGCGATATGGCTTTCCGTGCGGCTCGCGTATTGAATGTCCTTTTGCCGTTCTGCGATCTGCCAGATGCTTTGCGGTTCGGGGCCCGCTGGATTCCACACCTGCACCGAGAAGATCACCGAGCTGTGGCGCGGCTTGTCGTCCAGCACGACCTCGACCGGCGTGTTGGAGTAGATGCCGCCGTCCCAGTACGGCTCGCCGTCGATGCGCACCGCCGGGAACGCGGGCGGCAGTGCGCCCGAGCTCATGACGTGTTCGACATTCAGGCGCTGGTCGCGCGAATCGAAATAGCGCATCGCGCCCGTGCGGGCGTTTACCGCGCCCACGGTAAGGCGCGGGTGCCCGGCGTTCAGCAATTCGAAGTCGACCAGGGAAACGAGCGTGTCGCGCAGCGGGGCGATCCTGTAATAAGACGCGCGATCGACGCCGAGATGTGCGAGCGGACCGAACCACGATACCGGGTTGGGCTGAAAGAACCCGGCAATGCCGCCGCCGATGATCATCAGCTTTGCAAACGTCTTGTCCCAGCCGGGCGCGAAGCCAGGCCACGTTGCTGCCACGTCGAGGCGGGTGCGGTCCGTGACGCGATGCCAGAATTCGTCCAGACGCTCGAAGCGGTGCTCGGGAGCGTTTCCGACGATCAATGCAGCGTTGATGGCGCCAATGGAAGTGCCGATCACCCAGTCGACATGGATGCCGGCTTCGTGCATCGCCTCATACACGCCGAGTTGATAGGCGCCCAATGCGCCGCCACCCTGCAACACGAGTACGACTTGCCCTGGCAATGCCAGGCTTGCCGGCTGCTTCGCTGTCATCGATCGCCTCGCTGTTTTGCTCGACCGACGCGCGTTTTCGTGACCTGCATTCTTCATACGCGTCGCCGTTTTCTCCGCACCATTGTAGTGGCGTTCGGAAAAGACGAGCGTTGCGTGGCAACGGCCCAACCGGCCGCCGTCCCTCAACCTGCCGAGGCGATTTGCCCTTCGAACGTCACGCAGTTGCGGCCGCCGCGCTTGGCGGTGTACAACGCGGAATCGGCGAGTCCGTATGCCGTGTCGAAATCGGTGCCGGCCGGATTGTCGCTGACACCGAAACTGGCGGTAATGGCGCGACACACCGGCGCCGGGAACGCGTGATTCGCAATGGCTTCGCGCATACGCTCGGCGAGTTGCAAGGCATCGGCGATGTCGAAGCCCGGCAAGACGACCGTGAACTCTTCGCCGCCCACGCGTCCGATGATGCCGGTCTCGCCGAGAATGCGGCGCAGGCAGTTCACGATGCCCGAGATCACGCTGTCGCCGGCCGGGTGCCCGAAGTCGTCGTTGACCTTCTTGAAGTCGTCGATGTCGAGCAGGATCATCACCGCCCGATTCGCGCGCAGCGCCTTCACCGTGCGTTCGATCACGGCGCTGCGATTGAGCACGCCGGTCAGCGCGTCGTGCGTCGCGCGATATTGCAGTTGCTGCGTGAGCGCCTGCATTTCGCGCTCGGCGCGATCGCTGCGCCCGATCAGGCGGCGCGTTTCGCGCATCAGGCGCTCGTAGTGATGGATCAGCTCGATGAGCGCCTCGCGATGACTGTGCGCGTACGCCTCCGGAGCCTCGGCAATCATCCGGGCCCGCTCCAGCGCCTCGCTTTCGCTGCGGAACAGGTCGAGGTAGTGATCCTTCATTGCGTCCCGCAAGCCAGTCGTTTCCACGCGCGTCGTCCTCAAAGCATCCTCACGTTGCAACCGGGCAATCATTGAACTTGATTGCGGTGAAGTCGGTTTGCAGTTCCTCGCCGAATTCGAGGATCGTTTCGTCTTCTTCGTCGCGGTACCAGTTCACCTGCACCTGGTTGCCCGCCGCCGCGGCGCGATCCAGGGCGTCGAACACGCTGAACAGCATTTTCGTGCTCGAGCTGTTGAAGTAGGTGAGCGTGACCTCGACCGTGATCGCGGCGTTTTCGCAATCCTTGAGCCAGAGATTGAGCCGCTCGATGATCGGCGCATAAAACGCGGCGGCATTCTCGGGATACGATTCGCCTCGCAGTGACAGCACGTTTTCGTCGAAGCGGAAGTCGATTTCCGGTGACGTTGCCGTGGCGGCGATAAAAAGGTTTTCCATTTTGTACGCGTGCCCTGGTCAGATGATGGTCTTGAGGCAAAACAGTGTGGTGCCCGTATCGTCTTCGCGTGGATGAAAAGCGAATTCGAGCGGCGCACTGGCGTCGCGCGCCATCGTCAGAAAACCCAGTCCCGCGCCTTTGCTATCGGCAGGCGTGTCGGCGCGCAGCGACATCTTGTAGGCCTGCCTGATTTCTTCGATCGACATGTTGCGCAGCGGCTCCAGCTTCTTGCGCAAGTCGTCCACGGCCGCCGTGGCGATGGGATTCACGCATACCATGAGGTGGCGCTCGCCTTCGGCGGAAATGCACATCGCGCCTTCGCGTATTGCGCCGCCCTGGCCTTGATCTTCCGATAGCGCCTCGCACGAGTAGTGCACGATATTGTGCGAAAGCTCGATGAACGAGGAGAAGATCTTTCTGCGCGTGGACGAGCTCAGTCCCGCCACTTCCAGTTGCAGCTTGACGACCTCGCTCATCGCCGCGACGATGCTGTGCGAGAAATAGCCTTTGTGATAGAAGAGCAAATTGCGCTTCTGTGCGATTTCGAAGAAGCAGCAGTTTTGATCCAGAATTCCAGACATATTGGTGAACTACCTCAAACTCGTGCGAAGAAAAGCGTGACATCGTCACGGCGCGCTTGCGAGCCTTGCCATTCGGCAAAGGTTTCGAGCAGGCGTGCGCAGATGAAAGAAGAAGCGCTCTCGCGCTCAGCGAGAATCCGGTCGAGCGTCCGGCGTTTGCCGAACGCGATCTTGCGCGGGCCGCCAATCTGATCGGTCAGACCATCGGTGGAAACGAACAGCAGGCTGCCGTGCGGTAGGGCGACGGCGTGCTGGGTCCACGTGTAATCGGCGAGGCTGTCGACATAGCCCACGCCCATGCGGTCGCCGGCTATGCTTTCGAACTGTTGAGCGTCCGCACGCAAGACATGCAGCGCGACGCGCGCACCTGCAAAGTGGAGCACCTGGCTGGCGGCGTCGAACCAGAAGAACGCGGCGTCCAGGCCGTCGTTGGACTGCGGGGCGTCGCCCGCGCCGTTGATTTGACCGAGCAGGCCCTTCACATTGCGATTGACGGCTGCCAGCAGCGCGGAGGGGTTGCGCGGGCCGATCTGCTCGAGGGCCTGCGAGAGCGACGCCGAGGCGAGCAAGGTCATGAACGCACCGGGCACGCCGTGTCCCGTGCAATCGGCCACCGCGCCGAACCAGCCGTCGGCGAACGCAGCGAAATGGTAGAAGTCGCCGCCCACCACGTCGCGCGGTTCCCAGACGAGCGCGGCATCGGGCAACATGGTCGCAAGCGTCTCGCGCGAGGCGCGCAGCATGGCTTGCTGGATCACGCTCGCATACTCAATGCTCTGCATGATCTGCCGATTCTTTTCCGCCTGCATCTCCGCGACGATGGACAGCAGGCGCAAGCCGTTGCCCACGCCAGCGAAGCGGCCTTCGCGCGTCACGATGAAACCGTCGACCAGCGCCTTTTCGCCGACTTCAACGGTTTTGAACGTGAGGGCCTCGATGCTCATGGCCGCGTCGACGATCAATGGTTCCTTGTCCATGAACGCGATGCAGCTCTTCTTGTCGTATAGCTCGCGATGAAACGGCTTGCTCATTTGCGACATGAAAATATCGCGGTTGATGAGCCCGATGGGGCGATCGTTTTCGGTCACCGCGAGACTGGCCATGTCGCGCCTCGAATAGAAAATCTCCATGACGAGAGAATTCGAATCCGAAGCGTCGATGGCGGGCACTTCCAGAGCCAGATCTCCGGCGCTGCGCGGGCCTACGGGAAGACCCGGACGACGAAACTGCGCGAGCGCGGGGTGCATGACTATCCATTCCGATTAATATGGAGAATCAGCACGCTAATGGCTATTTATGACATTCTCGTTACATGGACGAGAGTAAGCGCCTAAGTTGGCTTGTTTAATACACCATAATGATCGGCGAGTGCCACGCTAACGTTTGCGCGTTTTTTTTCGCTTCCCTTTGCAAGGTTTCGGTGCATCACACTTCAATATAAATTCGTCCGTCTTCGACCCTGGCCGGGTACGTGGCGAGCTTCTCACATACCGGTGCACAAAGCGGTTTGCCGTCGCGCACGTCGAAGCGGCCATTGTGCTTCGGACATTCGATCACATGGCCCATGACGAGCCCGTCGCTCAGGTGCACATGTTCATGTGTGCAGAGCCCGTCGCTCGCGTAGACCTGATCTTCCACGCGGTAGATCGCAAAGGTGCGTCCGCCGTGGTCGAAGCGCATGACGTCTTCGTCTTCGATATCGTCGAGTGCGGCTGCGTCGATCCATTGGGCCATGAAGTGTCTCCAGATTGATATTGAACGTTGTGTGCGCAACGGCTCAGGCTTCGGCGTGGCCCGGTACCGGGCGCGCCACGTGATAGTAGGGGTCGCGTGTTTGCCGCACGAGCGCGGGAATGATTTCCGCGTAGGCGGCAAGGCTGCTGCGATAAGGCGGCGGCATGTCCGTTTTCACGACTTCGTGCAGGCGCGGCAGCGCGTGAAAAGGAACCATCGGAAACATGTGATGCTCGACGTGGTAGTTCATGTTCCAGTAGAGAAAACGGAATACGGGATTCATCATCACCGTGCGGCAGTTGCGCCGGTGGTCGAGCACGTTCTCGGGCATGCCGGCGTGCTGCGTGAGGCCGAAGTAGAGATAAAGCCACGCGCCGTAGAGGCTCGGCAGGCCGATATAAAGCAGCGGCAGGATGGTGCGAAAGCCGATGCAGGCGCCAATCGCGATTGCGTACACGAGCAGGCTCAGGCGCGCTTCGCGAATGGCCTTGGGCCATTCAGAGGCGGGCACGAAGCTTTGTTCTTCCTCGCCGAGGCGTCCGCACGCAGCGGAGATCATGCGCGGCAACTCGCGCGAGGCGTGCTTGAGCGCGAAGATGTTGAGGGCGAGCGAGAGCCAGTCGGTGGGGCGCGGCGCGGCGATCTCGGGATCGCGGCCAACCACCAGCGTGTCGGTGTGATGGCGCGCGTGGCTCCAGCGCCAGATCGTCGCGCAGCGGAACACCTGGAATGACGCGATCTGATAAAGCACCTCGTTCATCCAGCGCGTCTTGAATGCGGTGCCGTGACCCGCTTCGTGCCAGCGCGAATCGGCGGGACTGCAATAGAGCGTGCCGTAGAGGAGAAACGCGGGTACGGCCCACCACGAATGCGCGTGCCAGAGGAACCCGGCGAGCACGCCGCTCGCGACGATGGCCGCATACCAGATCACGGTGTCGCGTATGGCGCGCGCGTCGCTGCGCTGCATCAACTGCTTCATCACGGGGCGCGGCACGGCGCACCGGTACCAGTCCGCGTTGACGAGGCCCGCTGCGCGCGCGCGTTCGCCTGCACCGCCGATGAGCCGGTAGTCCGCATGATGCGGCGCGTAGGCGTGAGTCTCCTGGTCGGCCACGAGTGTCTCCTTGAAGTGTTGGCAGCGCGCGGCGTGCGGCGTGCGGTGCGCTGCGCGTGTCAACACAAAAATAGGTGACGCAAGGCCGGGGCTCAACCGGAAGTTTGACGAAATTTCGTCAGCGAGCTTTTTCGGCGGCGTCAGGCTGCTGCGCGCTCGCCGCTCGTTCGCGCTGCGCGGGACGTATCCGCGCCGTCGGCCACGACCACCGGCACGCGCAGCGCGAGGGCGCACATCAACTCATAGCCGATGGTGCCCGACGCTTCGGCCACCTCGTCCACGCGCACGTGTTCGCCCCACAGTTCGACGCTCGAACCGATGCCCGCTTGCGGGCACGGCGTGAGATCGACCGTCAGCATGTCCATCGACACCCGACCCACCACGCGCGTGCGTACGCCATCCACGGCAATCGGCGTGCCGGTGGGCGCGTGGCGCGGATACCCGTCCGCATAGCCGCACGCCACCACGCCGACGCGCATGGGCCGGTCGACCTCGAAGGTGCGGCCATAGCCGATGGTTTCCTGCGGTGCGAGCGTCTGCACGCCGATGATGCGGCTCGTGAGCGTCATGGCCGCGCGCAGGCCGAAGCCTTCCACGTGCCGCGCCACGCCCGTGGGCGACGCGCCATAAAGGATCGTGCCGGGGCGCACCCAGTCGCGATGCGCGCGCGGGTGCCAGAGCACGCCTGCCGAATTCGACACCGACTGCTCGCCGGGAAGGTCCTGCACCACCGCGTCGAAGGTGTCGAGCTGCCAGTCGATGTGGCCGTCGTCGGCGTTCGCGAAGTGCGTCATGAGGCCGATCGCGCCGATCGACGGAATCGCGCGTGCGCGCTCCCACGCGGCGCGATACGCATGGGGACGGAAACCCAGGCGGTTCATCCCCGAGTTCATCTTCAGCTGGATATCGATGGGATGCTGCGGCTTCGCTGCCGTGAGCAGATCGAGTTGCTCGTCGCAATGCACGGCCACAGTGAGCCGGTACGTTGCGGCCAGCTCGATGTCGGCGGGTTCGAACACGCCTTCGAGCAGCAGCAGGGGTTTGGTCCAGCCCAGTTCGCGCACGCGCACGGCTTCATCGAGGTCGAGCAGGGCGATGCCGTCGGCGCCCGCGAGCGCCGGATAGATGCGCTCGATGCCGTGTCCGTACGCATTGGCCTTGATCACGGCGAAGGCGCGCGAGCCGGCGGCACTTTGTTTCGCCAGCTGCAGGTTGTGACGGATGGCGTCGGGTTGAATGCGGGCGACGATGGGGCGCGGCATAGGCGTTCCTGTGGGTTGGACGGCGACGGTCTAGTGGTTTGTGCAATCGTATTGATTTTCGTCCAGTTATATTTAATGTATTTTTCGACGAATTTGGTTGAAACGACTGTCGCTCGTCCCCGCCATGCATCCGGTCAGTCCGCCATCAAATGGGTATCCACGAGCGGCGCCAACGCTTGTGCGTGGACGCTCGCGAGATCGTGCTCGCCGCCGCGCACCACGTGCAGCGCGGAATTGGCGAGCAGGGCGTTGAGCCGCTCGCCGACCGCGACGGGACTCAAGGGATCGTTGTCGCCCCAAAGCAGCAGGGCCGGCTGGGTGATGCTGGCGATCTGGTTCGAAAGGTCCGTATGGAACGAGACGAACCACTCCGGGAAGGCGCTCGTGTCGCTCGCGCGCCAGTTTTGCGCGCCGAGCGCCGCGGTGTCGATGCCGCCGGACGTGACCGACGTCATCGCCGTACGCGCGGCGCTCGAGAAGCCGCAATTCGTCACGCATCTCGGGGGCGCTCACGTGTGTTTCTCCGGTGGGCCTGCAAGGCATGATGGGTTCATTGCGGCTCGTCCGCTGGCTGTTGCTCGCGGGCGCGCGATTCGAGCAGCTGGATCAGCAGGCGCGCTGGGTCGCTCAGCGTGCCCGGCGCGCGATGCACGAGGCCGACGTCGCGGTGGAACGTGTGCTGCCCGAGATCGATTGCGCGCACTTTGGCAGGCCAGCGCCGCCACGCCGACGTTTGCGGCACCAGCGCGACGCCCACGCCGTTCGCAACGAGGCCGACGATGGCTTCCAGTTCGTCGAGTTCGCTCAGGTCCTGCACGGTGTAGTGCATGCGGCGCAGGAAGCGGTCTACCTGGCGTCCGCCAAACGATGCCCGATCGTAGCGGATGAAGGGTTGCGTCGCGAGCAGTTCGGCCCAGTCGTGGCCTTTCACATGGCGCGGCACGATGAGCCGGAACGGCTCGCGCGCGAGCGTGGTCCAGCGCAAATCGCTTTGCAGTGCGAAGGGTGGCCGGATGATGGCCGCCATGTCGATTTCGCCCGCATCCACGAGATTGTGAAGCTCCATCGAAACGCCGGGGATCACACGCGTGCGGCAGCCGGCACAGCGGCGGTGGAATTCGCCAAGCGCCTCCGGCACCAGCGCGCGCTGCACGGAAGCGATTGCGCCGAGCGTGACGCGCTCTGTCGCCGCGGGACCCGCCGCGCTCGAACTCAGGTTTTCATAGAGCCTGATGACTTCGTGCGCCTGGGCGAGGATCTGCTGGCCCATCGCGTTCAGACGCGCGTTGCGCCCCTCTCGGTCGAACAGCGCGAAGCCCAGCTCCGCCTCGAGGCGCTGCATTTGTGCGCTGACGGCGGCCTGGGTCAGGCCGATCTTCTGTCCCGCCGCGGCGAACGTGCCTTCTCTCGCCACGGCAACGAGGGTTCTGAGTTCGCGTATCATCCATCAATAATATTTGTGTATTGGAAAATTATATATTGATTTTGTTTTTACTTTGGCCTGTCTACCATGGCGGGATCGCTTTCGACGACAGTGGAGACACGCATGTCGCTTTCCCCTTTTCACCTCGCCATTCCCGTTTATGACCTCGCCGCCGCGCGCGACTTCTACGGCCGCGTATTCGGGCTGGCAGAGGGGCGCTCCAGCGCGCAGTGGGTCGACTTCGACTTCTTCGGCCACCAGCTCGTGATTCACGAGCACCCGAAAACGGCTTCGCAGGACCATGCGCACACGAACCCCGTGGACGGCCACGACGTACCGGTGCCGCATTTCGGCGTCGTGCTGAGCTGGAGCGACTGGGAGGCGCTGGCCGAGCGCCTCAAGACCTTCGGCGTGAAGTTCGTGATCGAACCTTACGTGCGCTTCAAGGGGCAGGTGGGCGAGCAAGCCACGATGTTCTTCCTCGACCCGTGCGGCAACGCGCTCGAATTCAAGGCCTTCAAGGACATCGGCCAGCTGTTCGCCAAATAAGCGTGAATGGCCGCGAGGCGATCAAGGTGCCGGCGCAGGCATGAACTTGAACGACGGCGTCGCCACGACATTGCCCGCCACCTCGCCTGAATACATCTGGCCCGAATCGATCGTGAGCTTCATCACGGGCGCGCCGGGTTTGAGATCGAGCTTGCTCAGCGTGGCGAGCGTCATGCGTTAGGTGAGCGTGCCGCTCGGCATCACCACGCCCAACATGCCCAATCTTTCGTCGACGATCTGGCGCACGGATTCTTAATCGTGGATTAATGCAAAGGCACCGGCGCGTTTTAAGCGAATTTTAATTCTCGCTCGACATAGTAAAAGACGCCTCCCGGCGCAAACCGCGCGTGGAGGCTCGAACAATGGAGGATGAGATGCGTTTTCGCACTGCTATGGCGGCGGCCGCACTGGTGTGCGCACCGGCCCTCGCATTGGCGGCCCAGCCGCTTTTCGTCAACGTCGACGGCCACCTCGTTCCGGCTCAAGGCGAGACCCATGTGGTCCAGACCTCTGCTGGCCCGGTCAAGATCAGCACGTGGAGCTGGCATAGCCCGAACGGCGCCGGTAGCATTCAGGTTCAGAGCAGCAGCGGCGGACCGCCGCCCGCGTGGGCGCTGCAGCAGATGCGCGCGATGACCATGCAGATGTGGGCCATGCAGGCCCAGATGCAGCAGTTCCAGCAAGCGGCATTCAGCGGTGAATTCGCGATGCCCACACCGATGCCTGTGCTGTTCGCGGTGCCCGCATGGGCAATGCCGGGGCCTGTGATCGTCGTCTATCCGGGGCATGCGCCAGCGCCTGCATCGGGACAACCGCCAGCGGTCGCACCGCCACACGCGCCGGCTGTGAAAGCGTAAGCACGCGCATCAGCAGAGAGCCGCCAGTTCATTCTGGCGGCCGGCAAATATAATCAGGAAAGCTGAATATCGTAAGAGTGCAAGCGTGCTGGGCTGAACAGGCGCAAGCATACATCGCGTGAACAGGCGCTAGGGCTGCTGCCAGTGGAAACGATCGCCGCGCAAGCGGGCGCCGTCGCCGTTATCGTCGAGCTTTTTATCGCCGCCCGGGAGCGCTTCGAAATACGACTTGTCGTCTTTCTGAGGCCCCGTATGCAACGCGGCGCGCGAAATGCCCGGCGGGATGGACGAGGGCGAGGCGGGAGGCCAATGTAGCGTGGCAGGCGCCACGCTCTGGGGAGAGGGCAGATCCGTGATTTCGTTCGCTGCGGCGAAGCCCATGGCCCATGCGGCCGGGACCGAAGCCAGAACGATCAGCACGGGGAACGTAGCGTGTCTCATACGCGGTCACCACGTGAATGCACTGACTGGCTCTTTATTTTATGTCGCGACTTAGCGTATTTCCAGACGCGGGCATTACGCACAGCAGCAAGCCGGGCGCGAGCGCGCTACGTTCGTACTTCTGTCCAATCCAGACGATTTTCGGTGATTCTTGCGCGAAATGGACATGGTCGGGCCGCCTGGCGTCCGTTTTGAGCACTATTTCGAGGGAATCCCTCAAATCCGACGAATGAGTCGCGGGTTCTAGGAAAAGTCGTAAGGGTTTGTTAATATCGCCCGCCAGTGGCAATGAGAATGCTTCTCATTGAAGTATCCGGCCAGCACTGGCGAGACGACCCTTCCAAAACGACATGAACAACCGAGAACACGCGCGGCAAGCGCGACGCACGCTGCCGCGACCGTTGCATATTGCGGCCTGGCTTACTTTCGCGGCGGCTCAGGCCGCTGTCGCCCAAACATCGACGCAGGACAGCGCCGCGGCAAGCACAACCCAGAAGGTACTGCCTCGAGCCGCCATAACCGGTACGGCCGGCACGGAGCAGGCGCTGCCCGCCGTGAAGGTGAGCGCAAGCCAGGTCGCCGATTCGCCGCTGAACCTGAACACGCCGGTGAACAGCGGCGCGCTCGGCACGCGCTCGCAGCTCGACACGCCGTTCTCGACCACGGTCGTGATGGGCGAGAATCTGGCCGAGCGCCAGGTCTACAAGCTCGGCGATGTGTTTGCCGGCGACGCCTCGGTCACCAACAACAGCAACGCCTATAACGCGTGGGCCACCTACATCACCATTCGCGGTTTGCCGGTGGACTGGCAAAACGGCTTTCGCATCGACGGCAATCCGTTCATCTCGTACGGCATCACCATGCCCTACGAGCAACTGGAGCGCGTGGAACTGCTCAAGGGCCTGGGCGGCTTCATGTACGGGTTCGCGCAGCCGGGCGGCCTCGTCAACTACGTGACGAAGCGGCCGGAAAAGGACCCGGTCACGAGCCTCGACGTGGGCTATCGCATGGACGGCGTGCTGAGCACGCACGTCGACCTGAGCCGCCGATTCGGCCCGGACGACATGTTCGGCGCGCGCCTGAATTACACGAAGGAAGCGGGCAAGACCTATAACGCCGGCGATATCAACCGCAACTCGGTTTCGCTCGCACTCGACGGCCAGCTCACGCGCGACCTGCAGGTATGGTTCAACGCGCTCTACCAGACGATCCGTTCCAGCGGCCAGACGCCCGCGATCTACACGGGCAGCTACACGGCGTCGAGCCTGCCCGCGGTGATCAGCGGCGGCAGCAACCTGCTCGGCGGCACCGACCAGCACATCAACACCAACCTGCAGCTCTATACGGCGGGCGTGCGCTACCAGATCACGCCCGACTGGTCGTTCACCACCTCGGGCAGCTACAGCAAGTCGGCGCGCGACCGCAACGAGAGTACGCTCACGCTGCTCAACCAGGCAGGCGACTACACCGACGCGCGCTGGAACGGCGACGAAGCCCATCAGGACGTTTACTGGCAGGGCATGTTCGAAGGCAAGGTGAAGACCGGGCCGTTCACGCATCAACTCGTGATTGGCGGCGCATACCAGCACCAGACCAACAACTACGCGTTGAACTCGATCTATACGGTGCTCGGTAACGGCAATCTGTATCAGCCCAACCCGTGGCGCTTCTATTCGGGCGGCGGGCTCGAAACCTACCGTACGAGCGACATCACGCAGGCTTCGGCGTTCGTGAGCGACACGATGCAGATCACGAGCCGCTGGTCGGTGCTCGCTGGCCTGCGTTACACGAACTATAGTCAGAACAACTACGCAACCACGGGCGAAAAGACGTCCCAGTACAGCCAGAACGGCGTGCTCACGCCGACCTTCGCGCTGATGTACAACCTCGAGCCGAACACGACGCTGTACGCGAGCTACGTCGAGGCGTTGGAGCAGGGCGCGATCGTGGACAGCATCTACGCGAACGGCGGCGCGATGCTGCGTCCGCTGCGCTCGCGTCAGTATGAAATTGGCATCAAGAGCGAACACGAGCGCTGGAGCGCAACCGCGGCCCTGTTCCGCATCGAGCGCGGCGCGGCCTACGCGAACGCTGACAACGTCTACGTGCAGGACGGCAATTCGATTTACGAAGGTGTCGAGGCGGCCGGGAGCGTGCGGCTCGGCCGAAGCTGGCAGGTCGCAGGCAGCGTCACGCTGCTCGACACGTGGTACGCGAAGGGACAGTCGTACAACGGCAATCGTGTGGCTGGCGCGCCGACCTTCGTCGCCGCGGGCCGCGTGACTTACGACGTGCCTTACGTGCAAGGCCTGCAGCTTGGCGCGGATGCGAAGTTCACGGGCAGCACGCAGGTGCGCCCAGCCAACAATCTCGAAACGGGCGGCTACATGCTCGTGAACGTGGGCGCGAACTATTTCACCCGCATTGGCGGCCACGACGTGACGCTGCGCGCGGCCATCGACAACATCACGAATCGCCGTTACTGGATGTTCCAGTATTCCGATTACATCGCACCGGGCGATCCGCGCACGGTCAGCCTCAACGCGAAGATCGACTTCTAAACGGTCGATTCGCTTCAACGAGCGGGCGCATGGCGGGATTCCGGCATGCGCCCGCTTGCCGTTTTACGAAATCGGCTGCGAATCTGGCGTGGGGTTGCCGAGATTGTCGGTGGGCACGTATTGCTGATCGAACGCCGCCACATACAAGGCCCATTCGGGGTCGCCCAGGTCCACGAGCAGCGCGCCGTCCTGCCAGATGTCGTTGTGGTCGTTCGCGTCGTTGCCTGCCTTGTGGATGAACTCGCCCTTCGAACCCTGGTTCATGTGGACGTCGTGGATGCCGTCGCCTTCGCTGTAGAAGCGGCCGAACACGTAGATGTCGAGCGACGATTGTTGCGCGCGCAACAGAAGGCGCTGCAGCGACGCGACGGGCTCCACCTGGTCGGAGCCGTCCATCACGTCGCTGTTGCGCCACGCGCCCGTATTGGCGAGGAAGTCGCTGCGCTCGAAGTCGATGGCCGGCAGCGCTTCGGTGCCCGTGAGATCGGTCGAGCCTTCGGCCGCGCCCTCGAGCGTGGTCAGCACGTTGTGGTTGAAGTCGAACACGAGCTTGTACTTGAGCAGGTCATCCGCGTCCGTGGTGCCGACGTTCACAGCGATGTCCCAGCGCGTGCCGTTGACCGTCACACCGAAGTGCAGGTGATACTGGACTTCGTGTGGCCGCCGCGTGGCCTTCAACTGCGGCGCGGAAACAATTTTCGCCTTGACGTAGCCGTAAGGAAGGGCCATCGCGCGCTCCTCTAAGTTCGGGTGGGTTCGCCATTGTGCCGCGCGAACGTGAACTTGCGCTTACAGCGTGCGCGCGATGCCGTGCCCCCGTCGCTTTACGGTTGCTCGACTGCGGCTGTCGACGCGCTTTCACGGCGGCGCCGGCAGCTTCACACGGCGCTTAGGCCAGCGCCACGACCGCGATTTCCACGAGCAGTTGCGGCGACGCCAGCTGCGCCTGCACTGTCGCGCGTGTGGGCGCGCAACCTTCGGGCACCCACGCGTCCCACACTTCGTTCATGCCGGCGAAGTCGCGCGCGATATCCGCAAGCCAGACCTGCGCCGAGACGAGCCGCGTCTTGTCGATGCCCGCCTTGGCGAGAAAGCCATCGACTTTCGCGAGCACGGCGGCGGTCTGGACCTTCACGTCGGGCGACGGATCGGCCGACGTCTGGCCGCCCACGAACACGAGCCCGGCGGCTTTCACGACTCGGCTCATGCGCTGATTGGTTTCGATACGAACAATATCGTTCATGTGTCTGCAAGCTCCTTCGCCGTAATGGCGAGACAGGGTGAGGGAATCGAAGGCGTCAGTGCGCGGCGACGCCGGCTAGCGGCGCCTGCACCGCGCGGCGCTCGAAGCGGTCGATCGCGAACGCATCGAGCGAGAGCGAAGGCGCGCCGTCGAGCACGAGTTCGGAAACGAGCTTCCCGCACGCGGGCCCGAGTTGAAAGCCGCTGCCGCAATAGCCGAACGAGTAGTACAGATTCGCGGCACGCCGGCTCGCCGAAATGATCGGCAGCGAGTCGGCCGTGAACGCTTCCACACCGGCCCATGCCCGGTTCACGCCCAGATGGCGCAGATGCGGAAACAGCTCGACGACGGTCTGTGCGCTTTTCACGAGCCGCATGAAATCGACTTCGCCGTGCCGCCCCGGCAGATCTGCGATGCCGATCAGCTTGCCGCCGATCACCACAGTGCCGTTGTCGAACTGCTTGAACGAAAGCGGCCGTCCGGTTGCGCCGAGCGTCGCGCGGCAGAAGGGCGCCACGCGGTGCGTAACCATCAGCATCAGACCCTCGGGATAAACGGGCACAGGCTCGCCGGCCTGGCGCGCCAGTTCGCCCGACCACGCGCCCGCCGTGACGAGCAGCTTGCGCGCGGCAAAGGCGCCGCGCGGGGTTTGCGCGATCCAGCGCTCGCCGCGCGGCTCGATGTGCGTGACCGCCGTGCCTTCGTAGAAGCGCGCGCTGTGCTTTTGCGCGGCGAGGCGAAACGCCGTGGTGGTGCGAAAGGGCAGCGCATAGCCGTCGCGTTCGACCCAGATGCCGCCCGTCACGTGCTTCGCCAGTGCCGGTTCGAGTTCGAGCACCGTTTCGCGGTCGATCAGCTTTTCGTGCGTGAAACCGTGCGATTCGAGCAGCGCGACGCGCTCGCGGCACTCTTCCAGTTCGGCTTCGGTCTCGGCAATCTTCAGTTGTCCGGAAGGAACGAAGCCGCCGTCGTCGCCGACGCTGTCGGGCAGCGCGTGCCAGATTTCGCGCGACATGAGCGCAAGCGGAATCTCGGCGAGCGGGCGGCCGAGCGTGCGCACACCGCCCGCGTTCACGCCCGACGAATGTCGGCCCACGTAGTCGGCTTCGAGAACGATCACGCTCGCGCCGCGCCGCGCCATGTGAAAGGCGCTGCTCGAACCGTGCAGGCCGCCGCCGATCACGAGCACATCCGCTTCCTGCACGGCGCTCGCAGGGGGAGTACGGGCGTCATTCACCGGCGAGTTCTCCGAGCGTGAGCGGCTTGATCGGCGGGCGGATGCGGTAGTAGCCCACCTCGGCTGGCGGCACCTTGCGCGCCTCGGCGATCACTTCGGTCACGGTAAGGCCGCACATGCGGCCCTGGCAGGGGCCCATGCCGCAGCGGCCGAACGACTTCGCCTGGTTCGGGCCGAGGCAGCCGAGCCCGACGAAGCCGCGCAACTCGCCCGCCGTCACTTCTTCGCAGCGGCAGACGATGGTGCTGTCGGCGGGGATGCGGTTTGCGTCACGCGGGCGGTAGAGGCTGTCGAGGAACGGGCGGATGCGCATCACGCGCTCGAGTTCCGCGCGATGGGAGGCCGCCTCGCGATCGCGCGTGGCTGAATCGATCGAGCCTAGCTGTGCGGCGGCGGCGAGCGCCGCGAGCACGCCCTGCTGCGCCGCGGCCTGGGCCCCGCCGATGCCCGCGCCGTCGCCGGCCACGAAGATGCCGGGCACGTCGAGTTCGCCCCATGCATCCGTTTGCGGTGCGAAGCAAAGCTGCCCGTTGTCCCAGCAATGCGTAGCGCGCAGCGCCTGCGTGAACTGCGTGTTGGGCACCACGCCCTGGTGCAGCAGGATCACATCGGCCTCGACGCGGTGCGCGCGGCCTTGCGACGTGAACGTGAGCGCCGCTGCGCGCTGCACGCCGTCGCTGCCCAGGCGGCCTTCCACGGCGAGGTCGTCGGCGGCTTCGAAAATGGGAACCTTGGCCTCGCGCAGCGTGCGGATCAGATGCAGGCCTTTGCTCAGGAACGGCCACGAGCGCAGCGCGGCAAGCAGGTGGCGTTTCGCGCGCCAGCGGTCTTCGTGGCGCGTGGTGTCGACGAGCGCGCGAATCGGCACGCCTGCCCGGACGTATTGCCAGCCGAGCAGGTAGAGCAGCGGCCCGCAGCCCGCGAGCACGGGCGGCGAGGCGGGCACCTCGCCCGCGCTCTTGAGCAGGATCTGCGCTGCGCCCGCCGTGAGCACGCCGGGCAGGGTCCAGCCCGGAATGGGAAACGGCCGCTCCAGCGCGCCGCTCGCGAGAATCACGCGCTTGGCCTGGAAACTGCCTACTTTGCCGTCCTTGAGGTAGTGAACGGCATGTTCGCGCGTGGCCTGCCAGACGGAGGCATGGGCGACATGCTGCGCGCCGGAGCGCGCGAACGCCTGGACGATGGCGTCGCCCGCCGCGTAGTCGGGGCCCAGTATCTCCTTGCGGCGCGCGTCGGCGCGGCCTATCGCGCGATAGATCTGGCCGCCCACGGCGTCCTGCTCATCGATCAGGACCACTGAGAGTCCGGCGTGCGCCGAACGGGTGGCCGCGCTCATCCCGGCGGGACCGGCGCCGATCACGACGACATCGACGGCTTGCGCATTGAAATCGGCTCTGGCATCGCCTTGATAATCACCGGGCATGAGCGTTCTCCTCGAGCGTGTCGGCATGCGTGCCGGGTTCGGGCGGCAAGTCGCGCGCGCCTTCCTGCGAGTGGATCTGCATGCCCGCGCGCACGGGCACCATGCAGCTCTGGCGGCTCGGCACGCCGTCGATCTCCACGAGGCATTCGAAACACGCGCCCATCATGCAGAACGGCGCGCGCGGCGCACCCGAAACGGGCGTCGCACGAAAGCGCGATACGCCCGCGGCGAGCAGCGCGGCGGCGACGGAGCGGTCGACGGGCACGGACAGCGGCTGGCCGTTGAACCAGATATCGACACGCGTTTCGGCGTCGGAGAGTGTCTTGAACAGTGGCGCGGGCGCCTGGGGAGATTGGGCTGTCATGGCGGGATTAGTGAGCGAGGATCGGTTCGGCAGCCGCGTCGGTCGCGAAGCGGCGCGCGGAGAAAGCGGGCAGTTCGGCGGGCATCGGGCCGCCCGTGATCCACGGCGCGATGCGCAGCGCGTGGGCCGCGGCGAGCGTCACGCCGCTATGGCAGGTGACGACGAAGGCACCCGGATGCGCCTCGGACTGGTCGTAGATCGGAAAGCCATCGGGGCTGTACACGCGCAGCGCGGCCCACATGCGTACGAGCCGCACATGGGCGAGCATGGGAAACGCGCGCACGCCGCGCGCCGCGATCTGGCGCAGGATCGGCGTGGTGGTGAAGTCGTTGAAGCCGGCTTCTTCCATCGAGTCGCCGAACTGCACCGTGCCTTCGTCGGTCTGCCGCACATTGATGGTCGGATAGCGCAGAAATGGCTCGACGCGCTCGCTCACGAGTACCTGGCCGCGATTGGGCGCAACGGGGGCATTGAGGCCCACGTGCGGCGCGAGCGCACGGTTGCCGAGGCCGGCCGCGAGCACGACGCGTGCAGCGTGATACAAGCCGCGCCGCCCTTGCACGCTGAACCCGCCCGGCCCGGCGGCAATACGCTCGGCGCGCTCGCCCGAGACGAGCCGTACGCCGCGCCGCTGCATGGCGACGTGCAGCGCGCGAAGCAGCTTGAGCGGGTTGACGTGGCCGTCCATCGGCGTATAGCTCGCGCCAACGACCGCGGGCCCGATGCCAGGCAGCCGCTCGCGCAGTTCGGAATGATTTAGCAGTTCGAACGGATAATCGCCGATCTCGGCCTGCAGGGTGGACAGCCGTTTGTGGCGCTCGGCGAGTTCTTCGTCCGAGAAGCAGATGTGAAAGCCGCCAGGCTGGCGTAGCGCGACGTCCACGCGCGCCTCGTCGGCGAGGCTTTGCGCGAGCAGCGGCCAGCGCTGCGCCGAGCTGCGCGACCAGCGAGCGTAGGGCGAAAGGCCGTAACCCTTGCCCTGAATCCAGACGAGGCCGAAGTTGCCGCGCGAGGCGCGAAAGCCGCCGTCGTCCTCGTCGAGCACGGTCACGCGCGCGCCTTCGCGGGCGAGCCCGTAGGCCACGGCGGAGCCGACGAGGCCGCCGCCGATCACGAGTACGTCGGGGCTCGCGGTGGAGTTTTGTGTCATCGGGCTTCTCCGATCAGGATGCGGTCCAGCCCGACCATGCGATCGAGCAGCAGCATCAGCAGGATCGTGCCGACGATCAGCACCGCCGACACAGAGGTGACGAGCGGATCGATCGTCTGCGCGATCTGGTTGTACATGGCGACGGGCAGCGTGGTGGTGCCTGGCGTCGCGACGAAAATGGTCATGGTGAGCTCGTCGAAGCTCTGGATGAACGACAGCACCCAGCCGCCCGCCACGCCCGTGCGGATCATCGGCAGTACTACGCGGCGGAATGCCGTGAAGCGGCTCGCACCGCAGGAAAGCGCCGCGCGCTCGGCGTCGCGATCGAGGCCGACCGCCGAAGAAAGCGCGAGACGCAGCGCATACGGCAGCACGATCACCACGTGCGCGGCGACGAGTGCCCAGAACGAGCCGTTCAGGTTCAGCAGCGAGAGAAAGCGCAGGAACGCGATGCCGAGCACCACGGCGGGAATCATCATCGGCGAGAGGAAGAAGCTCACCAGCGCACCGCGGCCCGCGAAGCGGTAGCGCGCGATGGCGAGTGCGGCAGGCACCGCGAGCGCCACGCCGATGGTGGCCGCGGCGAACGCGAGGCGCACCGAGAGCCAGAAAGCCGAGACGATGTCGCCGTTCAGCCAGATCGCGCGAAACCAGCGCAGCGAGGCGCCGTCGAACGGCATGGAGATATAGCCCTTGTCCGTGAAGGCCACGAGCAGCACCACGACGATCGGCGCGAGCATGAAGGCGAGAAAGAGCGCGTTGAACGCGAGCCCGAGGAATCCGTTGCGTTTCATGGCGGGGCCCCGTCAGTCGAAGATGTGCTTGAAACGGCGTTCGGCGAGTCGGCTGCAGCCCATCACAATCGCCACGTTGGCAATCAGCAGCAGCACGGCAATGCTCGCGCCCAGCGGCCAGTTCAGCGTGCCGAGGAACTCGTCGTAGGCGGCCGTGGCGACGACCTTCAGGCGGCGTCCGCCGATCAGCGCGGGCGTGGCGAACGCGGAGGCCGAAAGCGCGAACACGATGATCGAGCCCGAGAGCACGCCCGGCATGATCTGCGGCAGGATCACGCGGCGGAACACGCGCAGTGGCGAGGCGCCGAGCGAGCGCCCGGCCCATTCCACCTGCGGATCGAGCTTTTGCAGCGTCGCCCAGACCGACATCACCATGAACGGCACGAGCACGTGTGTGAGCGCGATGATGGTGCCAGTCATGGTATAGACGAGGCGAATGGGCTCGTCGGTGATGTGGAGTGCCTGCAGCGCGTTGTTGAGCACGCCGTTATTGCCCAGCAGGATTTGCCAGCCGAGCGTTCGCACCACCACCGAGATCAGCAGCGGCCCGAGCACGATCAGCAGGCAAACCGATTGCCAGGGCCTGCGCATGCGCGCGAGCACCAGCGTTTCGGGCACGCCTAGCACGATGGAAAGCAGCGTGACGGCGAATGCGAGTCCGGCGGTGCGCAGGAAGATTTCGCCGTAGTAGGGATCGCTCAGGACCTCCAGGTAATTGGTGACGGTCCAGCCGCGTTGCACACCCGCGATGTCGCTGAAAACGTGAAACGAGAGCACGAAGGTGAGCAGAAGCGGCACCAGCAGCAGCGCGAGAAAAAGCAGCAGCGCAGGGGCGGAGAGCAGCCACGGCGCGGCGCCCGCGCGCGAGTCGTCAAGCGTTGCCATGGGTGCCCTCCCGCGTGAGCACGCGCAGATCGTCGTCGGTCCAGGCGAGTCCCACTTCGTGGCCTTCCTCGGGCGGCGGTGCGCCGTGGTTGGGCTGTGCGACGTGGAGCTTGCCGAGTGAGGTTTCCACCGCGAGCAGCCATTGATTGCCGACGAACACGCGCGTCGTCACACGCCCTCTGAGGCGCGCGTCGCCGTTGGCCAGATGCACTTTTTCGGGGCGGATGTACACGTTCACGGCGCCCGCCACCTCGCGGCCTTCATGGGGCACGTGCAGCATCGTTCCGCCGACCTCGACCTCGGCGCAGCGCGGATTGCGGCGCAGCACTTCGCCAGCGAGCGTGTTGGTGCGGCCAAGGAAGGTGGAAGCGAAGGGTGTGGCCGGGCGCTCGTAAGCGTCGAACGGCGTGCTCAACTGCGCGATGGTGCCGCGGTGCATGACGGCGATACGGTCGCTCATCGTCATCGCTTCCACCTGGTCGTGCGTGACGAGCAGGGTCGTGATGCCAAGGCGTTTCTGGATAGCGCGCAGCTCGATATGCATCTCTTCGCGCAGCTTGGCGTCGAGGTTCGACATCGGCTCGTCGAGCAGCAAGAGTTCGGGCTGCATCGCAAGGGCGCGGGCGATCGCCACGCGCTGGCGCTGGCCGCCCGACAGCTCCTTCGGGTAGCGCGCGTCGAGCCCGCGCAGACGCACGAGTTCGAGCGCCTCGGCAATGCGCTCCGCGCGTTGCGCACGCTTCATTTTCTGCATCTCGAGACCGAAGCCCACGTTGCCGGCCACGGTCATGTGCGGAAAGAGCGCATAGCTTTGGAACACCACGCCGATGCCGCGCTTCTCCGGCCGTTCGTTTGTGATGTCGCGGCCGTCCAGCATGATGCGGCCGGTGCTCGGCGTGACGAAACCCGCGATCATCTGCAGTGTGGTCGTCTTGCCGCAACCCGAGGGACCGAGCAGCGAGAGAAACTCGCCGCGCTCGACCGAGAGGTCGAGCTGCTCGATCGCCGTGAAGTCGCCGTAGCGCTTCGAGATGCCTTGCAGGGTGAGGAAGCTCATGAGCGTCGGTCCTCGCTGTGCGTTGGGTGCGGGGCGGAGAGCGCGCGCATCAGCGCTCGACCGAACGGTTCCAGCGCTCGGTCCACTCGGTGCGATGCTCGTTGATGGTGGTCCAGTCCATCGCCGTGAGCTTCGCGATCTGGTCAGGACCGTAAGGCACGCGCGCGGCCACTTCAGGCGTGAGCTTGACGTTCTTGTTGACGGGGCCGAGGCCGATGTCCGCCGCCTGCTGCGCCTGCACCTCGGGGCTCAACAGGAACTGGATGAACTGCTGCGAGAGCTGCGGCTGGGCGTTCTGGGCAATGGAGCACGCGGCCACCTGCAGCGCCACGCCGCCTTCCTTCGGGTAGATGAACTTGAGCGGGAAGCCGGTGTTTTGCAGTGCCACCGCGCGGCCGCTGCCGTAAGGCGCGATGATCACGTCGCCGGACTGCATGAGGCCGTCCATTTCGCCGGGCGTGGGTGCCCACGAAAGCACGTTGGGCGCGACCTGTTTCGTCATGGCCTTGAAGCCGGGGTCGATGTCCTTCTCGCCGCCGCCGTTCAGGCGCGCGAGCATCACGAGCGTATGCAGGCCGTAAGTGTTGGTGATGGGCGGCACGCCGAGCTTGCCCTTCACGCGCGCGTCTTCGAGCGACTTCCACGAATCGGGCGCGGGCAGGCCGAGCTTTTTGAACGCCTGTTCGTTATAGCCGATGCCGGTCGCCACCATGCCCACGCCCACGGCGGTCGGGCCGATGTGCGCGAGCGGATAGAGGTCCTTCATGACCGGGGCGTCGTCGAGCTTGCCGCACAGGCCGAGTTGCATCGCCTGATACATCGGGCCGTCGTCCATCACGGCGACGTTGATCTGCTCGTGGCCCTTTTGCGCCTGGAGCTTGGCGAGCGTGTCGCTCGAATTGCCCGCTACGTACACGATCTTGACGTCATGCGCCTTTTCGAACGCCGGGATGATCTTCTGACGATAGAGCTGCTCGTTGGAGCCGCCGACGTTGGCGACATACAGCGTGGTTTCGGCCTGGGCGAGCGAGGCCGCGGCGAGCGTGCCGGCGACGGCAAGTGCGACGAATGCGGCTTTGGGAGGGAAGGTTGAACGACGGCGCATCGCGGCTCTCATGACGACGATCTCCATTCGAATGTGGGGAGCGGCGAACCGGACAGTGCGCCGATGCATCGCAGTCTGTGCCGGGCTGGCCATATCGTCCAATACGAATAAAATGCCAACCTATACGGGAATGATATGGACCAGGGTTAGGCCCTGGCGCACGAATCAGGGTTAAGCCCAGGAGAGATCACCTTGAATCTGAAGCACGTCGAGGCGTTTCGCGCGGTGATGGTGTCAGGCTCGATGACGGCCGCCGCGAAGGCGCTCTACACCTCCCAGCCCAACGTGAGCCGCCTGATCGGGCAACTGGAGCGCGAGACCGGGCTTACGCTGTTTCAGCGCGTGGGCATCCGCCTGATTCCCACGAGCGAGGGCAATGCGTTTTTTCGCGAAGTCGAGCGCGCGTACGTGGGCCTGCAGGGACTCAGTAACGCCGCCGCGCAAATCCGCAATCTCGGCAGCGGGCGTTTGCGCATTGCCGCCATGCCTTCCGCGGGGCTCACGCTCGTGCCACACGCCATCGACAAGTTTCGCCGCCTCTTTCCGGGCGTGACGGTCTCGCTGCACGTGAATACGTCGGGCACGGTGAACCACTGGACCGGCTCGCAGTTCTGCGATCTGGGTGTGGCGGTGTATATCAGCGAAGCGTCGAACTGCGAGGTCGAACTGCTTTCGAAGGTTGCGGCCGTCTGCGTGATGCCTGCCACGCATGCGCTCGCGAAAAAGGCCACGATCCGGCCTGCCGACCTGGAAGGTGAATCGTTCATCTCGCTGTGCCACGGCGACGGCACGCGTACGCAAATGGACGAAGTGTTCCAGCGTGCGGGTGTAGAGCGCGTGCTCGCCATCGAGGCCCAGTACACGGCGATCTGCTGCGAGATGGTCCGCTGCGGCATGGGCGTGACGCTCGCGCATCCCATCGTCGCGCGCGATTTCGCGGGGCCGGACATCGCGATCCGGCCGTTCTCGCCGGCGGTGCTGTTCCCCACATACCTGCTGTTTCCGCCGAATCGGCCGCGCGAGCGTCTCGTGGCCGAATTCGTCGAGGTGCTTCGCGAGCACCACGACGGTTTGATTGCGCAGATGAAAACCGCCGATCGCGAGCCCGCGCGCAAACGCGCGAAGAAAGCGGCGGCTTGACGGCGGCTTGAGGCGCGCGCTCAGGCGTTGCTCTTCGCGCCGCGCTTCTTCTGCGCCGCGCGTTCCACGAGATGTTCGACCATGCGCTGCGCCGCGGGCTGAAGCGTGTCGAACGCACGAAAGCAGACGATGAAACGCCGCCGCGCCCAGGCGTCGGTGAGGGGAATGGTGTGCACGTCCATGATGCGCCGGTAGGTGTTGCTCACCTCCTGGGGCACGACGCTGATGCCGAGATTGGCGGCCACCACGCGAAACGCAGCGTCGAGCGTCGAGACCACCGCGCGATAGGCGACCGTGCGCCCGCCGCGCGCCGCCGACTGCCGCAGCATCGTATGCACGGCCGTGGAGGTCGGCAGGCCCACGTGCTCGTAATCGAGCGTTTCCTCGAAGGCAATCGTACGGCGTTTCGCGAGCGGGTGCTCGGGATGCACGGCGAGCACCAGCCGGTCTTCGCGCCAGGGGCGCGATTGCAGCCCCCCGAGATCAACGTTGTCCCAGCACACGCCTAGCGAGGCCGCGCCGTCGCGCACACGTTCCACGAGTTCGTGCGAGGTACGCTCTTCCACGTTCACGCGAGTGTTCTTGTAGGCGGGCAAGCGCATGAACGACGCGAGATCGTCGAGCAGGGCCTCGGCGATCGCGGAGGCCGAGGCGCACACGCTCACGCTGCCCGAGAGGCCGCTGCCGAGCGCGGCGACGTCGCTGGCCGCGCGCTCGAGCGTGAAGATCACGCTGCGCGCGTGTTCGAGCAGAGCGACGCCTGCCGCTGTGGGTTGCACGCCGCGGCGCGAGCGCGTGAGCAGTGGCACGCCGAATTCAGTTTCGAGCTGGGCGATGCGCTTGCTGATGGCCGAGGGCTCGATGTGTTCCTCGCGCGCCGCGCGCCCCATGTTGCCGTACTCGCACACGCTCACGAGAAGGCGCAGGGTCTTGAGGTCGATGTCGTGCACGGTGTCTCCTGACTGCGTTCTGTACGTTTCCAGATTGGAATCCTAAAGCTTCCAAAATACCGCTATATGTATTTTGCGGAATGCCTAAAGTTAGCACATCGCTGGAGACAACAACGGAGACACCCTCATGCCCCCATTACCTCAATGGGCCCGGACGCGTGCCGTGATACGCGAGGTCGGCCTGCGCGACGGCCTGCAGAGCATCCAGACGGTGCTGCCGACCGAACACAAGATCGAATGGATCCGCGCCGCGCACGAAGCCGGCCAGCGCGAGATCGAAGTGGGTTCGTTCGTGCCTGCGCGCCTCCTGCCGCAACTCGCGGACACGGCGGAACTCGTCGCTTACGCAAAGACGCTGCCGGACCTCTTCGTCTCGGTGCTGGTGCCGAACCTGAAGGGCGCCGAGCGAGCGCTGGACGCGCAAGCGGACCTGCTGCTCGTGCCCCTTTCCGCGAGTGTGGCGCATAGCCTCGCGAACCTGCGCAAGACGCCCGATGAAGTCGTGGCCGAAGTGGCGCGCATCCGCGCCGCGCGCGACGCGAGCGGCGCGAAGACGCTGATCGAAGGCGGCATCGGCACGGCGTTCGGCTGCACGCTGCAAGGGCGCGTCGAACCCGCCGAGGTGCTGCGCTGCATGCAGGCGCTGCTCGATGCGGGCGCGGACCGCGTGAGCCTCGCCGACACCGTGGGCTACGCCAATCCCGCCGCCGTGCGCGAACTCTTCGAGGCCGCGCGCGAGATCGCGGGCGAGCGGCTGTGCTGCGCGCATTTTCACGACACGCGCGGCCTCGCGCTCGCCAACGTCTATGCGGCGCTGGAGGCGGGCGTCACGCGCTTCGACGCCACGCTCGGCGGCATCGGCGGCTGTCCGCATGCGCCGGGCGCGAGCGGCAATGCATCGAGCGAAGACCTTGCGTTCATGCTCGCCGACATGGGCATCGATACCGGCATCGACATCGAACGGCTGCTGGCGCTGCGCACGCGCGTGGCCCAGTGGCTGGCGGGCGAAACGCTGCACGGCACGCTCTGGCGCGCCGGCCTGCCGAAGACCTTTGGCGCAATTGCACAGCACGTCCGACTAGTTTGAGATCCTTATGAATACGCAAAACCGTTTGCCGCTCGAAGGCGTGCGCGTCGTCGAATTCACGCACATGGTCATGGGCCCCACCTGCGGGATGATCCTCGCGGACCTGGGCGCCGAAGTCATCAAGATCGAACCGCCCGGCGGCGACAAGACGCGCAATTTGCCGGGCCTCGGCATCGGCTTTTTCCGCTCGTTCAACCGCAACAAGAAGAGCGTGGTGCTCGACATCAACACCGAGTCGGGCCGCGCGGCAGCCGTCGAGCTGATCGGCGAGTGCGACGTGATGCTCGAAAACTTCCGGCCCGGCCTGATGGAAAAGTTCGGCCTCGATTACGTCACGCTCTCGCAGCGGTACCCGCGCCTCATTTACGTCTCGCACAAGGGCTTTTTGCCCGGCCCTTATGAAAAGCGTCTCGCGCTCGACGAAGTCGTGCAGATGATGGGCGGCCTCTCGTATATGACCGGGCCTGCGGGGCGGCCGCTGCGCGCGGGGACATCGGTGAACGACATCATGGGTGGCATGTTCGGTGCGATCGGCGTGCTGGCCGCGCTGCGCGAGCGCGACGCGACCGGGCGCGGCCAGGAGGTGCAGAGCGCGTTGTTCGAGAACTGCGTGTTCCTGAGCGCGCAGCACATGCAGCAGTACGCTATGACGCACGAAGCGCCGCCGCCCATGCCTTCGCGCGTGTCGGCCTGGAGCGTGTACGACGTGTTCACGCTTGCCGAAGGCGAACAGCTCTTCATCGGCGCGGTGAGCGACAAGCAGTTCGTGACGCTGTGCGACGTGATCGGCTGCCCGCAGCTCGCCGACGAGCCGCACTTCGCGAACAACGCGCTGCGCGTGGCGGTGCGGCCCGAACTGCTCGAGCGTCTCGGCGCTGCGCTCGCCACGCAACAGGTGGCCGAACTCATGCCGCGTCTCGAAGCGGCCGGCATTCCGTACGCGCCGATCGTGCGCCCCGACCAGTTGCTCGACGACCCGCACCTCAAGGCGAGCGGCGGACTCGTGCCGATGCAGACCGACGACGGCGGCATGACCGAAGTCGTACTGCTGCCGCTCATGATGGGCGGTCGCCGTCCCGGCGTGCGTCAGCCGCTAGCAAAGGTGGGCGAGCATACCGAAGCGGTGCTGGCGGGCCTGAAGTCACACGCAGCGCCCTGAGCGAGCGGCAGACGAAGTAGAAGCAGTAGGTTCGCAGTTCCCCCGCCGGTCTGCCATACGGTTGCGCGTGCCACGAGCCGGCAGAAGCTCGCACGCGCCGCACGCTCGCGGCCCCGGCGTTCACAAGAATGACGCCCGGCGAGGCGTCGTCACGGAGACAAGCATGCAACGAACCCTCGGCGCGGACGCCCCGCTCGACGCCGTCACGGCCCCACCCGCAGGCAATCGCGCGGCGGCAGCGCTTTCCGCGCGGCTCGACCGCCTGCCCGCCACGCGCCAGCTCTGGATGCTGGTCATGCTGATCTCGCTGGGCGGCTTCTTCGAGGTCTACGATCTCATCTTCACGGGCTATATCGCCCCAGGCATGGCAAAAAGCGGCATGCTGCAAACCACCACGCATGCATTCTTCGGCTTCAACGGCATCGGGGCCTTCGTCGCCGCGACCTTCGCGGGGCTTTTCGTCGGCACCTTCTGCTTCGGCTGGTTGCCCGACCGATTCGGACGACGAAGCGTCTTTACGTTCTCGCTGCTCTGGTATTCGGTGGGCTCGGTGGCGATGGCGTTTCAGCATACCTCGCAGGGGCTGATCCTGTGGCGCTTCATCACCGGCATCGGCGTGGGCATCGCGTCACCAAGAGCCTGCTCTATGCGGTCGTGATCGCCATTGCGCTGCCGTGCGGGCCGCTGCTCGCGATGCTTGTGGCCGATCGCATCGAGCGCAAGTGGCTCATCGTCGGTTCGGCCTTTGCGGTGATCGTGTTCGGCTTGCTGTTCTCGCAGGCGCGCGGGCCGCTCGCGCTGATTTCGCTCGGTGTCCTGATCAGTCTGGCGGGGCAGATCATATCTGTGTGCTATCACGCTTATCAGGCCGAGCTTTTCCCCACTGCGGTGCGGTGCAGCGCTAACGGCATCGTTTATTCCGCGAGCCGCGTGGGCGCGATGATGTCGGGTTTCATCATCGCCGCGTTGCTGCGCGATTTTGGCGTGAGCGGTGTGTTCGCCGGCATCACCGTGTGCATGCTCGCGGTGATGATTTCGATCGGCGGATTCGGGCCGCGCACGAATGGCGTTCGGCTGGAAGAACTTTCGGCTTGAGTTGCCAGGCAAGGAGGCGCGCCGGCTGGCACGCCTGCGAAGGCAACGCTCAGGCTGCGGCGATCACGTCGATGCGCAGCGTCGGGCCGCCTGCTGCGATTTCGAGCAGACGATCGACGTTCGGGTGTGCGCCCGGACGGTTGCTCGCGTCGGCGGTGTGCTCGGCGAATACGGCGAGGCCATGCTCGGCGGCGTTGGAGTCGAGCGTGCCGAAAGCTTCGCGCAGATAGTGGTAGACCGCGAGTGAGCCCTGCTTGCCGGGCTTGTTTTCGATGCTCGCGGCGATGTTGCCCTGAGCGTCCACGAGATCGATGCGCTCGATGCCGTCGATGCCCGGCAGCAGTGCGAGATTGTCCTTGAAGACGGCGCCCGGTTGAATTGCCTGAATCACTGAAAACACTCCGTTGGTTCGAAAAATGGCTTTTGTGGAGCCGTATCTTAGCCGATTGGGGCGGGCGCCGTCGGGCATCGGGCTCGATGTGGCGATTTCATGTGAAAGGCTACTGTAAATCTCGCGGTGCCATTTCGGACTCGAGGCCCTGTCGCGCAAGTTGATCGAAAACGCACTAGCGCTTAGGCTCACGAATGACGAGCCGCTCGATACGCATGCGCCCGGGTGGCTCGAAGTAAGTTCCGAACCGAACCAGCCCGGCCTTCCGGAGATGGCAGACCATCGTAAAGCTCACGAGAAGCCCTGGATCGGGCTTGTCGCTGATCTCGATGTCAATCGAACGCAGACGTGGCTCGAACTTGAGCAGCGTCTTCTCCATCTGGTTGCGCAAATCGTGGACTGACGCTGGCAGGTTCTTGTAGACGTCGGTCAGGTCCGGCAATCCGAAGTCGGGCACATGCTTGAGCGCACCCGCACGCGTGTTCAGGATTCGCCCAATGTTTGCCTGGACGCTCAGGATTTCGAGCGTCTTGTCATCGTGGTTTTCGAGTGCCTCGCCATTGATGTGGCCAAGCAGCATGTCATAGAGGGAAGGGCCTGTCGGCATGGGGAGGCCTCCATTAGCCGGATGTTGTTTCAGTCGTGATTGCGACCGGCTGAGCCTGATCCACGAAATCAATCGTGAGACTGCCTTCAGCCGAACTCGACAGGACGATCTTTGCTGGCGTTGTGCCGCTCGCCATGCGGGTGAGCAACTCGCGCGACACCGTCGGGAGTACGCGCTGATTGAGGAAGGCATCGACGGTGCGTGCGCCAGAATCACGGGCAAGGCAAAGCTCGGCCATGGACGCAATCAGGGAATCGTCGCAATCCAGTTCGACACCGTGCTGACATTTCAGGCGCGCGGCCACCTTGTCGAGCTTCATGCGCACGATGGCGCCAAGTGCGACGACGTCGAGCGGCTTGTACACCAGCGTCTGGAAACGCGCGAGCAGCGCAGGCTGGAAGTGCGCGACGAGCTGTGGCCGGATGGCATCGAGTAGCGCCGGTTGCGCGCTGTCCGGATGGCCGGCCGTCATCTCGTCGATCTGCGCACTGCCGAGGTTGGAGGTCATCAGGATCACGCAGTTGCGAAAATCAATCTCACGTCCCTCTCCGTCGCGCATCGCTCCTCGATCGAATACCTGGTAGAACAGGTCCAGCACGTCGCGGTGAGCCTTTTCGACTTCGTCGAGCAGCACGACGCTGTAGGGGCGCTGTCGCACCGTCTCCGTGAGCACGCCGCCGCGGCCATAACCGACATAGCCCGGCGGCGAGCCCTTGAGCTGCGAAACCGTGTGGGCTTCCTGATACTCCGACATGTTGATCGTGGTGAGTGCCGCCTCGCCCCCGAACAGCAGGTCGGCCAATGCGAGTGCGGTCTCAGTCTTGCCCACACCGGAAGGCCCCGCGAGCAAAAACACGCCGAGCGGTGCGTGCTCGGTCTTCAATCCGACCTTGGCGGTTCGCAGGCTTTCCGCGAGTGCGACGAGCGCGTCGTCCTGGGCGACCACCCTTTTCGCGAGCTGCGCCTCGAGCGTGAGAAGGCTCTGTAGTTCGTCCTCGACGAGGCTCCCAACCGGCACGCCGGTCCATTCGGCG
Organism: Paraburkholderia sp. BR14312; assembly: GCF_040948675.1. Taxonomy (NCBI): domain Bacteria; kingdom Pseudomonadati; phylum Pseudomonadota; class Betaproteobacteria; order Burkholderiales; family Burkholderiaceae; genus Paraburkholderia; species Paraburkholderia sp. BR14312. Next base: position 349,450 of record NZ_JBFPKI010000006.1, read on the forward strand.
ACAACGCGCGCGACCGCCTGCGCGTCCACGTCGGCGAATATCAGGGGTGTCTTGCCCTGGATGTGCTGGAGTGCTTGATGTGCCTGCACGAGGGTGCCGGGCTCGTTACCCGATGCAGGAACCCGTAATTCATTCAGTGCACGCACGGACGCGAGTTCATGGTTATAGCGATGCTGCAACGTCTCAAGCGCGGCTTGTGCCTCGACGAGTGCCGCGCCGAGTTCTGCCTGACGTGTCTTCATCTCTACGATGCCCGCGCGGGCGTCGTCTTCCACTATCGAGCGTTCCAACTCCAGCGCTGAAACGGCAGCGCGTGCGCGCTGCAGGTCGGCCGGCGGCGATTCGAGACCCATCCGTACGCGCGCTGCCGCAGTGTCAATCAGGTCGACAGCCTTGTCCGGCAGCTGCCTGGCCGGGATGTAACGACGAGAGAGCTTGACTGCGGCCACGAGCGCTTCATCGCGAATGTGCACGTTGTGATATTGCGCGTAACGGCTCTTGAGCCCGCGCAGCATCAGGCACGCTGCGTCATCATCGGGCTCATCGACCTTGATCATCTGGAAGCGCCGCTCGAGCGCGGCGTCGCGCTCGAAGTATTCCTTGTATTCCGACCACGTGGTCGCCGCAATTGTGCGCAACTCGCCGCGCGCGAGAGCGGGTTTGAGCAGGTTGGCCGCGTCGGCGCCGCCGGCGGCATTGCCTGCGCCGATGAGCGTATGCGCTTCGTCGATGAAGAGCAGAATCGGCACGCTGGACGCCTGCACCTCGTCGATCACATTCTTTAGACGTTGCTCAAATTCGCCTTTTACTCCAGCGCCCGCTTGAAGCAGACCAAGGTCTAGCGTGAGGATCCGCACGTCGCGGATCACGTTGGGCACCGTGCCTTCGGCCACACGAAGCGCGAGGCCTTCGACGAGCGCTGTTTTTCCCACACCCGGCTCGCCCACGAGGATGGGGTTGTTCTTGCGCCGGCGCGCGAGCACGTCGACCATCTGCTGGATCTCGCGATCGCGCCCAAAGACCGGATCGATCTTGCCGTCTCGCGCCTTACCGGTGATGTCCACTGCAAAGCGGGCGAGCGCGTCACCCTCAACGCTGCGCGCCACCGGCGGCGGTGCTTTTGCCTCCTCCGCATGATCTGCACTGGCAGCGGCTGACGCCGTGGTAATAGCGCCTGTTTGCGGTTCTGGCAGTTCGGGCGGTTTTTCGCTGGTACGGGACCCGAGACGAGGCAGTAGACGCTGGATTTGCGCGCTGCTCACGGAGAGCAGCGGCCACGTGGCGCATGTGCGCAGAACGTGAGGTGCTTCGACGATCGCTTGCAGAATATGTCCCGAGCGGATCTCCGTCTCATGTGCGTCTGCGAGGCTTAGCGCATGAGACCAGGCGTCTTGCAGGACAGCGGCTAGTTGCGGGGAAAGGCTCGGCCGGCCCCGCAGGTTGCGCGGGGTGTGCTCAATGGCACCAAGTAACGCGCTCCATATGGCGTCGACGTCCACATCGTAGTGATCCATGATTGCGGAAATATCACCGTCGCCGGCCTCGAGCAGCTTGAGTAGCCAGTGCTCCACCGTGATTTCATCCGCAAGCCGCGTCTGACACAGACTTGCTGCTGCCTCGAGCGCGGTCGTGCAATGCGGACTGAGCCTGCGCAGGAGCTGGCTGATATCCCGGGTATGTGTGCTTCGGTCGTTGTACAGGGTCATGTCGTGGCTGGCTGTGCGGGCCAAGGGAGAAGGGATGCGGCCACTGGAAGTGGCCGTCCGATGCAGCAAAAACACCAGTCCGCTTGTGCGGACTGGCGAAAGAGGTCCGTCATGCGATGACGGTCCCCGGACTATCGTCAGGAAGCAGGGCTCAGGAGCGCTCGTTCCAGGTGTCCTTGTGGATGATGTTGCCGTCCTTGTAGGACCACGTGATGGTCTCGTAACGCAACTCGACTTCCTCGAGGTGGTTGTGCTTCTCGTAGTCGGGGATCTTGATGTCGAGCATCCTCGGACGGACCGCCACGACCTTTACGTTCTCGAGCTTCGTGTTGAAGTATTCCTTCTCCTTGCCGGCGTCGTCGATCTTGTACCACTTGATCTCGGCCGACTTGAGCGTCTGGCCGCTCGTCACCGCCTTGTAGAGATACGGCGTCGACGCGTCGGTTTCCTTCACGAGCGTGATCGGCGCGTGCACGCGCGTGCCGGTGAGCTTGCCGGTGTTGCCGTCGGTCGGAATATGCAGGTCGTGGTTGAACTGCGTGATCTCGATGCTGCCCTCGCGCCCCTGAACAGTCACCGAACCCTTGATGTCGGCGCCACCATCGTCCTTGAGCCACATGTATGACGGAATTGCCATTCCTTAACTCCCTTTTTTCGTACTACGAATCGCCCGGAGACAGTGACCGGGCTCGCGAAACCCGAAGCCTGGGCTTCGGGGACAAAGGCTCCTGCCTACCTGGGCGCCGCTCCGGACGCTGCCGTTTGCGTGGCGATAGCCGCCGGGGCGGGCTGTGCCGCATCAGGTAGGAGAGTGATTTCTACACGTCGATTCCTCGCACGCCCGGCGGCCGTGTCGTTGTCCGTAAGAGGGCGGGTGTCGCCGTAGCCCTGGATCGCGAATTGCGTCGACGGGATGCCGGAGGCATCAATGAGCCAGTCGCGCACGGACTGGGCGCGCGCGGTTGAAAGCCGCAGATTGCGGTCGGGTTTACCGATGTTGTCCGTGTGGCCCGCCACGAGAATCCTCCTGTCCGGATGCGCCTTGATCATCTCCAGCGCGTTGACCATGATCCGTGTCGAGCCGCCTTTGAGTTGGGCCTTGCCGCTGTCGAACAGCGACATGCTGTCAAACGTGAGAACGCCTGGCGGCGGGGGAGGCTGATAGGAAGCGATCGCGTCGTTGAGCGCCGGGGCAAGTCTCGCGCCGCGGTACAGGCCGAACGACAGATCGAGTGGGACCCCCCTTCGAGCGTAGCGATCAAGTTCGTCGCGATCGTTCACGAGGGTCTTGAGCGCTTCACGCCTTGCCGCGTCGTGGTCGGCCGGAATCATCGAGTAACGGCCAAGATCGGCTTGAATGCGTGCGAGCAGCGTTTGATTGTTTTTTCCGGCGCAGTAAAACGCGATGCCGGACGCGCAAGCGAACATCGCAAGGGCATGCATCAGCGCCAGGAGCCGGGGCGATCTCCAGTGCCGCACAGGCAGTGCCTCGATCAGCGGCTGCGGTAGCGGCCATGGCGCGGGCGATGTCGACGCCGTGTTGCGCACGACGCTCGTCTGCATTTCCACATCCACGTTCCATGGGCTGCCGGCACGGCCCGCGGGGCCGCAGTCGATCCAGCCGGCACCGAATAGCGCCAGCGGCCTAGCCGGCTGCCGCGGGTCGGTAAGCGTGTAAAGCACGACGCGTTGCGTCCAGCCAATGAGCGACGCAAGTGCGGCGGCCCGCGTGGCCGCTACACATCGGTTAGGTGCGCTCATGATCTCGTCTTCCGCCGCCCGTATCACGGTCTCGAACCGCTGCGCGTCAACCATGCGGGTAGCCGAAGAAACACCGTGCCATTGCGGCCCGGCAAGCCCAACGGCTTCGGTTGTCAGTCGCTGGTACACAGCGACATAGCCGGGCAGGGCGCGCGCGCCGAGCATGCGCGTGGCGTCTGCAACTGCCTGGCGCGCCGCGCGCAGTGACTGGGTTAGAAGATCGACATCCGTGTATCTTGCCGGCACAACCGAGACCACGACGCCATCAGGAGCGCGCCCGTCACGCCACTGCTTCACGGCGATGGCCAGACGTGCCAGGTCTTTAGGGCTGTCCACGCGTAGCCAGATTGCGCCTTCGCCAACATAGGCGAAACGCTCGCCTTCATTCCTGTTGAACAGTGCGGGCAGATCATCACCTGTCACCAGCACGAGCGGCATTCGGGTACGGAGGTCGACCGGTATGCCGGCGGTTGCTTGTCCAAGTGCGCAGAGTACCTGCGCGCCCTGCCTGCGCGCGATGGAAATTCGCCGGGTATACAGGACCACGAGCAGCATGGCGACAGACAGGACCGCGCAGGAGAGCAGCCACGCAAGCACCGGTCCGATTCGCGCCACGAACCAGACCAGGACGAGCGCCAGAGCGCTTGCAAGAAGAACCTGGAGCCGGAACGGATAATCGAGTCCTTCGTCGCTGCGAAGCGGCGCACCGTTGGGCGCAGAAGTCAGCAAGGGGAGGTCTGACTTCACGGCTGCGCAACCTTTGCCGATGGAACGCGCGTGACTTGCGCATTCAGTGCAACGGCCCACGTACTCCAGATGACCGCTGCAATCACGCAGACGACCGCGGCTAAAACCCACGGCGAAAGTCGGCGGAACCAGTCGGAAAGCGGGCGTCCTGCACGGTCTGAGACAAACGACTGCGCCTCATGCGGGCGAAGCTTTCTCAGGCGCGCGTTGAGTGTGCCCATGAGTTCGACGAGCCTGCTTTCGCCATCGAGCGCATAGCGGCCCTTAAAACCCATGCCGAGGATCGCGGCGTAACTTTCGAGCAGGTCTGCATTCGGTGTTGCTTCCCGCAGGCGTGCCTCGATCCGGTCAATGACGAATTCGCCGGCGTCATGCACCTTGAACCGCTCGACCTGAATCGGGTTGAGTGCCCACGCTGCCCGGCTGCTTTCGGGGAGATGGCGTAGCGCCGTTTCATCGATCAGGCCGCACTGCGCCAGCGAGACTTCGTGCTTGACGTCTTCGGGATAGCCATGCTGCGTGAGGGCATCCGAGAACTTCTGGATCAGCTTGCGGCAGTCGTTGCGGAATTGCTCCGCGTTTTTTACGGTCCCGTGGTCGCCGAGTGATGTGACGAGCAGTCCGGTGTCACGCAGCAGGGCCCGGATGCCAGGGTTGCTCGCGCGAACAAAGCCAGGCTCAGACAGATACGCGGGCGTGTCGTGGCGATCGGTCAGGACTTTCATGAGCGCAGCACCGCGTAAAGTTCGAGCGAGGCATCAGCGACGGACCCCGGCAAATAGATCTGACAGGCTCTCGAGGCAAGCATTTTCTCGTAGGCAGGACTGCTGGAGTCCAGCGAAAAATACTGGTTGTCCAGTCGCACCGGAATCGCACCGGGCACGCGTTGGACCGCCTTGAGTGGAATGCCAGGCAGTGCAGAATTGACGATGTGTTCGACATCATCCGGTGCGCCGATCTTGCACAGACGCGGAAACTGTTCGACTAGATCAAATGCAGTCATGCGCGCGTTGACAGACAGGTACCAGTCGGACACACCACCGACGATGCGCTCGTCAAGGAACTGTCCGGACCATGTCGTCGGGGTTTTGCGCGTGAGGCCAATTGGGATCACGCGGGACGGAATGATTGCATCGAGCAGTTCCCGGATCATCGATTCCAGCTTCGTGAACACGTTATCGGCGTGCTCGTGGTCCCACGCGGGAATATCGGCAAGCTGCACGGCGGTGGAGAACGTCGTCAGGGCACTGACCAGCTGGGTGAGGGTGACATAAAGCTGCTCGGGTGGCCGCGCGGGATGCGTCAAGAAGAGCCGAATTTGTGGCCACGCCGCGTGGATGCAGTGCAGCAGCCAGAACAGCTGCACGTCGGCCACGCCGTATTCGGTCACCTGCTCGACGCGCTCGCTGCGACGCGCGCCAAGCGCGAGACTCTTTGCCTGCAGGATGTCCGCGAGGCGGTTGAGTCGCTCGATGTGCAGCGGATGACTGGCCAGCGTGAGGCACGGCGGCACGAAGCGGTGATCGACCTGGAACTGACCGTTCGGCGCGCGCGTGAGCCGTGCAACCGCGCACACCGTGTCATCGGCATGCGGCTCGAAATCGAAGAGCAGGCGCAGCGCGTGGCGTTCGACCGCAATCTCGGTCTCGGCCGTGCCGTTCAGATCCATGACCTTCACGAATTCGCGATAGGAGCGCCGCGGCCGCGCGAGCGCGGTTTCATCCAAACGACAGTTGTTCCCATTGGCGTCGGGCAGCGCGAGCGCAGCGTAAACGATCAAGCTCTGGCGGTCCGCGGGGATACCCTGCGTCAGATCGCGTCCTCCGGGAATCGCGTCGCTGACCGTCGAATCGAACGGGGTTCCGTCGGGCAGGCGCAGCTTGAGTTGCTCGAGTTTCAGTCGGCCCGTCTTGAGCGCTTCTTCATCCACGACGACACCCAGCGTGCCCCATGGCTCGGCGAAAGCCGCGGCCACGAACTGCTGCACGGCGAATCCGCTCGCGCGCTCCATCTGCTGGAAGTGCTGCTGCGAAAGGATCAGGCCGTCGTGCCAAAGAGGTTTATGGATCCGCATTGGTGATGGTCTCTTTTGGTTTGTACTTATCTTCTTTAAGAAAGTGGCTTCAATTGGAGATGTCGAACGGCTTTATACAAGGTAAACCGGATTTTGTATTGAATTAAGTTTGAGATCTGACAAACGTTAACAACTCGCATAAAAATAATATGCTGAACGCGTATCTCGATATTGATATAGGCAAGGGAGCATGATGGATGTCAATTTCGAAAGTCCTAATTTTGTGGTGGGCGCCGTTGCGGAAAGTTTTTAATTTTATTCAAAAATTAACAATTGAGTATTTAGAGATAAAGGCGAAAAGAAATTCCAATTGACGGCATGAATGTATTCGGATTTAATGGGCCGTCGCAAACAGGTCGCACGAATGGAGACCACGCCATGGGGTGCCTTCTGTACTAGATCCCTGCGAGTATGCATGTGGCGAAGGACCACACATGCAACGCACGACACCGCATCGCGACCGTCAAGTTCTGCGGAATCTTGAACACTAATTAATTAGACATACTATGGATAGCTTTCAGCGAGAAATCCCAAAAAGCCGCGTGTCGATCACGCTGGATCTTCACACCGGCGGAGCCCAGAAGAAGGTTGAGCTGCCACTCAAGTTGCTTGTTGCCGCTAATTTTAGCGCGGGTGCGGAAAATGCACCGCTCGCCGCAAGAAAGAAGGTCAATATTGATAAAAACAATTTCGATGCCGTGCTCGGCGATTATGCGCCGAATCTAAAGTTTGGCGTCGATAATACGCTGGCTGGAGATGGCAGCGAATTGCCCGTGAATCTTTCGTTCCGCTCATTGAAGGACTTCGATCCGGAGCAGGTGGCCCGACAGATTCCCGAACTCCAGGCGCTGCTCGCCATGCGCAACCTGCTGCGCGACCTCAAATCGAATCTGTTGGATAACGGGACATTCCGCCGCGAATTCGAGAAGGTCCTGAAGGACAAGCGTCTGTCCGACAAACTGCGCGGCGAGCTGGCGCAGCTAGCGACGGCTGCTACCCAGCCGGAAGGGCATGCCTGAAAGGCGCCGGGCCAAAGCGGCATTCACCGCTTTCCGCAATCAGCTTGTGTTTCAAACGCAGACAGGAACAGCAATGAGCCAGAACAAAGGCGCCGCGAGCGCAACCGAGACCGTAGTGCTCGACGCAGACAGCGTGTACGCCGCGCTGTGCAGCAAGATCAATCTCAAACCCGTCGCTGAGGCGCGGCCGCTTGAAGCGTTCCGCGACGGCGACACGCTTTCCGAAGCTTCGGCTGGCGAGCGCATCGCGCGCGGCATGGGCGCGTTTCTCGAACTGGTGGCGAAGTCGAGCCGCCCGGTCGATCGCCTCGACAAGTCGCTGCTCGACTTCCATATCGGGCAACTCGATCGCCAGATCAGTCGCCAGCTTGACGCGGTGATGCACGCGCCCGAATTCCAGGCGCTCGAGGGTCGCTGGCGCGGCGTGAAGATGCTGGTCTCGCGCACCGACTTCCGCCGCAACGCGCGCATCGAACTGCTCGACGTCTCGAAAGAGGCATTGCAACGCGATTTCGAGGACGCGTCCGAACTCATCCAGAGCGGTCTTTATCGCCTCACGTACATCGAGGAATACGACACGCCTGGCGGCCAGCCGGTCAGCGCGATGATCAGCGACTTCGAATTCGAGAACTCGCCGCAGGATATCGCCCTGCTGCGCAACGTCTCGAAGGTTGCGGCAGCTGCCCACATGCCGTTCATCGGCTCGGTAGGCCCGGCGTTCTTCGGCAAGAAGACGATGGAGGAAGTCGCTGCCATCCAGGACATCGGCAACTACTTCGACCGAGCCGAGTACATCAAGTGGAAGAGCTTCCGCGATACCGATGACGCCCGTTACGTAGGTTTGACCATGCCGCGCGTGCTTGGCCGCCTGCCGTACGGCAAGGATACGGTGCCAGTGCGCGCCTTCAACTACGAAGAAGCGGTGAAAGGCCCGGATCACAACCGGTATCTCTGGGTGAATGCCTCCTTCGCGTTTGCAGCCAACATGACGCGCAGCTTTGTGAACAACGGCTGGTGTGTCCAGATCCGTGGACCGCAGGCGGGCGGCAAGGTCGAAGACCTGCCGGTCCATCTGTATGACCTCGGGACCGGCTCCCAGCCGAAGATTCCCACGGAGGTGCTCATTCCGGAGACGCGCGAGTTCGAGTTCGCGAACCTGGGCTTCATTCCGCTCTCGTTCTACAAGAACCACGACTTCGCCTGCTTCTTCTCGGCGAACTCGGCACAGAAGCCTGCGCTCTACGAAACAAAAGAAGCCACGGCCAATAGCCGCATCAATTCGCGCCTGCCGTACATTTTCCTGCTTTCGCGTATTGCGCACTACCTGAAGCTCATTCAGCGCGAGAACATCGGGACGACCAAGGATCGCCGGCTACTCGAGCTGGAGCTGAACAACTGGATCAAGGGTCTGGTGACCGAGATGAAGGACCCGGGCGACGAACTCCAGGCGTCGCACCCGCTGCGCGAGGCAAAGGTCACGGTCGAGGACATCGAGGACAACCCCGGGTTCTTCCGCATCAAGCTCTTCATCATCCCGCACTTCCAGGTCGAAGGCATGGACATCGGCCTATCGCTGGTGTCGCAGATGCCGAAGGCCAAGGGGTGAACCCGGCGCTGATCTGACGTTTTCTGTGCAAGCCGCCGGGGTGCCCGTGGGTGCTCCGGCGGTGCTTTTGCGTTTTGCGTATCCGGGAGGTTTTCGATGTCGTGGCTCATGCCGTTACAGGCTTATGAATTGAAGCTGGCGCCGCATCCGGCGCCATTCTCGATAGTGAAGTTCGCGGGCCATGACCGGATCAGCCAGCTCTACGAGTACGAGATTGAATTCACAAGCCCGATAGCGGGTATTCCGATGGATCAGGTACTCGGGCGTCCAGCCCGGTTCATCATCGATCCGGTCGACCCGAACATGGGCCACCTGCAACGCATGTTTGGCGAGAACGCTGAAAAGTTCAGCAAAAGGCCGCCCGCACAGGCCGTCCACGGCATCATCACGAAGTTCGATGAGCACGAGACCTCCGCCGACGAGACGCGCTACCGCGTCAGGCTCGAGCCTGCGATGGCGGACCTGAACCGTGGCAGGACAAGCCGGCTGTTCCAGAAGCAGTCGGTCGAAGAGATCATTACCGACACGCTGCGGCACTACGGTTACCGGGCCGGTGTCGATTTCAGGTTCAACCTGCGCGGTACATACAAGCGGCACGAGTACATCACCCAGTACCACGAGACGACGTTCGCGTTTATCCAGCGCATCTGTGCGGAAGAAGGCATCTGGTTTCGGTGGGAGCAGAAAAAGGATTACGCGGTGATGGTGTTCGGCGACGATCTGGATGCGTACGCGCGCAAGCAGCGTACAGTGCCGCATCGTCGTGACTCCGGGCTCGAGAGCGTGGGTGCCGACTCGATCAAGTCGCTGCGGCGGCGTACCCGGCGCGTGCCACAATCCGTGCGCCTGCACGACTACAACCATCGCCAGGCCGACGTCTCACTGCTGGTCGAGGAGAACACGGCGCGTGGCGACAAGACCACCAACGCCGTCGACTATCACTGGGGCGAGCACTACGAGACGCCGGAGGAAGGCCAGCGCGTTGCCCGCCTGCGGCACGAGGCTCACCTCGCGAGTCAGGTGACGTTCATCGGCACGGGCAATCCGTTCTGGCTGGAAGCCGGGGAGGTCATGCTGGTCGATCCGGTTCAGGTCGATGCGAAGCACGGGATCTTCATCACGTCGGTACGCTCGCACGGTGGGCGCAACAAGTCGTACCGCGTGACGTTCGAGGGGATTCCTTCGGATCGGGTCTGGCGAACATCCATGGACACGATCCCGAAACCGGAAATCAAGGGCATTCTGCCGGCCCGGATCACGTCACCCGGAAACTACAAATATGCCTATCTGACGGAAGAAGGCTGGTACGTCATCAAGCTGCCGTTCGATCTCGATGAGTGGAGCCCGGGTGGCACGAGCCGGCCGGTGCGCTTTGCCAAGCCCTACAGCGGCGACAACTACGGTCACCACTTCCCGTTGATCGATTCCGCGGAGGTCGCGCTCGAATTTACGGCCGCGGATCCAAACCGGCCCATCATCATCGGAGCGCTGCATGACAGCCTGCATCCCGATCTCGTCAACAACCTGAACAATACGCGCAATCTCATTCGCACGGCCGCGCAGAATGAGATGCGCATGGAGGACAAGGAAGGCGTCGAGCATATTCACCTGACGACGCCGTTTCAGACTAGCGAGCTCAATCTTGGGCATATGGTCGACGGCAATCGCAAGGAGCGAGGGCAGGGTGTCGAACTGCGCACCGACGGACACGTGTCAGTTCGGGGGGCGAAGGGCGTGCTCGTTTCGGCTGAGGCGCAACCTGGTGCTTCGGGGCAGCAGCTCGCGATGAACGATGCGAACGCAACGCTCCAGCAGGCCAAAGATCTGCTGCGCTCGCTCAACGATTCGGCCAATGCCGCCAAAGCGTGGCTGGCTGAAATTGACCAGCAGCGAGACCTTATTGAACAGAGGCTCATTCAGCTCAAGAAGTCCGTGATCGTCGCGAGTGCGCCCGACGGCGTTGGTATCGCCAGCGGTCAGCACATGCAACTGGCGGCCCAAAAGCAGATGTTTGTCACTGCAGGTGAAGGGCTCGATATGGGAGCGTTCAAACGCATCACCCTTGCTGCGGGCGAGGCCATATCGTTCTTTGCGGCGAAGCTTGGGATCCGGATTTTTTCGGCGAAGGGAAAAGTACAGGTTCAGGCGCAGGGCGACGAGCTGGAACTGATGGCGCTCAAGAACGTGGTGGTTAGCTCCTCCACTGGCGAAGTCATGATCACTGCGTCAAAAGGCATCACGCTCGGTGATGGGTCCGGCGCGTATGTCAAGGTCGCCAATGGACGGATTGAACTGGCCAGCCCAAGCGGCCAGATCGATGCGAAGGGCAATCTGGAAGTGGATGACGCGGCCGGCGGCAACTTCACGTTTCCGAACTGGAACGGTACACCGTTGACGGATGTCAAGGACAACCTGGGTTTTGGTTTTTCTGAATAGGATATTTCATGGCAAACAGTTCGCCAGCGGCTACACCGACACAGCCCCTGAAGCAGATCACGTTCGCCTTTCCGTTTCGCAAGAAGGGACAAGGCAATGGTGGCGCTGCAGCAGACTTTACCGACGAACACGAGATATACCGGCTTCTGAAGCGGGAATCGTCAGGCTCGTTTCCGGTAAGCAGCGGGGGGATGTGGCACGGCGGCATCCATGTCACCGAGGCGGGTGCCGGGCAGTCAATGGACCTCAAGGCTGGGGTGCGCTGTATTGCTGATGGCGAAGTTGTTGCGTGGCGCCTGAATCGGGCCTATCCGGTCAACCGGATCCCGGCCACCGATGGCCAGCCCGCGATCAACGCGTCGTACAGCACGGGTTTTGCACTTGTGAAGCACACGATGGAATTTCCTCGTGGCACGACGCTCACATTCTTCAGCCTGTACATGCATCTGCAGGACTTCGCCGGCTACGAAAGTGATCCGGCATTGCCGTGGCCGGCGTACTGGGCCGCGAAGGTGGAAGTGACGCAGGAGGCGTCCGACAAACCCAAACCCGGCGCCAACGGCCAGCCGTTGCCTGACGGGCAGACAGGACTGAATGTCCGCGCAAGCAAACCCTACGGAGCCGTGCTCGGGATTCTCCCGGTGGGAACACAGGTGAGTCTCTCTAAACGCGAGGGATCCTGGGGACAAGTAGCGGACGCGCCCGGAGCGCTGTACGCACCCAAGGTTGGTGAGCATGTAGATCCAGCCGTTGCCATCGGTAAATGGATATTTCTGGGCAAGGAGCGCGGGCACGACGGCCCTGTCGTAAAAAACGTTGTGCCGGATTCGTCCTTCGATTCGGTGAACGTCGTACCGGAGGGAAGACGGGTCAAGGTCAAGGCGGGTGATGTGCTCGGCTACCTTGGGCGTTTCGACTCCCTTCGCAATTCAACTTCCACCCGGATGGTGCACATTGAGGTGTTCTGTGATGACACCATCAAACAGTTCATCGAAGACGGGCGGAACTGGGTCGACACGCACATCGAGGAAACGACCGGGAACAGGAATCAGTGGAACCAGCTGGGTGTGTCACCGGACCCCACCATTTTGCGCGTGAACAGTGGCGTGCATCTGTACCAGGCCCCGCCCCCCGCACAACCTGGCGAAGAGCCGAATCCGACCGATGTGATTCAGGTCTGTGGATTTGCCACGCTGCCGCACGATTCCAGCCACATGGTCACGGAAACGCAGCCTGGCAACGACGGGCACAAGCGCACCTGGTGGAAAATCGACAGCGAGGATATTCAACGCAACCCGGTTTCAGGTTGGGTGCGGGAGCAAAGCTTTGCCGGTGGCATGGTGACCCGCGAACATGCCCAAAGCTGGGTGGACTTCGAGTGTCACGACGAGGACCACGATCCAGCGCACACCATCTTCGCGAACACGCAGGACTATGTCGCCTACCAGGCAGGACAGCAGCAGACACCCGACCGGGGCTCCAAGGCCAAACTTAGCTCGCTCATGGCTGCAATCTACGGTGTGCTTTTCCCGACGGGCGACGGTGCGCACGCTGTGGACGAACTCTCCAGCATCGGGCAAAGCGCGCAGGGTTCCGGTTTCCCATGGGTTGCATTCCGGGCTTCGCGCCTGATTCCGAAGCACGAGAGTGAATGGGCCAACCCGGCCAAGTGGCAGGACCTGATCGCCGCCATTGAGCAGCACACTGGCCCTCGTCCCGAACACGAAGAGGAAAAAAAGCGCGTCGCCAATCTCGTGTGGTGGGATGAGGTCAAGGCCGGGGTGCCGGGATTTCCGGGTTCGGATGTTTTTCATATTCATCCGGTTGCGCTGGTGGGGAATTTCGCTGCCAAAAATCTTATTTGCAAGAGGTGCGGTGCGTCAATCACGTTGACTAAAGACTTCATGAAGAGAATTGCGCCAAATGCAAATGGTGCCTTCGTTGATGAATTGCCTCGGGCTGCTTCAATCGATTTATTTCAAAAATATGGCGTCAACAGTTGCCGGCAAATAAAACATCTACTTGCGCAAGCAAAGGTTGAAACAACCCACTTCACTTCGTTCAGAGAATCGCTAAATTATGTGAGCTACACGGGGCAGAGTTTGTACAATATGGCCCCCACTGCGATTAATAACGGATTCGCGCGCAAGCATATGACTTTTTCAACTCATGCAGAGAAAATAGCTTGGATTAAAAATCATTTGATTGCAAATGACTCTGCCTATGGAGAACACTGTTTTGGTGCGAGCGAGCAGCCTGGAAAGGACTTTCGCGGTCGCGGCCTGCTGCAGTTGACTCACTACGAAACCTATAAGCAGTGCGCCAGAGATATTGATTACGCTATTGATAGTCAGCCGGAACTTGTCGAAAGTAATCCAAATACTATTATAGAAACTGGTCTATGGTATTGGCGTAGCAGGGGGATTGGCTCGATTGCCGACAATCCCGCCACTACCGGTGATGAGGGAGTTAGGAAGGTTACTTATCCGATAAACTCAGGATATAAAGCCCTTTCCGAGCGGCAGCAATACCATAGAGAGATATCTCTAATATTCAATGAAATTTTTTCATCAGGGTGTACGGATGATTAAGGGATTTTTTTGGGGGGTGGTTATTCTCACATGCGGTTCGACATTTGCGAAGAGTACATGTGCCGATATTCATGGGCAGCAAAGCTATCCGCCGCTGGACATTAAAGCCGGGACGATTTGCTTTGTTCAGGAACCAGTGCTAAACCCTAAGACTGGGACACAAATCGGTGCAGACGCAATTTCGATGTACTACATCTCCAATGGGAACGCCCCCGTGAAAGCGGAAGGCCGGGGGCTCCTTTATGATGATACGCCTGGTGAGATTGTTGACGCATTTTCATTGATGGTAGCTCACGGTCATCGGGAAGAGATATTCGTAATTCATTCCGTGGATATACGAGAATCTCTCGTGGAGCCGAATTCGTCCGGGAAATTCTACTCGGTTGCTGTCTTTGCTCCGTTTGGGAACACTTTACGTCGTGATGAGCGCGCTTCTGAGTGGTTTGGAGCCGATTACAGCTGGGTATCGGATGAACGAAAGAAGATTTATGAATATCCTTACAAATCAAAGAATGATGTTCAGCAGGCAATGAATTCTCCTTTCGCCACGCTGATGAGTACGGACGGGCTTATTTCCGTAAGATTGAAGAGTAAGAGCTATCTTTTTGAAGACCCCAACGTTAAGAGCAAGACTAGAAAATACTTGATCAAAGGAGATCGGGCCACTGTTGATAAGGCTACTGCGGGATGGTGCCAAATTGCGTACTCTGGCGGGACGAAGCCCTTAGTGATGTGGCTAATGTGTCATGCACTGGATGCCAACGTGCAAGAAAAGAATAGAAATTAGTCGATTGATGGAATGGCTATCATGAGAAGGATTGCTGCCTAAAAATGAAATGCACAGTGCTTTACTGTGGATGGCACTCGAGGATGACAATATAAGGCTGTAATTCTGACTGCACACAGTACATTGAATCCATTTTCAGTGTGAATCAGGTCGACCGACCAAGGACTATTAAAAGATGAAAAAACTTGCATACGAAGGTGACAGCACAAGCCACGGTGGCAAGGTACTTTCGGGTTCCGACCGTATCAAGGTGAAGGGACGGCGTGCTGCGAAGGTTGGCATCCTTGTGTCCTGTCCAATCCACGGCGACAACGAAATCATTGAAGGAAGCAGCAGCATGAAGGACGCCGGTACGCCCTTGTCGAGGGATAGCGACGCGACGCAGTGCGGTAGTGTCCTGATAGCCTCGACTGACGGCGCAAAGGTCCGATAAGGCGATGCCCGTTGATTTTGCACGTATTCCGCCGCGGGTCAGGGTTCCGGAAGCACCGCGGCCGTCGATTCTCGTCTGGGCAATTCTGCTTTGCCTCATGCTTGCGGCGGGCGCGTTCCTGACCGTTTTCCTCTGGCCTGCAGGCAAACCAATGAACACGGTCTGGTTCTGGTTCCGCGCGGGCGCACTACCGGTCCTGATATGGGGACTCCTACTGGCTTGCCGATTCGCCTGGACATATGCGCGCGTGAACTCAGCACTGGCGACAAACCGGACCGCCGATGACATAGAAATGCAGCGTCACGACCTTTCAAGTCAGCCATTGGCAGTTCTGGGGCACGCCTGGCGATTTTCGTGCAGCGAGGAAGAGAACTCCGTCGAGGATCTGGTTGACGAGAAAACCAGGCTGCGCCCGGCTGCCAGCCAGGTCAGGCCCAACACCGATGTGATGGCCCGTTGGTTCGAGATACCGGGCAAGCAGTTCTATGGGGGTAACACCCGAACCGAACATGCGCGTCAGACGGAAGTCTGTGAATGGCTACTGAACGAGTTGATGAGCGACGTAGCCCCCCAGATTCTTCAGCTTCCCCGGAGAGTGTCAATGAGTGTGGACGTCTGCGTTGACACTGTATTGCAGCCTGGCACATGGGTTGCACGTCTGCAGTCTCTTCTGAAAGAAAAATTTCCGTCGTTGCGCGCCGAGGTGAATCCCGCGACCAGGGAGCTTTCGCTATTCCATGCCGATTCGTGGCACGACGGAATTCGCCCTGATGTAGTTCGCCTTCTCGTTTCCGTCCAGTTGCGCAAGGCGGCAAGTGAAGTGCTTGCTAACGGGGTGGCCGAGGCAGCGGTCATGCTGCTTGTTGGCAGTCCTGCCGTTGCCGGACAGATGAGCGAAAAGCCTGCGCTACGCATCCATCGCCCGGCGAGGGGAACCCTGGAAAAAGTGGCGGACGTACTAAAGCTTGCTTTCCGTTGGGGAAGGACATCGTTCGACAAAACCGGAATGACATGGCGCACCGGACTCGGCAAGGATGCCTCAAGGACCATCCGATCGTCGTGCCGGTTCGGACACCGGATGAGGCCTGTCGACGTAAATGAGACGGTTGGCAATGCCGGCGCGGCACGCGCGTGGCTTGCGACAACGCTGGCCGCTGCAAACGCAGCACTTATGAACGAACCCCAGCTGGTTATTGCGCAGGAAGGCGATGACCTGGTTGCACTGGTATGCCAGAAACAGACATGAACGATCACAAGCCGCGGCCGGCAGCGCTTTTCATTGGTATTGCGATAACCATCCTGTTTGCTATTCTTGGCCTTGCGACGTGGTTCGGGGGGATGGAACAGGGGTGGAGTCAAAACACACGCATCAATATTGAGCTGGCACTCCTCTCGGGGCTGCTGCTGTCCCTGATTCTTGTGAAATTGTTTGAGGCCATTCTCCTCTGGATCGCTTCCATGCGGGCGACCCGATGGCTGATGCGATATGACGCGCAATCGAACGTTCCGAAATCAGATCAGGCTACCCGTTCATCCAGATCCGTGTCGCTGGTAGAAGCGCTCCGGGACCGCCATGGCAGGCGCTGGCGTTACCGCGATCGTTGGGTGCTTGTGTCTGGCGACGAACCACTCGTCAAGCGTCTCGCCCCCGGCCTTGTCGCCACCGGCTACCTGATCACCGGCGGCACCGTCCTGCTCTACGCGAAGCAGACCACCGACAGACTCGACACCGACTGGCTCAACCAGATTCGCCGCCTGCGCTCCCGCCGGCCGATCGACGCGATCGTGGCAGTGACCCGCAACCGCACGTCGGCGAGGGCTGCGTTCGACGCCGACGAGCTTGCCCAGCGCCTGGCGCGCCACGCCCGCGCGCTGCGCTGGGCGGCGCCGACCTATCTGGTCAACGTGACGGATTTTGGCACCGTGCCCACGGGCCCGGACGAGGCCATTGGTTTCACGTGGTCGAACGCCCGCGTGAACGCGGACGAGGTCCACACGTCGCTACGCAGCCTCATACGCAATCTCGCCGACACCGGGGTCGAACGCATTGCCCGGGACAATCACGACCGCTACCCGGCCGAACTTTCGCAGCATATCGAGCGGCTAGGTAGCGCCCTGTCGGGACTTGTGGTGCAGACGGCCCGCTCGCGCTACTGGCGCCACGCCGTTCACGGCCTGCTTTTCGCACCGCTATTCAGCGAGCGGGAGCTGCCCCCACCTGCGGCTACGGGTAAAGCCGTCGAAGAGGGGGGAGACGATCCCATCGCCCTGCAGCACCGCTCGATCTGGCAGACCGTCGCCGAGCACAGCCGAAAAATCCACGGTCGCCGCGTTGGCTTTTCACCGTCGATTCTCGCCGCGTGGATGGCAACAGGCGTGGCCGCCCTCTGGATCGTGGGCACGATGGTCTCGGGGTTTTCGAATCGCGCCACGATCGCCGCAGCACAGGACACGCTCGCGAAACTGTCTGGAACCCTGAGCCCGGCGCAGGGCATGCAGGCACTCGACAGCCTCGACAGACAGATCGACACGCTAGAGACTCGTCAGCGCGACGGCGCGCCCTGGACCGCGCGCTTCGGTCTGAATCGCGACAGCGCCGTACTCGCTGTGCTGTGGCCCGGCTATGAGGATGCTGCGGGCCGTATCCTCGTTGGTCCGATCCGCCAGAAACTGGAGGATCGCCTGCGCCAGCTTGCGTCGATGTCCGACGCGGAGATCGCAAGCGGCGGCAACGCCCAGGCGCAGGCCGCCTACGATACGCTCAAGGCCTACCTGATGCTCGCCAGGCCCGAGCGGGCCGTCGCGTCCTTCCTCACGCCCCAGCTTCTGGCAACGCAGGCGCCTGCCCGCCCGCCCGCCTCGCCGCTGTCGTCCGGCACGTGGGAGGACCTTCGCCAGCACGCCATTCAATTCTTCGCGGATCACCTGGGCCGTCGACCTGCTGCGAACGGTTCAACGCTCGCCATCGTGCCGGACAGCAGCCTGGTCGCCGCCACGCGGCAGACCGTCATTGGCGTGCGCGGCATCCAGAACTCAACTGACGCGACCTACCAGCAGATCCTCGACGACGCAAAGCCGAAGTATCCGCCGGTCTCCCTGGCCGGCCTGCTTGGCGACACCACCGGGCGCGGCCTGTTCAACACGAGCCAGACCATTCCGGGCGTCTTCACGCGCGAAGCGTGGGAGCAGCGCATCTCGAAAGCGATCGACGAGGCGAGCAGCCAGGGAGACGTCGCCGGCGACTGGGTGCTCTCCGACACAAAGGCGGCCAGCGCCACATCGTCGACGCTGAAAGCGGAACTGCGTCAACGCTACTTCGACGACTATGCGCGCGCATGGGCGCAGTTCCTCAACAGCCTGCGCTGGCAGAGGGCCTCGACACTGTCTGCCACCGCCGACCAGCTCTCGCTGCTGGGCGACCCGCAACGCTCGCCGCTGGTTGCGCTCATGAATGCCATCGTGTATCAGGCCGGCGCGGGCGTCACGGCGCAATCGCTTTCGGATACGCTGGTCAGCAAGGCACAGCAGCTGGTCGGCGCCGACGAGAAAGATCCGTCGAAGCGGGCACAGCCCCAGCTCGCCCCCCTCGCGAATGCATTCGGTCCGATCCTGCGGCTCAGCGGCAGCGATCCCCTGTCCGGCTTGCCGGCACAGGCCGGCAAGGCCGCCGCGCAGGTGGCAACGACCGGTGACCTGAGCCTCGCGCGCTATCTCGAACGGGTTACGGCGATGCGCCTGAAGCTCGAGCAGATGGTGAATAGCCCGGATACGGAAGCGATGTCGCGCGCCGCCGCGCAGGCGGTGCTGCAGGGTAAGACGTCCGACATCGCGGACAGCCGCGATTACGCAAGCCGGGTGGCGGCGAGCCTCGGCCAGCAATGGGCCGGTTTCGGCCAGCTGTTCCAGGCGCCGCTCGACCAGACCTGGCAGGCGGTGGTGCAGCCCGCGGCAGCCAGCCTGAACGACATCTGGCGCCGCTCGATCGTTGCCGACTGGAACGCCGCCTTCGGTGGCCGCTACCCGTTTGCGGATTCGGACAACGATGCGTCGCTGCCCGAGATGGCCCGGTTCATGCGCCCGGACAACGGCGTGATCACGCAGTTCGTCACGACACAGCTGGCCGGCATCGTCGAGCGTCAGGGCGACCGCTGGGCAGCCGCGCAGGGCGCGGGCACGCAACAGGACGCCCTGCGGCTCGATCCGGCGTTTCTGGAAGGGCTGAACCGCTTGATGCGGGTCTCGAGCGTGCTGTTTCCGTCCGGCGACGCGCATATCCGGTTTGATCTGCGCGGTGTCGCGACGCCGGGCGTGACAAACATGAAAGTGATGCTGTCCGGGCGTGAGCTCGACTACTTCAACCAGAAGGAAGACTGGGTCCCGTTCGAGTGGCCGGGCCAGTCGCTGGAGAACCTCTCGCACATCGAATGGAAGACCGAACAAGGCGGCCTGCGCACGGCGCTCGATGCGCAGGGCCGGTTCGGACTGATCCGGCTGCTGGAGCGGGCGAAGGTCTCCCGGCAGGACAATGCGCGCTGGCTGCTCACGTGGACGCCGGATGCAAGCCAGGGCATCGCGCTCAGGCTCCAGTTGCGCAGCGAGGCCGGCGCCGGACCGCTTGACGTCCTGCAGCTGCGGCACGTTGCATTGCCCGCGCGCATCTTTCTGACCGGCAGCGCGAAGGCTGGGCCGAAGGCCATGGCGAGCAGTGCGCCGCCGCTGCCGCCGGCAGCCATCGCCGCGGCGAAGCACGCTGCAATGCCCCTGCCGCAAGGCATTGTCCCGGAGGCGCAATGATGCTGGGCGAACTGTTCAGGAGCCTCTTTCCGGCGCGCAAGGATGCGGGCGAACTGGCGCGCGCGCGGCTTGACGTGTGGGCGCCGTGGGTGCAGCCGTTCGCAGGCGAAGCGGGCGTTGGCCGCGATCCCGGCTACGAGGATGCGTTCTTTACGCTCCGGGATGAGGCGGGCAAGCTCTCGGGCATCGACGAGAGTCTGATCGCCCGGTCGTGCGAGCAGTTGCTGAAGGAGAGCGGCAAGGATTTGCGTCTCGCGGGTTACTACGCGTTCGCGCGGCTGCGGCAGGATGGCACCGCGGGCTTTGCCGACGGACTGGAGCTGGCTGCCGCGCTCGTCGAGCGCTTTGACGTTGCCGTGCTGCCCGCGCGAGCCGAAGCGAAGAAGGGCGCCCTTGAAATGCTCGCCACCGCGCGCGTGCTGGAACTGCTCGAATCCCGCGGCGAGTTTGTGCCGGCGGACCTCGAACGCGCGCTTGCGGCGCTCGACGTCCTGGTGACGCTCACGGGCGCATGGCCGGTGGCTGCCCGCCCGAATCTGCAGCCGCTGGTGTCGCGTTTTGAGCGGAGGGACAGCGAGGCTCGAAGTGTTGCGGCCGAATCGACCGGATCATCGCCGCCCGCCATGGCAGGCGCCACGTCTGGCCCGATTGCCTCGACGCGAGACCTGCTCGAGCAGGCCCGCATGATGGCCGCGTGGCTGCGCGATCAGGAGAACGGCTACCTGCCCTCGGTGCGGCTCGTGCGCAGCATCCGCTGGGACACGCTCCACGATGTGCCGCCGGCCGATGCCGCATCGCATACGCGGCTCACGGCGCCGCGCCCAGAGCTGCGTCAGCAGATGAAGCGGCTCATGTTGCAGAAGCAGTGGCACGAACTGCTCGAGCGGGTCGAGGGGGCGTTCATGGAGGGCGTCAACCATCTCTGGTTCGACCTGCAGTACTTCCAGCACGTCGCCCTCGATCACGTGGGGGCGCCATACAGCGCATGGCGCGAACTGCTGCGCGCGGACTTTGCGCTCTTTCTCGAACGACTGCCCGGGCTCGAACGGCTGTCGTTCAGCGACGGCACGCCGTTTGCCGACGATACGACGCTCGAGTGGATTGCGCGGCACGCCGTGGTCCGCGATCTCGAAGCGGGTGAGGGTGTCGCGCCGCTGCCGGTCTCGGCCGGTAGTGAGAACGAAGCCTCAGGCGACTGGCCGGAGATCGAGGCGCAGGCGCGGGATCTCGCAGGACGCGATGGAATCGAAGCTGCGTTCGCGTGGCTGGACTCCCTGCCGGACCTCAAGACCGACCGCCACCGCTTCCTGCAGCGGCTCGTGATGGCGCGCCTGGCCGACCATGCCGGGCGTGCTGAGACCGCACTTGCCCTGCTGGTCGAACTGGACACGTCCGCCAGATCGCTGCCGCTCGTGCGCTGGGATCCTGCGCTCGTCTTCGAGGTGAAGCATCAACTGCTGCGGGCGCTGAAGGCGGCGAGCAACCGCAAGGATGCCGACAAGCCAGCGCTCGCGCGTCGCATTGGCGAACTGCAGGGCGAGATGACGGTACTCGACCCGGCACGCGCACTGGCGCTGGCCCAATAAGGCGCGCGGGATCCGTGCGGCGGCCATCGGAAAGCGTGGCCTCGTGCATGCGAGCCCGACACTGACCGGCACCTGAAACCTGTAGATGAGGGAAGAGCATGGATTTCGGTCTGATTTGTACTGCCAATTAAAAACAGGAAGTATTGCGATGGACAATCCGATTCTGCGCTACTACGAAGCCCAGATGCGCTATCTGCACGAATCCGGCAAGGAGTTCGCGAAGGCGCATCCCGACCGGGCGCGCCTGCTCAATCTGGATCGCGTGGGCGATCGCGATCCGTACGTCGAGCGTCTGCACGAGGGCTTTGCTTTTCTGACCGGCCGCCTGCAGCAGAAGCTCGACGACGAATTGCCGGAACTGACAGAAGGGCTCGTGAGCCTGCTATGGCCACATTATCTGCGGATGATGCCGTCGCTGTCGGTCGTCGAGCTGATTCCGCTGCGGGAGAAACTCCAGAGGACCGAAGTGGTGCCGGCGGGTGTGCCGGTGCGTTCCGCGCCCATCAGTATGCCGCTCGCCGCGGGCGCCGAGGGTACGACGGCACGCACCGTGCAATGCCTTTACCGGACCACCCAGTCAGTGACGCTGCAGCCGCTCACTATCACGCATGCCGGACCGTCGGTGCGGCACGACGGCCGCTCGGTCATCCGGCTGGGGTTCGAGCTCCATCATTCAGCGCGGCGCGAAGAAACCGACCTGTCGCGCGTGCGCCTGCACCTGAACGCCGATCTGCCAGTGGCGTTTTCCATGCACCTCGCGCTTACACGCCAGGTCGACTCGATCCTTTGGCGTATCCCGGAACTGCGCGACGGCGAAGCGCTGCCGCTGTCTGGCGTCACGCTGGAGCCCGCGGGTTTTTCACCCGAAGAGCGGCTGTGGCCCAAGGCCGACGCGGCGTTCTCGGGATACCAGCTCCTGCTCGAATATTTTTCTTTCAGGGAAAAGTTCCTTTTCGTCGATCTGTGTGGACTCGACGTGGCCAGGTTGCCCGCGGGAACGACACGCTTCGAGCTGGAATTCGTCCTGAGGGAGCCCTACCCGTCTGACCAGCGTTTCAGTCGTGACAACGTACGACTGTTCTGCTCGCCGGTCATCAATCTCTTCGAACTCGACGCCGAGCCCATCGAGATCAACCACCACGAGACGGAATACCGTGTCGTGCCGGGGGGCCATCAGGGTGAACACGTCGAAACGTATGCAGTCGATGCGATCGAGGCCTTCGACCATGTGACGGCAGAGCGCTACGAATACGTCCCGTTTGCCACGTTCCGGCATCGCGGGGGCATGCTGCGTCACGAGGCGCCGGAGCGGTATTTCCACGCGCGGGTGCGCCCCGGCATGTCGGGACTACATGAGACGTGGGTCGTCCTGGGTGGACACGCCTGGGAGACGATGGAGACGTTGCCGGAAGAAAGCCTCTCGCTGCGCGTGACCGGCACCAACGGGATGCTGCCGCGCAAGGGGCTGCGCGAGGCGAGTCTAAGCGAACTCGCCGCGAGCACGCCGAACGTCGCCGGCGTGCGCAACCTCGTCGCGCCGACGCTGCCGCTCTATCCCCCGACGGATGACCGGTTTCAGTGGCGGGTTTTGTCGCATCTGGCGCCCAACTTCCTGTCGCTGATGGATGCGGAGGTGCTGCGCGGCGCGCTCGGCCTCTACGACTGGACCGACGACGAACTGAACCGGCGGCGCCTGGACGGCATCCTCTGGGTTTCGGAGGAACTACTCGAGGAGGTTTCGGGCGGCTCGGTCGAGCGTGGCGTGCTGATCGAGGTTACGCTCGATTCCCATGCGTTCGCGGGTGAGGGCGACGTGATGCTGTTCGGCGAACTGCTGCACCGGTTCTTCGCGCTGTACGCGGAAATCAACCTGTTCACGAAACTTTCGATCGTAAGCCTGCCATCGCAGACCCGCACAGTATGGCCGCGCAGCAAGGCAGAGCGCTCCCCGCTATGAAGCCAGAGGAGTTTCCCAATCTTGAGCCCCTGGTTGCGTCGCTGCTGGCCCGCGCGCCCCGGATGAACTTCATGCAGTTGTGCCGCCTGCTCGAGGTGAGCGTGCCGGATCGAGCGGGCTTGGGCACGCGCGATACGCCCGAGCACGAACCCGTGCGGTTCGGGTCGTGGCCGCGCGTCGGATTTCCTGCGGGCGAAGTCGCCGCGGTCGACTTCGGCGACGCGGCAGATGAAACCGCGCGGTCGGTGCGGCCCACCGTGCGCACGACCTTCATGGGTCTGTACGGCGTCGACTCGGCGGTGCCGCCGCACATGATCGACGACATCGTCCTGCGCGAGGAGGGGCATGAGGCGGTCGAGTCGTTTCTCGACCGGTTCGATCACCGCTTCGTCACGTTGCTGTACCGCGCATGGAAGAAGTACCGCTATCCGGAGAGTTTCCGGCCGGGCGGGACCGACGCTCATTCACGCAACCTGCTGAGCCTGGTCGGATTTGGCTGGGGCGGCAAGCCCGGGCGCGCGGGCTTGCCTGATTGCCGCATGCTGGCGCTGCTGGGCCTGCTATGCCTGAAGACCCGTACGCCAGAGGGCCTTGCGGGAGTGATTGCGCTGGCCGTTCCGGGCGTGGATGTGCGCGCCGACGAGTTTTTCCCGGTGTACGCCCGTCCCGGCCAACCGAGGCCGCTGGGCTCACGTCCTCCGGCGCAGGAATCGGGGAGCGGCGCCCAGCAGGGACTGGGTGGGGGCTACGTGCTGGGCAGGCGGCTGGCCTGGCGTGGTCGTGCGGTTCGGGTGACGCTGCGTCCCGCCAACGCACAACAGGCACACGATCTCCTGCCGGGGGCGTGGCTGAATCGTGAACTGCTCGCATTCGTGCGCCTTTACGTGGGTGTGAAGGCCGACGTTCATCTGCGCATGCAGGTGTCGTCGCGGATCGCGCCTTTGCCGGCCATCGGCACGATTGGCACTATCAGCACGGCATCGGCCACGCCAGCACCGCGTCTTGGCTGGACCACGGTGCTGCCTGCCGGGGAAGAGCGCACGATTACCATTCCGCTAGGTGTGACCGAGGCGTTCCCCGCACCGGCGCCCAATCCTTACCTGAGTCCGAAACGCACATAACCGGGGAAACCATGATGTCTATCCGCCTGGCCATTGCCACTGTTGCATCTGCCTTTCTGCTGTCGGCCTGCGGGGCCTGGCAGGCCGTGTCAGACACGTCGTCGAGTGCCTGGCACGCCGTGTTCTACAAACAGGTCAAGGTACTCAACGTCGATCTGTCCGCGCGCGAGGCCCTGAATCCGGACGATGCCGGCCGGCCGACATCGGTCGCGGTACGCATCTACCAGCTCAGGGACCGCAAGCTGTTCGATGGCGCATCCTATGACGATCTCCTGAAAAACGACCGCACGGTACTCGCGCAGGACCTGCAGGACGGCATGGCCGCTGCGTTGAACCCGGGGGCGTCCGCGAGTCTCTCGCAGCCGATGAAGGCCGACACGAAGTACGTGGCCATCGTCGCGTTCTACCGGAACCCGGGTAACGGCAACGGCTGGAAATACGTGATCGAGAAAACGAAGCTCGACGCCGATAAGCCGCTGAACCTCCAACTCGTCGACCAGCTTCTCCTCGTCGCAGACGACTCGTCCCGGAAAGCCTCACAGTGAGATCAGCGATAGCCGGGTGTCGTTCGACATTCCTGAGATGAAGAAATCATTGCCCGAGCTGTTCGTCGAACTCGACGCGCTGGACCGCGACGCACCTTCACAAAAGGCAACGCAGTAACGCCGCGAACCTACTCCTCGCCGACAGACGAAAGCGGCGCGGCCACATGTTCGAGCGACTTGCGCTCCGCGTCCACGCCCCAGATCGCGGCTACGAGTGCAGCCGCGATCATGAGCGCCGATCCCACCACGTAGCCCGTGAACACTTCGCTGCGCTGGTGTGTATCGATCAGTCGTCCGAAGAACGCCGGGCCGATGATGCCGCCCAGCGCCGTGCCGAACGCATAGAACACGGCGATGGCAAGCGCCCGGATCTCCAGCGGAAACGATTCGCTCACGGTCAAATAGGCGGAACTCGCGGCGGCCGAGGCGAAAAAGAAAATCACCATCCACGCGGCGGTTTGCATCGTCGCGGTGAGCATGCCTTGCTCGAACAACCAGCCGCTCGCCGTGAGCAGCACGCCCGAGAGCGCGTAGGTCGCGGCGATCATCGTGCGCCGGCCGATCACGTCGAAGAGCCGCCCCAGCACGATCGGACCGAGGAAGTTGCCGAGTGCGAACGGCAGCAGATAGAGGCCCACGTCGCCTCCCGGCACGTGATAGAACTCGGTGAGCACGAGCGCGTAGGTGAAGAAAATCGCGTTGTAGAAGAAGGCCTGCGCGGTCATGAGCGATAGACCCACCAGCGCGCGACGGCGGTGCCGCACGAATATGGCATGAAACACCGCGCCCAGCGGGGTATGGCCGCGCGCATGCAGACGCAGCGGGTCGTCAGGCGGGTCTTCCAGCGTATGGCCCGCATCACGAAAACGCGTCTCGATGCCTTCCACGATGTGCTTCGCCTCGTCGTGCTCGCCGTGCGTGAGCAGCCACCGCGGGCTTTCGGGAATCCAGCGGCGCATGGGCAAGATGATGAGCGCGAGTACCGCGCCGATGAAGAAGCACACGCGCCAGCCCCAGTCCGCGGGCAGCAGGTGCGGGTCGAGCAGCACGAGCGAGCCCGCCGCGCCGATGGCCGCGCCCACCCAGAACGTGCCGTTGATGCTGAGGTCGGTCCAGCCGCGCACGCGCGCGGGCGTGAACTCCTGGATCGTCGAATTGATGGCGGCGTACTCGCCGCCGATGCCCGCGCCCGTGATCGCGCGAAACGCGACGAAACTCGCGAAGCTCCATGAAAACGCTGTCGCGGCGGTGGCCAGCAGATACACGGCGAGCGTGATGAAAAAGAGCTTGCGGCGGCCCAACCGGTCCGTGAGCCAGCCGAAGCCGAGCGCACCGCACACCGCGCCGGCAATATACGCGCTGCCGGCCAGGCCCACCTGCGCATTGTCGAGATGCAGCACCGGGCTTGTTTTCAGCGCACTCGCTACCGCACCGGCCAGCGTGACTTCGAGACCGTCGAGCAGCCAGGTGACGCCCAGCGCCACGACGATGAGCACGTGAAAGCGGCCCCACGGCAAGCGATCGAGGCGCGCGGGCAGCGTGGTTGCGATGATGGCGGGCTTATCAGTCGTCTCGGTCGTATTGGGAGGATTCATCGGGCAAGGCCGGGTTCAGCACGGGATGCGTAGTAGCATGCGCCGTTCCCGGAAGGCGGGGCGCGCGTGAAAACAGAAAAATCAACATGTGAGGAAGCGGTTGACGTAACGTATCGTCTGTTCATACAAAAGGCGGGTGACGTGCAGGGAGCCTATGCCCGGATCATGTCCGGAACGGGGCACGCCATCCATGCACAGGTGTGCCCATGACAAAACCAGCTACGTGGTCTTCGATTCGCAAGTCCCTTTGGTCGGGCCTCACGCCCACGCTCGCCGCCATCGTCACGTTCGTGTGCGCCGCAAGTCTGCTGTTGCTCGCGGCGGCCGCCGGCGTGAGGGAAGGCGACAAGTCGATCCGCAAGCATGAAGGTCTGATCGCGCAGGATATGGTGTCCGCGATCGAGCACATTCTCGATAGCGTGCTCACCGCACAAAGTGCCGCGTTCGCCGCACTTCCGGGGCAGCCCTGCGAGCGTGTGGCGCGGCAGTTCGCCGAGCTGAGAACGCACGTCAACTACGTGCGCGGCATCAATCTCGTGGCGAACGGGCGGCTCTACTGTTCGTCTGCGCTCGGCCCCTACGACCTGCCGCTCGCTCCGTTCTTCGCGCATGTACCTGCGAGCACAGCGGTCACGCTGATCGGCGGCTCGCCCTGGCAGGCCCACGTGCCGGTCATGCCGCTCTATGTACCCACCGGCGAGAACGTTGGCCTGCTTTACGTGATCGAGTCGGCGTATCTGACCGATGCACTCGCGCACGGCGTGCGCTACGGCGCGGGCCGCGTCACGCTCTCCGTGCCGGGCGCTGCGGCGATAGACGACCGTGGCGCGCTGCTCGCCGCCGGCGACGCGGCGCGCCACGCGGGTGCGCGTGCCACGTCTTCGCGCTGGGGCTTCGCCGTCGACGTGGCGTTCGCGCCAAGCGCGCATCGCGACGCGCGCTGGAAATACGGTCTGCGCTTTGGCGCGGCGGCGCTGCTCGTCGATCTGCTGATCGGCGCGGCCTGGCTCATCGCATTCGCGCCGCGCCGGCTGCTGCTCTCGGCGGTGCGCCGCGGCCTGCGGCACGGCCAGTTTCATGTGGTCTACCAGCCCGTGGTCGAACTGGCGACCGGCCGCGTGAGCGGCGCAGAGGCGCTCATTCGCTGGACCCATCCGAAATTCGGCGCAGTGAGTCCCGCCGTGTTCATGGCCGACGTAGAGGGTAGCCGCCTGCTCGGACCGGTCACGCGCTTCGTGCTCGAACGCGCAACCACAGAGATGGTGCGCGCGACGAGCGAGCGTCCGTTTCACCTCGCCGTCAACGTTGCGCCGCTGGACTTCGAACGCAAGGATTTCGTGGCGGACGTGCTCGGCGCAGTCGAGCACCTGCCGCCGGACATCATCCTGATTCTCGAAGTGACCGAGCGTTTCCTGCTCGAACAGCGCGCTCGCACCGAGGCGGTGTTCGAGACGCTGAAGGCGCGCGGCGTGAAATTCGCTATCGACGACTTCGGCACGCATCACAGCAACCTCGACACGCTCGGGCGCTTTCCGTTCGACTACGTGAAGATCGACGGGCAGTTCGTACGACAACTCGAGCGGCGCGGCGATCAGCTTGTCAAGGGGATCGTGGCGCTGGCCAGTCACTTCGGAATGGAAATCATTGCAGAGGGTGTCGAGACCGAGGCGCAACACGAGATGTTGCAACGTCTGGGCATTCGCTATGGGCAGGGGTATTTCTACCGGCGGCCGGGCTCCGCTGCGAGTATTGCCGAAATGCAGCGCGACGCGAGGCTCGTGCGTTATGCGGTGTCGTCGCCGGTGCGCTAGCGCGAATACGTATGAAGTTGTCTTGAGTAATGAATTCCATAAGCCGAAGTTGCGAAAAGTCGGCTTGCAGGAAGTCTGCAATCCTTACCGAAGGTTGTCTGCAAAAGCGCACTTGCTTCCGGTTGCGCCATTTCCTGTTTCGATTAATGTCTTTCTCGATTCGACAGTTAAATCAGATACGCGAATCTAGAAGCCGCGCCGAACGGTAACCGTTGCGCCTGTGCTATGCGAATGAAGAATGGCGACGCGTGCGGTGGCGGAAAACACCCACTCGTCGACGGTCAGCGAGAGCCTGCGCTGAGGCTGCGCGCCGATGTTCAGCGTGCTGTCCGGCACCTGAAGAATCGAGATTTGCGGCGCTGTGGAAGGGCCCATCTGCAGATAATCGGCACTCGACCGTGCAGCCTGCTGCTCACCGTAACGGCTTCCGGGCGCGGATTTCACGAAGTCGTAATGGTATTTGTCCTGGGCTACCGGCGCGCTATAAAAGCTTTCGACTTCCGCGTAAAACGGCTTTGACTGATTCGCCTGATATTCCATTTCGTACCGGTGGAGGTACGCCTGGGGTTCCGGCGGCAGCGCTGGAACCACTTCCATCGGCATTGACGGGATATTGGCGACCGTCATGGTTTCGGGAATGTTCAAACCGGTGCTCTGAGCGAATGCGTAACCGCTCAGCATAAAAAAGGCTGCACCGACAATCTTTTCGTTCAGGCACGTCATGAGCATGCCTCCAATGACGAACTCGAAACATCAAACTGTCGAACGTTCCTGCCGAACTGACTGCCTTTGCATCACTTGCACCAATGCATTCTAGTACCTGATTTGCTTCCTGCCAGCCGAATGTGTGCGTACGCGATGCAGATGGATGCGAAGTCCACCAGAGCGCGGTTGACGTGCACCGTCGTTGCCTAACATCGCGGACGTTATGACCGATTCGAGCTGCGCGAGGCGCACTCGCAGCGGAAGAAATTGCGCATGGACGTGCGCATGCTCGATGGGCTCACGCAGCAGGCGAGCCCATCGACGCCACATCGACGCCAACCCATTGGGGAAAATCCGGGTGCGGCCTAGATCGTGCCGAAGAGCGCGCGCGGCCGGTCCTGCAGTGTGCGAGCGAGAACCTTCAGTGCGCGCGCGAGTTGCTCCCGCGAGGTTGCACACGCGAGGTTGATACGCACGCCGTGCTCGAGCGTCGAGCGGTCCACCGCGAAGGCCGAAGCGGGCATGGTATTCACGCCGCGCGCGAGCGCGTTCGCGGCGAAGTCGTCGGAACGCCACGGCGCCGGTACGCGCAGCCAGACGAACATGCACGCCGGGTCGCTGTTGAGCAACTCGCGCGGCAGGATCTGGAGAGCGAGTTCCTGGCGCGCCTGCAGCTCCGCACGCTGCGCTTCGAGGATGAGGTGAGCGGTGCCGTCCTCGATCCAACGCGTGGTGATGAGCGTGGTGAGCGGCGCAGGCATCCAGGCCGTCGTGCGCACGGCTTCGGCTGCGAGCGGTGCACCGTGCGGCGGCGTGAGCAGATAGCCGATGCGCAGCCCCGGCGCGAGCACCTTCGAGGTGGAGGCCACGTGGAAGGTCAGCTCGGGACACAGGCTCGCGATGGTCGGCAGGCGCTTGCGCAGCAACGGCCCGTACACGTCGTCCTCGATGATGGCGACGTGATGTCGCCGCGCGATCTCCACGAGCGCGAGGCGCCGCTCGAGGCTCATCGTGACCACGCTGGGGTTCTGCAGGTTCGGCACGGTGAAGATGGCCTTCACCGGCATGCGGCGGCAGGCGTCTTCGAGCTGGTCGGGCAGGAGGCCTTCGGCGTCGCTCGGGATACCGACCAGCTCGAACTGGAATACGGGCGCGAGCGCCTTGAGGCCGTAGTACGTCAGCTTGTCGGAAAGGATCACGCCTTCGTGTCCCATCAGGCTGCTCAGGACCGCATAGAGGCCGTGCTGCGCGCCGCTCGTCACGACGAGATTCTCGGGCGAGGGCGTGAAGCCCGGCGCGGCGATCCACTGCGCGCCCGCGGCGCGCGCCCATTCGGCGCCCTGGGGCGGCTGGTATTCCTGGGTTTCCGCAAAGCGCGGGTCGCGCGAGATCGACGCCATCGTGCGGGCGAGCTGCGCGAGAAATTCGCCGGTCGCCGGCCGGTTGACGGTGAGGTCCACCACGCCACCCGCTTCAGCGCCGCTCGCCTGGCTGCCGCGCTGCGCCGCCGCGCCGACGGCAGGCATGGCGCCGCCGGTGACGATCGAGCCGCGCCGCTTGCTCGCCACGATCAGCCCGCGCGCCTGCAATTCCTTATACGCGCGCGAGACCGTGGAGACGTTGATGCCCAGTTCCACGGCCAGATCGCGCTGCGGCGGCAGGCGGCTGCCGGGTGGGTACTGACCGCTGCGCACCTGCTCCTCGAGATTGCGGGAGACCTCCAGATACGTGGCTTGTCGACCTTTTGTCTGGAGATCGTCATCCGATTTTGTCTGGTAATCGTCGGCTTTCATGCAAGTAGTAACTCCATACAAAATTCGATCCTCTGCCACGTTGCCTTGCTGCTGTGAAATGGGCTGCTAGCGCCGCCGCCGCATCGTTACGCCAATAGTACGATATCTGGCCGGAGTTTAGCTGCCTTTGTCCCGGGCCGAAAGGTCACCCACCAGGGAATTTCCTAGTCTCCACACAAAGCATTTTTAATTGCACACAAAAAATTATTGTGTGAGTATGAATTCAAGGTTTTGTTCGGTCGGCAGTTCGGCGCAACACGCACTGTATTACAGGAGGACAGGCTCGTGGCAACCCGGCAACCCACACCCGCTTCAGACGCAACATCCACACCCCTTGGCCACTCGCTGCGCAAGCGGCACGTCACGATGATTTCGCTCGGCGGAATCATCGGCGCGGGGCTCTTCGTCGGGAGCAGCGCGACCATCAGCGCGATGGGGCCGGCTGCCTGCCTGAGCTATCTGCTGGCCGGCATCGTCGTGCTGTTCGTCATGCGCATGCTCGGCGAGATGGCGCTCGCGCATCCGGGTGTCGGCTCGTTCACGGAGTTCACGCGCATCGGTCTCGGCGACTGGGCCGGTTTCACGAACGGCTGGCTCTACTGGTACTTCTGGGTCATCGTGGTCGCCGTGGAGGCGGTGGCGGGCGCGGGCATCCTGCAGCGCTGGATTCCCGCACCGGTCTGGGTGATCGGGCTCGTGCTCCTGTCGCTCATGACGGCCGTGAACCTGCTCTCGGTGAAATCGTATGGAGAATTCGAGTACTGGTTCGCGTCGATCAAGGTGGCGGCGATCATCGTGTTCATCGTGGTGGGCGCGAGCTATCTGTTCGGGTTCAGCTCGTGGCACCAGACCGTGAACAACCTGAGCGGCGACCACGGATTCATGCCGTTCGGCGCGATGTCGATCTTCGCGGGCGTGCCCACGGTGATTTTCGCGGTGGGCGGTGCGGAGATCGCGACCATTGCCGCGGCCGAATCCGACGATCCGGGCCGCAACGTGGCGTCGATGACGCGCTCGGTCATCCTGCGCGTCATCACGTTCTATGTCGGCTCGCTCTTCGTGATCGCCTGCATCGTGCCGTGGGCGAGCATCAAGGTGGGCTACTCGCCGTTCGTGGCCGCGCTCGAAACCATGCATATCCCGGGCGCCGCGGACATCATGAATGCAATCGTTCTGGTGGCCGTGCTCTCGGCGCTGAACTCCGGGCTCTATGTCTCCTCGCGCATCGTGTTCCGGCTCGCCGAGCGCCGCGACGCCCCGCGCGCGCTGCTCACGCTCTCGAAGAGCCGCGTGCCGCGTCTCGCCGTGCTCGCGAGCAGCATCGTCGGCTACGTGGCCATCGTCGCGGCGATCGTTTCGCCCCAGGTCGTGTTCCTCTATCTCGTCAGTGCATCGGGCGCGATCATGCTGTTCGTGTATCTCTCCATCGCCGTTTCGCAGATCGTGATTCGCCGGCGCCTCGAGGCGACGGCGCCCGAACGGCTCACATTCAAAATGTGGCTCTTTCCCTGGCTGTCGTGGGCCGTGGTGGCCGCGATTGCCGGCGTGCTCTGCGCGATGGGCTTCGACCATGCGCTCGCGGGCCAGCTCATGGCGAGCCTGGCGAGCCTGGCGGTGGTGTCGGCGGCTTACCTGCTCACACGCAAGAGGACTCACGTGCAGGAATTCCGTGAGCCTGCAACCAACTGGAAGAAGTAATGGCGCAAGTGGCTGTCATCGGCGCGGGCTTCGTGGGGTTGTCGTGCGCGTACTGGCTCATGCGCGACGGGCACAGCGTGACGCTGTACGACGCGCAGGGGCCGGGCGAGGGCGCCTCATACGGCAACGCGGGCACGTTCGCGAACTATGCGTGCATTCCCGTGAACAACCCGGACGTGTTCCGCAACATCCCGCGCTTTCTATTCTCGTCGACGAGCCCGCTGCGCATCCGCTGGGGCGACGTGCCGGCGCTCGCGCCCTGGCTCACGCGTTTCCTGCTGAGCGCGACGCCTCGCCGCTATGAGGGCAGCGTGAATGCGCTCGCGCAATTGCTTTCGCGCGCCTTCGAAGGCTACCGCGAAATGCTGGCCGTCGACACGCTCGCGGCCTTCGTGCGTGAACGCGAATGCCTTTACCTGTATTCGAGCGCAGCGTCGTTCAAGGCCGCGCAGCCGGCGCTCGAGCTACGGCGCTCGCTCGGCGTGGCGTTCGAAACGCTCGCGCGCGATGAGATAGCGCAACTGGAGCCCGGCCTCGCGCCGCTCTTTTCTCAAGGCACGCTCTTCAAGGGCAGCTGGTTTCTGAGCGATCCGCGCGGCTTTCTGCAGGCCTTGCACGCGATGCTGACGCAGCGCGGCCTGGTGCACCGGCGCGTGGCGGTCGATACGCTGAAGCCAACGTCTGGTGCGGTGAAGCTGATCGATACGGCGGGCGAGGCACATGACGCGGAACAGGCCATTGTCTGCGCGGGTGCGTTTTCGGGGCGCCTCGCGCGCCAATGCGGCGACGCAGTGCCGCTAGGTGTGGAACGTGGTTATCACGTGCGCTTTCCTGGCACCGCTAATCGAATTTCGCGTCCGTGCGGCTGGGCCGAACGCGGCTTCTACATGACGCCGATGGACGGCGGCATCCGCGCGGCGGGCACCGTCGAGCTGGCGGCCAGCGGCGCGGGCAAGAACGCGGACCTGCTGCGCCTCTTGACGCGCTCCGCGCAGGAGGCGCTGCCCGGGCTGCCGGAACCGGACAGCGACTGGCTGGGTTTCAGGCCGAGCCTGCCCGACGCGTTGCCCGTGGTGGGCGCGTCGAGCCGCTCGCCGCGCGTGATCTACGCGTTCGGGCACCAGCATCTGGGCGTGACGCTCGGCGGCGTGACGGGCAGCGTGGTCGCCGATCTCGTTGCAAGGCGTGCGCCTCCTTTCGATCTTGCGCCTTATAGTCCGCGACGCTTTTAACCCGTGATCCAAGCCACTTTCCAGCCAACCGCCACATAACACCCACCGCAACAGTCTCCCAGCGAGGATGAGCAACATGAACCGCCGCACTCTCGTACTAACGATGGCCCTCGGGCTGATGGGCTTGCACGGCCCCGCGCAGGCGGCCGACCCCGAGGTTGTGAAGATCGGCTTCGCGGGTCCGCTCACCGGCCCGGTGGCGCGCGTCGGCAAGGACTTGCAGTATGGCGCGCAGCTCGCGATCGACGAGGAGAACGCCAAACACCCCATGATTGCGGGCAAGCCGGTGAAGTACGTGCTCGACGTGCAGGACGACCAGGCCGATCCGCACGTGGCCGTGCAGGTGGCGCAAAAGCTCGTGGACGACGGCGTGGTCGGCGTGATCGGCCACTACAACTCGGGCTGCAGCATTCCCGCTTCGACGGTGTATCACAATGCGAATGTCGCGATGATCACGCCGGGCTCGACGAATCCGGCGCTGACCCAGCAGGGCTACGCGAACGTGTTTCGCACCATGGGCAACGACGGCATAGGCGGCGTGATCGCCGGCAAGTTCGCGGTGGAGCAGTTGAAGGCGAAGCGCATCGGCATCATCGACGACCGCACGGCCTTTGGCCAGGGGCTCGCCGACGCGTTCGAGAAAGGCGCGAAGGAGGCCAACGGCAATATCGTCGACCGCGAGTTCACCAATGACAAAGCCGTCGATTTTCGCGCCATTCTTACCTCGCTCAAGCAGAAGAACGTCGACGTGATTTTCTTTGGCGGCCTCGACGAACAGGGCGCGATGCTCGCGAAGCAGATGCGCACGCTCGGCATGCCGGCGCGCCTGTTCGGCGCGGGCGCATTGAAGAGCAATGCCTTCCTGCAGATCGCGGGCCCGGCGGGCGAAGGCACGCAGGACCTCGAACCGGGACCGGCGCTCGACAAGCTGCCTTCGGCGCAAGCATTCGCGAAGCGCTACAAGGCGCGCTTCAATCAGGATGTCGAACTGTATGCGCCGTTCGCCTATGATGCCGCGCTCGCGATGATCAAGGCGATTCGCGACGCCGATTCGCTCGACCGCTCGAAGATCGTCGCGAGTTTCCCGAAGGTGACGGTGGTGGGCGTGACGGGCAATATCGCGTTCGATCCGCACGGCGACCTCATCAAGCCGCCTTATACGCTCTTCGAGGTGCAGCAGGGCCAGTGGAAGAGCCTCAAGACGCTCGGGGGCAATGGCGTGTAAAGCGCGTGAGGGGCCTTTCAGCGCGCGACCAGCAGCTCGAATAGCGTGTGGAAATCGACCGGCTTCGTGAGATGCGAATCGATTCCGCTCATGCGCGAGCGCAGTCGGTCGGCGTGCTGGCCCCAACCCGTTAGCGCGATGATCTGCAGGCCGGCGTAGCGCGGGCTTTGACGGATCTGTCGCGCGATTTCATAGCCGTCCATGCCGGGCATGCCGATGTCGAGCACGACCGCATGTGGCACCGACTGCGCCAGCGCACCGAGCGCGGCGGCGCCGTCGTAGACCACGCGCACCTGCGCGCCTTCGCCCGAGAGCACCATGGCGAGCGAATCGGCGGCGTCGCGGTTGTCGTCGACCACGAGAATGCGCTTGCCCGCGAGCGGCTTCGCAGCGCGCGCCACGCTCGCCGGGGTCTCGCGCGCTTCCGTGGGTGTCTGCTGCGAGAGCGGCAGGCGCACCGTGAAGGTGCTGCCTTTGCCGGGGCCGGCGCTTGCCGCCTCGACGGTGCCCCCGTGCATGCGCACGAGATGGCGCACCATGGTGAGGCCAATGCCGAGGCCCCCCTGGTTGCGGTCGGCGGGGCGGCTGACCTGGGTGAACATTTCGAACACCTGATCGATCTGCCCCGCCGACATGCCGATTCCGGTATCGCTCAGTGCGACGACGACCCACTCGCCTTCGCGCGTGGCGTCGAGCCGGATCTGGCCGCCCGTGTCGGTGTAGCGCGCCGCGTTGTTGAGCATGTTCGCGAAGACCTGCGTGAGCCGCACGCGATCGGCATCGAGAACGAGCGGCGTGTCGGGAAGCGTGATGCTCAGTTCATGATGGGCCTGATCGATGGCGGGGCGGCTCGTCTCGACGGCATTCTCGATGATTTCCGCGAGCGCCACGGGCGCCTTCACGAGGCCGATCTTGCCGCGCGTGATGCGCGACACTTCCATCAGGTCGTCGATCAGCCGCACCATGTGATGCACCTGACGATCGAGCATGTCGAGGATCGGCGCGGAGTCCGGTGGAAACTCGCTGTGCCGGATGAGGTGCAGCGCATTGGCGATCGGCGCGAGCGGATTGCGCAGCTCGTGCGCGAGCGTGGCGAGGAATTCGTCCTTGCGCCGGTCCGCTTCCTTGAGCGCGTCTTCGGCGTTCACGGCTTCGGTCACGTCGATCGATACACATACGTGGCCGCGAAACTCGCCGTTCGCGGAAAACCACGGCGCACAACAGGTTTCGAACCAGTGCCAGCCTGCATCCTTGATTTTCACGCGCAGCCGGCTCTGGAACGCGCAATGGTCGAGTTGCGCAGCCTGTAGGCGCGACAGAAAGCCGGGCAGATCGCGCGGATGCACGATGGTTTGCCAGCCGGTTTCGAGCAGCTGTCCGGGCGTGAGGCCGATCGCCGTGAGATAGCGCTGGTTCAGATAGACCGTATTGCCTTGCGTGTCGATTTGCCAGATCAGTGCGGGCGACGCTTCGGCTAGCGCGCGAAAGCGCGCCTCGCTCTCGCGCAGCGCTTCCTGTGCGCTGCGGCGGTCGTCCACGTCGATATTCATGCCCACCCACTTGCGCACCGTGCCGTCCGGATTCCAGATCGGCGCGGCGCGCACGTTGGTCCAGCGCCAGCCACCCGCGGCGACGTGCAGGCGATATTCCGCGTTCACCACGCGTTGTGCCGCAATCGCGTCTTTCCATTGGCGCAGCGCGTAGGCGCGGTCATCGGGATGGACGGCGTTCGCCCAGCCTTCGCCGAGCCATTCTTCGCCGGGCTGCCCGGTATATTCCGACCAGCCCGGCGAGACCGACTCGGCCTGACCTTGGGCATCGGCTTCCCATACGGCCTGCGCAAAGCCTTCCACCAACGCGCGAAAGCGCTCCTCGCTGTCAGCGCATTCAGTTTCCACGCGCTTGCGTTCCGTAATGTCCAGTGCGAATTCGGCGCACCTGGAAGCCATGCCCGTGCCCGAGATCCGCGTGGGCGCGAAAAGGCCCCACCAGCGCGTGCCGTCCTTGCGGATCAACTGCCGTTCATAAGGCTGTGTGCGTCCGGTGGTGGCGAGGTCGGTGACCGCACGCGTCGTGACGCCGAGAAATTCGAGCGGCACGAGCCGGTCCCAGTGCGCCGCGGCGCGCAAATCCTCGCGGCTATAGCCGCTCATCTGCTCGAAAGCGCCGTTGGCGTCGACCATGGTGCCGTCGAGGTCGAAGAACAGCACGCCCACGGTTTCGATGGAGATGGCGGCCTGCAGGCGCGCCTCGCTCTCGCGCAGCGCCTCTTCGACCTGCTTGCGGTGCTCGGCTTCGTCGTGGAGCTTCGTATTGATGTTCTGCAGCGTGCGCGTGCGTTCGGCCACCTGCTGCGCGAGATTGCGGCCCGCGTCCTGGGCGTCGCTCAGCGCGCTCGTCAACTGGTGGGCGGCGCTCGCGCAGGAGGCGAGACCTTGTAGCTGGCGCGCGTCCTCGGCGTCGAAATGTCTTTCTTCGCCGTGCGTCACGGCCCAGACCGTGCCGACCACCGTGCCGTTGACGCGCCATGGCACGTGCAACGCCTCGCTGATGGGTGGATCGATCGCGCGGTACGAGGCAAAGCTGCGTGCCGGCCGGTCGAAGAGAAGCATGGTATTGCGCCCCTCGGTCACGCCGCAGGGACAATCGTCGCCGGGAAGCGTGCGGTCCACGTCGGCAGCCAGTTCGCCGGCCACCGCGCCCCAGCGGAAGCGGGCCGTGGGGCCGTCGCGCTCGGGCACGCTCACGCCGGCCGACTCGGCGCGGCAAAGCGTGAGGGCGAGCCGCGCGAGCATAGGCAGCACACCTGAGGGATTGTTCGCCATTTCATGCGCGAGCGCAGCAAGCGCACGGCTCTCGCCCTGGTAGTCGGGCAGTCGGTTCGGGCGGTTCACCAGGGCTTCGGTGATCAGCGTTTCCTCGACCGTGAGCGCAGGTGCGCCGTTGTCTTGCATGCTGCCTCCGCTTTAGTCGTCCGCCGCCCCGGCGTTCGCATCTTCGGTGCAAAGTTGCTAACGCAGGTGGAGCCCATTGTGTTTGCGGGTAAGCATCGCGTATTCCCGTAGATAAAAACCGGGAGATGCCAGCACGTTTTGTTGCGTCCCTTTGAACACAGCGCACTTCTGAACGGGCCGCAAGGGCGGCGGGCATTGTATTTGCGTGATGGCCGCACGATACGGAAGGCGAGGAGGATGCGAGCATGCCACGCGCGATATGGAAAGGCGCCATCACCTTCGGGCTCGTGTATGTGCCGGTCGAAGTGTTCCCGGCTACGCAGAGCGAGCGTACCGGCTTCAACCTGCTCGATCGGCGCACGCTGGACCCAGTCGGCTATCAGCAGATCAACAAGCGCACGGGCAAGGCGGTCCAGCACGCCGACATCGTGCGCGGCTACGAGTATGAAAAAGGCGCCTACGTGGTGATGTCCGACGAGGAGATCAAGGCCGCGAGTCCCGAATCGACGCAGACGGTCGAGCTGCTCGCGTTCGTCGAGGCGTCGCAGGTCTCCTTTCTCTACCTCGACACGCCGTACTGGCTCGCCCCCGATAAGCGCGCGGGCAAGACCTACGCGCTCTTGCGCGACGCGCTCGCGGCGAGCGGCAAGCTCGGCATTGCGAGCGTCGTGCTGCACAGCCGGCAGCATCTCGCGGCGCTCGTGGCGGTGGGCCCCGCGCTTGCGCTGCAAACGCTGCGGTGGGCCACCGAGGTGCGCGAGTTCGATGCGGTGAAGCGGCTGCCCAGCAGTGCAAAAGCCGCGGGCGTGAGCACACAGGAACTGCAAATGGCGCGCAAGCTCATCGACGACATGAGCACGGACTGGGACCCCGAAACGTATCGCGACACCTACCTCGACGCGATTCTCGAACTGGCCGGGCGCAAGGCGCGCGAAGGCAAGGCGCACGAACTCACGCCCGTTGCGGCACCCGCGCCCGAGCGGCGCGGCGCGAATATCGTCGACCTTTCCGAGTTGCTCAAGCGGAGTCTCGGCAAGCGCAGCGAGCGCGGCGCGAGTGCGCCGCCGCGGAAAACGGCGCCGAAGCGCGGACGGCGCGCGGCATGATGAACGCAAATGCGGCTCAGAGAGCGCAACAAGGGTGAACGATGAAGCACAAACTCGAAGTCTACGAACAGAAGCGCCGCTTCGATGAAACCCCGGAGCCGCGTGGTCGCACTGCGCGACGCAGCGCGAAACCGCGAGAGGGTGAAGGATCGTTCGTGATACAGCGTCACGATGCGCGGCGGCTGCACTACGACTTTCGCCTCGAGCTGGACGGCACGCTCAAGTCGTGGGCTATTCCCAAGGGCCCGAGCCTCGACCCGACGGTGAAACGGCTCGCCGTGCATGTGGAGGATCATCCGCTCGAATATGGCTCGTTCGAAGGGCGCATTCCCGAAGGCAGCTATGGCGCAGGCACGGTGGCGATCTGGGACCACGGTGTGTGGCGCCCCGAGGGCGGTTTGCGCGGCGCGCGCGAAGGGTATGCGCAAGGCAAGCTCAAATTCACGCTGGAGGGCGAGCGGCTGCACGGCGGCTGGGCGCTCGTGCGGAGTCCCATGCACGACGGCAAACAGGAGAGCTGGTTGCTGATCAAGCAGCGCGACGACGAGGCCATGCCTGAAGACGAATTCCATGTAGTCGAGGACGAACCTGCTACGTCGAATACGTCGAAAACATCAAAAAAGGGCGCCCGCGCGGGCAACCGGGCCGCGAAGCAGGAGGCAGCCACGGCACTGGAAGGCGCAGTGCGCGCATCGATGCCAGAGACACTTGCCCCGGAACTTGCTACGCCGGTCGACGCTCCCCCGCACGGCGACAACTGGCTCTACGAAATGAAGTTCGACGGCTACCGCGTGCTCGCGCGCATCGACCGCCACGCGCGCGGCAAGGGCGATGTGCGCATCTTTACCCGCACCGGCAACGACTGGACAGCGAAGTTTCCGCGTCAGGTGCAAGCGCTGCGCGCGCTGAAGGTCGAATCGGCGTGGCTGGACGGCGAGGCCGTTGTGCTCGACGCGGCGGGCGTGCCCAACTTCCAGGCGTTGCAGAACGCGTTCGACGCGGGCCGTGCGGGCGACATCACGTTCTGGCTCTTCGATCTGCCTTGGCTAGACGGCGCGGACTTGCGCGGCGTGGCGCTCGAGGCGCGCCGCAATAAGCTCTCGGCGCTGCTCGCACAAAAGCCTGACGATGCGCTGCGCTTTTCGGCGGCCTTCGAGGGCGAACCGCAGGCCCTGCTCGAAGCCGCCTGCGAGGCGAATCTCGAAGGACTCGTCGCCAAGCGGCGCGATAGTCGCTACACGTCCACGCGCAGCGCAGCGTGGCTCAAGCTGCGCTGCTCGCGGCGCCAGGAATTCGTGATCGGCGGCTATACGGAACCGAAGGGCAGCCGCGAGGGGTTCGGCGCACTGCTGCTCGGCGTGTATGGCGACGATGGCGCGTTGCAATATGCCGGCAAAGTGGGAACGGGTTTCGACGCGGCGCGGCTCGAAGCGATGGCGGGCGAACTGCGTGCGCGCGAGCGCCAGAACTCGCCGTTCGCGGCGGTGCCGGCGGCCGAGCGTCGCGCGGGCGTGCACTGGGTGCGGCCCGAACTCGTGGCGGAGGTGCGCTTCAAGACATGGACGAGCGCGGGCGTGGTGCGCCAGGCGTCGTTCGTCGGACTGCGCGAGGACAAGCCCGCAAAGGACATCGTGCGCGAAGGGCAGCCGACGCCCTTGCAGGCGGTGGCGAACCAACGCGAAAAGAAGGTCGCGAAGCAAGCCTCGACGGACGCACCAAAGACTGTGAGCCGCACGCGCCGGGCCGCGCACGACGAAGCCGAAGTCGCCGGCGTGCGAATCACCCATCCCGAGCGGGTGATCGACGCGCAAAGCGGACTGCGCAAGATCGATCTCGTTGAGTACTTCGAAGCGATTTCCGCATGGCTGCTGCCGCACGTGCAAGGGCGCCCCGTTGCGCTTGCGCGTGCGCCCAAGGGCGTGGGAGGCGAGCTGTTTTTCCAGAAACACGCCAAAGCGTTGCAGATTCCCCATGCCACGCAGCACGCCGGTCTCGATCCAGGCCATGCACCTCTGCTCACGCTCGATTCCACCGAAGCGCTGGTCGGCGCCGCGCAGATGGATACGATCGAACTGCACACCTGGAATGCGCTCGCGGCAAGCATCGAAAAGCCCGACCGCATCGTCTTCGACCTGGACCCCGATCCCTCGCTCGGTTGGGAGCGCATGCTCGAGGCCGCGCAGCTCACGCGCGAACTGCTCGAGGCGCTGGGCCTACGGGCATGGTGCAAGACGAGCGGCGGACGGGGCCTGCACCTGGTGGTGCCGCTCACGCGCCATGCCGGCTGGGACGAGGCGAAGGACTTCGCGCGCGCGGTGGCGGGCCACATGGCGGCGACGCTGCCCGAGCGCTTCAGCGCGAAGATGGGGGCGCAGAACCGCAAGGGCCGGATTTTCGTGGATTATTTGCGCAACAACCGCGGCGCGAGCACAGCTGCGGCTTATGCGCCGCGGGCGCGGCCCGGTCTTGGCGTATCGGTGCCGGTCGACTGGGACGAACTGCACACGCTCACAAGCGGCGACCAGTGGAATGTCGCGAACGTGCGCGGGCGGCTCGAAGCGCTGCGCGCCGATCCGTGGAGCGGCTACGAAAAGGCGCGCCAACGGATTACGGCCGCTATGTGGAAACAACTCGGCGCGAAGTGAAAGCTTATCGTCAGATGCCAACCAGGCTCGCCAGCTCGTCGCCTCCGAAGTGGGTTCGCTGGCGCAGCGCGAGCGCGGCGCGCTGATTGTCCTTTTTTTACCCGCAATTGTCCTGAGACAATAATTTTCCGCCCCGTTTCTGAGCGACCATGAACGCTTACCGAGGAGCGGATCGAGATGGCGTGGGCGACGATTTCGGGCGAGTGGCGTGACGCGGTCGGGGCCGCGCACGGCGCAGAGTCCAAATACAAACGGCTGGTCAAGGCGATTGCACAGGACATCGAGCGCGGCGCGCTCGTTTCCGGCGTGCGCCTCGCACCGCAGCGCGAGGTGGCCGCGGAACTGGGCGTGAGCGTGCAGACGGTCACCAATGCCTACAAGGAACTCGAAAGACAGGGCCTGATTCGCTGCGAGGTCGGGCGCGGCAGCTTCGTCGCCGCGCGCGTGACCGAGTCGATGTCGAACTATATTCTCGACACGGCCGAGCGCGAGATCGTCGACTTTTCCATTGCGCGCATCGTTCACACGCCGCAGCACGACGCCGCGTGGCGTGATGTGTGCGCCACGCTCGCCACGCTGGACGATCAACCGTGGATTCGCTCGTTTCGCCCCATCGCGGGCTTCGAGCATCATCGCCAGGCAGGCGCGGCGTGGCTCGCCTCGCTCAACATGCCGGTGAAACCCGAATCGCTCCTCATCACCAATGGCGCGGCGCACGGCATTTTCCTCGCGCTCGCGTCCACGGTGGGCCCCGGAGACACGGTGCTCTGCGAAAGCCTCACGGACCACGGCGTAATCGGCTCGGCAAACGTGCTGGGCTTCACGCTCAAGGGGCTCGAAATCGACGAGTACGGCATCCGTCCCGAGCATTTCGAGGAGATGTGCGACAGCGAGCGCGTGAGCGCGCTCGTGTGCACGCCGACCTTCAACAATCCCACCATGGCCGTCTTGCCCGATTCGCGGCGCCGCGCGATTGCGCGCATTGCGGAGCGCTATGGCGTGTACGTGATCGAGGACGATGTGTATGGCGCGCTGCCCGCGAAAGCCAACACGCCTGTCGCGAGCCTGATTCCCGAGCTGGCGTTCTATTGCACGAGCATGACCAAGTCGGTGCTCACCGGTCTGCGCACGGGCTATCTCGCCATGCCGCGCCGCCTTGCGCTGCGCGTGGAAAGCGTGTTGCGCGTGAGCAGCTGGATGGCGACCTCGCCGATTGCGGAGATTGCCACGCGCTGGATCATGGACGGCACCGCGCGGCGCCTCGTGGAACTGCAGCGGGAGCGGCTCGCCGCGCGCCAGGCGATGGTGCGCGAGGCGTTGGGCGACTATGTGCTCGGCGCGCATCCCAACGCGCTGTCCGCCTGGCTGCGCGTGCCCGACTACTGGCAGGCGGACCGCCTCGTGCGCGAATTGCGCAATCGCCAGATTGCCGTGACTTCGCCGGACCCATTTCTCGTGGGCGGCACAGCGCGTCCCAATGCGGTGCGCATCAGCCTTGGCGCGGAAGCGTCGGACACCGCGTGCCGCAACGCGCTGCAGACCATGGCGGGCGTGTTCGAGCAGTATCCGCACGTGCACGATTTCAACTAGACGTTGCGTCTGCCCATCCGGGCGCGCGGATTGTACCAGGACATTAGAAAGCCCGTTTTGGCTCATTAGACTGGATTGCACAGATTCACTGGAAGGAACGTGCATTTCATGTCGTCGCTTTCGTTTTCGTCACTTTCACTTGCCGATGTCTACCGCGCGCGCCAGCGGCTCGCCGGCCGCGTAGTGCAGACCCCGCTCGTGGCGTCTCCCACGTTGTCGGCGCGCGTGGGCGTGCCGGTCTACTTCAAGCTCGAAACCGTGCAGCCCACGGGCAGCTTCAAGTTGCGCGGCGCGACCAACGCGGTGGCGCATCTCGCCGAGTCGGGCGTGAAGCGCGTCGTCACCGCGTCCACCGGCAATCATGGCCGTGCACTCGCGTATGCGGCACACGCGCTCGGCATGGAGGCGGCCGTCTGCATGTCGTCGCTCGTGCCGCCCAACAAGGTCGAAGCCGTGGCTGCGCTGGGCGCGCGCGTGGTGATCGCGGGCAAGAGCCAGGACGAAGCGCAGATCGAAGCGCAACGCCTCATGCGCGAAGAAGGCTATGCGTTCGTGCCGCCGTTCGACGACTTGCACGTGATCGCCGGGCAGGCCACCATCGGCCTCGAAATTCTCGAAGCGCTGCCCGACACCGCGACCCTCGTGGTGCCGCTTTCGGGCGGCGG
Source organism: Paraburkholderia sp. BR14312 (assembly GCF_040948675.1). Lineage (NCBI taxonomy): Bacteria > Pseudomonadati > Pseudomonadota > Betaproteobacteria > Burkholderiales > Burkholderiaceae > Paraburkholderia > Paraburkholderia sp. BR14312. The sequence continues at coordinate 393,632 of NZ_JBFPKI010000006.1, forward strand.
ACTGTTCAGCGGCGCAGCGTTTGCGGCGAAGCAGATCCGGCCGGACGTGCGCGCCATCGGCGTTTCGATGGCGCGCGGCGCGGCCATGCATGCGAGCCTCGCGGCGGGCCATCCCGTCGACGTTGAGGAAAGCGAAACATTGGCCGATTCGCTGGGCGGCGGCATTGGTCTCGACAATCGCCACACCTTCGCGCTGACTCGCGCGTTGGCCGATGAAGTCATCCTGCTCGGCGAGCCTTCGATCGCGCACGGCGTGGCCCATGCGTACCGCGAAGAACGCCTCGTGGTGGAAGGCGCGGGCGCGATGGGCATGGCGGCGCTGCTCGACGGGCACATCGAGCGCAGCAAAGGCCCGCTCGTGATCGTCGTGAGCGGCGCGAACATCGACATGACGGTGCACCGCCGTCTCGTGACGGAGGTTTGAAATGCATTCCGAGTTGTCACCTGAGTTGCCGCAGGTTACGTTGCTGGGCGCACAGCAACTGCGCGAACTCGTCCCGCTCGATCTTGCGGCCGTCGATCAAGTCGAATCCGCATTCGTTGCGCTCGCAACCGAAGCCGTTGTCATGCCGCCCATTCTCAATCTCGCGCTGCCCGAGCGGCATGGCGAGGTCGATGTGAAAACGGCGTATCTGCCACGCTTCGAACAGTTCGCCATCAAGATCAGCCCCGGCTTTTTCGACAATCCCTCGTTGGGCCTCCCGAGCCTGAACGGGCTGATGCTCGTGCTCTCTGCGCGCACGGGTCTTACCGAGGCCGTGCTGCTCGACAACGGTTATCTGACTGCCGTGCGCACAGCCGCGGCGGGCGCCGTGGCCGCGCGCTGGCTTGCGCGTCCCGATGCGCGCCATGCGGCGATCATCGGCGCGGGTGAGCAGGCGTGCCTGCAACTCGATGCGCTCATGCTGGTGCGCAAGATCGACAGCGTGAGCGTTTGGGCCCGCGATGCGGCGCGCGCTTCGGTCTTCGCCGCCGACGCCGAACGCCGCCACGGCGTGCGCGCTCGCGTCGCCGCTTCGGTGCACGACGCACTCGCGCAAGCCGACGTGGCCGTGACGACCACCCCCAGCCGCACACCGCTCGTGCACGCGGCGGACCTGCACGCCGGTCTGCACCTCACGGCCATGGGCTCCGACGCCGAGTACAAGAACGAACTCGCACCCTCGGTGTTCGAATCGGCGCGCTATGTCTGCGACCGCTTGCAGCAAACGCGCGTGCTCGGCGAACTCAGGCACGCGATCGAAGCGCACAAGGTCGCGCCCGATCGCGGCTTCGCGGAGCTGGGCGAAGTGATCGCGGGCCGCCGCGAGGGCCGCGTAAGTGCCAACGACATCACGATCTGCGACCTCACCGGCACCGGGGCGCAGGACACCGCCATTGCCGTTCTCGCCTTGCAGCGCGCCCGCGCGACCGGTGCGGGCGCGGTGTTTCACAACGCAGTCACGCCTTGAGAGGGAAAGATGTCCGCAGCAACTGAAAAGAGTGAGGTGGCGCCGCGCCTCGTGTTCGCACGCAGCGAATACGACGCGCGCATTGCGAAGACGCGCCGCGCGATGCAGGACGAAGGCATCGATCTGCTGATCGTCACGGACCCGACCAACATGAACTGGCTGACCGGCTACGACGGCTGGTCGTTCTATGTCCATCAATGCGTGCTGCTGACCATGGACGGCGAACCCGTCTGGTTCGGTCGCGGCCAGGACGCGAACGGCGCGAAGCGCACGGCGTTCATGTCGCACGGCAATATCATCGGTTATCCTGATCATTACGTTCAGTCTCCCGTGCGTCACCCCATGGACTATCTGAGCACGGAAGTCATCGCCGCGCACGGCTGGGACACGCTGCGCATCGGCGTGGAGATGGACAACTACTACTTCAGTGCGGCGGCCTACGCGTCGCTCCAGCGCCATTTGCCCAGGGCGCGCTGGGTGGACGCCACCGCGCTCGTGAACTGGCAACGCGCGGTGAAGTCGCCGCGCGAGATCGAGTACATGCGCGTCGCGGCGCGCATCGTCGAGAAGATGCATGCGCGCATTCTCGATGTGGTCGAGCCGGGCATGAGGAAGTGCGACCTCGTTGCGCAGATCTATGAGGCGGGCATTACCGGCGTGGAGGGCCACGGCGGCGACTATCCCGCCATCGTGCCGCTCCTGCCCACCGGCGCCGATGCCGCCGCCCCGCACCTCACGTGGGACGATTCGGTATTCGCGGCGAACGCGGGCACGTTCTTCGAGATCGCGGGCTGCTACCACCGCTATCACTGCCCGCAGTCGCGCACGGTCTATCTCGGCAAGCCGCCAAAGCACTTTCTCGATGCGGAGAAAGCCGTGGTGGAAGGCATCGAGGCCGGCCTTGCCGCCGCGAAGCCCGGCAACGTGTGCGAGGACATCGCCAATGCGTTCTTTGCAGTGCTGAGCAAGTCGGGCATCGAGAAGAACAGCCGCTGCGGCTACCCCATCGGCGCGAGTTTTCCGCCCGACTGGGGCGAGCGCACCATGAGCCTGCGTCCGGGCGACCGCACGGTGCTCGAACCCGGCATGACGTTTCACTTCATGCCGGGGCTGTGGCTCGACGATTGGGGCCTCGAGATCACCGAAAGCATTCTGATCACTGAAACCGGCGTCGAAGCGTTTTGCACCACGCCGCGCAAACTGTTCGTGAAGGAGTAGGGCCGATGCGTGCGTCACCGATTACGCCGACCGTCGATTACGACGCCAATGGCGTGCAACACGGCTTTTTGAGGCTGCCTTATTCGCGCGACGATTCCGCGTGGGGCGCGATCATGATTCCGCTTACCGTGGTCAAGCACGGCGAGGGGCCGACGGTGCTGCTCACGGGCGGCAATCACGGCGACGAATACGAAGGCCCGATCGCGCTCGCCAAGCTGGCGGGCTCGTTGCAGGCCGCGGACGTGAATGGCCGCGTGATCATCGTGCCGTACATGAACTATCCCGCGTTTCGTGCGGGCACGCGCACCTCGCCGATCGATGCGGGCAATCTGAACCGCAGCTTTCCAGGTCGCCCCGATGGCAGCGTGACCGAAAAGATCGCCGACTACTTCCAGCGTGAGTTGCTGGCGCGCGCCGATTACGTGCTCGATATTCACGCGGGCGGGCGCACGCTCGACTTCGTGCCGTTCGCGGCGATTCATGTGCTGCCCGATGGTGATCAGCAGGCACGTTGCGAGCGTGCGATGCGTGCGTTCGGCGCGCCGTACTCCATGCGCATGCTGGAACTCGATAGCGTGGGCCTGTTCGACAGCGCGGTGGAGGAAGCGGGCAAGGTGTTCGTTTCGACCGAGCTGGGTGGTGGCGGCACGTCCACCGCGCAGAGCGTGGCGATTGCGGATCGCGGCGTGCGCGGCTTTCTTGCGCACGCCGGCGTCATCGAGCGCAAGGCCAGCGAGCGCAGTGGGGGTCCGCGCACGACCACCTTGCTCGACATGCCCGACGGCACCTGCTACACCACGAGCGAGCATCGCGGCATGCTCGAGATGTGCCGCGATCTCGGCGATGCCGTCGAGGCGGGCGACGTGCTCGCGCGCGTGCACGACATCGACCGAACCGGAGGGCGCGCCGTGGAATATCGCGCGCAATGCGGGGGGCTGTTAGCTGCGCGCCATTTCCCCGGCCTCGTGCAGGCGGGCGACACCGTGGCCGTGGTTGCCGACGTGGTCGAACGCAACCTACCCGTCGCGGCATGAGCACGCCGTGATCAAGCTCGACCGTTACGATCTGGCCATCCTGCGCATCCTCGAGCGCGATGGCCGCATTACGAAATCGAAGCTCGCCGAAGAGGTCAACCTTTCCATTTCGCCTGCCTGGGAACGCGTGCGCAAGCTCGAGGAAAGCGGCGTGATACGCGGCTACCACGCCGAGGTGGACTGGGTCGGCGCGATGCGTGGCAGCCGTATCGTCGTGGAAGTGACGCTATCGCGCCATACCGCGCCCGAGATGCGACGCTTCGAAGAACGCGTGAGCGCGGCCGAAGAAGTCATGCAGTGCTATGCCACAGGCGGCGGCGTGGACTACGTGCTGCACGTGATGGCGCGCGACATCGACCATTACCAGCGCTTTATCGACGCGCTGCTGATGGAGGATCTCGGGATCGAGCGCTACTTCACCTACATCGTGACAAAGGTGGTGAAGTGTGCACCGAGTCACGCGCCAGCGTGGACCCTGGAAAGCGCATGAATTTTTCGTGCCCGCGCGGGGTGGTTCAAAAGAAACCGCAAGTGCGCGGGGCCGAAAACCGAAAAAATCGCGACGCCGCCGGCCCCAGAATGGAATGCATGTCGACAGACCTGACAAGGAGTAGGCGAGATGCTGCCACGACACCCCATTCTGTTCAAATCGCTGTGCTACGTGGACGGCCGCTGGGTACATAGCGACAGCGCGGCCACCGTGGCCGTGCAGAACCCTGCGGACCAGTCGGTGATCGGCCACGTGCCTATGCTCGTGCGCGCGCAGATCACCGGTGCAGTCGACGCCGCCCAGCGCGCCTTCGAATCGTGGCGCTGGGTTTCGCAAACGCAGCGCAGCGCGGCGCTCCTGCGCTGGCACGAGCGGATCGTGCGGCACCAGGAGGATCTGGCGGCGCTGCTCTCGCTGGAGCAGGGCAAGCCGCTGGCCGAATCGCGCGGCGAAATCCGCTATGCGGCGAGCTTCGTCGAGTGGTATGCGCACGAGGCGAAACGCCTGGCAGGCCGTACGATTCCCACCCATATCGACGGCGCGCATCTGGGCACGGTGATGGAACCGGTGGGCGTCGCGGCGCTCATCACGCCATGGAATTTTCCGGTGGCGATGATCACCCGCAAGGCCGCCGCCGCGCTCGCCGCCGGCTGCACGGTCGTCGTCAAGCCCGCGCACGAAACACCGTATTCGGCGCTCGCTTTGGCGCAACTCGCGGAGGAGGCCGGCTTTCCGGCTGGTGTCTACAACGTGGTGCTCGGCGAGCCGCAAATGGCGATGGAAACGCTGGTTGGCGACACGCGCGTGCGTGCCGTGAGTTTCACGGGATCGACGCGCGTGGGCTCGCTGGTCACGCAGACGGCGGCGCGTGCGGGCATCAAGAAGGTCGCGCTCGAACTCGGCGGCAATGCACCGTTCATCGTCACGGAAGACGCCGATCTCGAGCAGTCCGTAAGGATTGCCGTGGGGGCGAAATTCCAGACTTCGGGCCAGGACTGCTGCGCGGCGAACCGTATTTTCGTGGCACGGTCGCTGTACGAAGCGTTCGTCGAGCGCTATGCGGCAGCGGTGCGCGAGCTCAAGACCGGCCCCGCATTCGAGAAAGACGTGGATATTGGCCCGCTCATGCACCAGGTCGCGTTCGACAGCACCGCACAGCGCGTGGCCGATGCGCGCGAGAAGGGCGCGCGCATCGTGGCGGGCGGCCAGCCGCATGCGCTGGGCGGCTGGTACTACGAGCCCACCGTGATCGCGGATGCCGCGCCCGGCATGCGCGTGTACGACGAGGAAAACTTCGCGCCCATTTCGGCAGTCTGCGCGTTCGACACGCTCGACGAAGCGATCGCCAAGGCGAACGACACGGAATACGGCCTCGCGGCCTACGTGTGCGCGACGCGCATGGACACGATCTTCCAGTTGGTGCGGCGGCTCGACTTCGCGATGGTCTCGGTGAACGGCGTGAAGTTCACGGGCGCACCCATTCCATTCGGCGGCATGAAGGCCTCGGGCCTGGGCCGCGAAGGTGGCGCGGAGGGCTTCGAGCCCTTCGTGGAAACCAAATATTTTTGTCTTGGCAATCTCGGCCTGCCGCTCGCGGCCATGGCCTGAACCGGAATCAGGAGGACAACATGACTCAACGTATCGACGCACTCTTCGAGCAGGACCGCGCGCACTTCATGCACCCGTCCACGCACGCCTACGATCACGAGAGCGGCGCGCTGCCGGGCAAGATCGTGCGCGGCGGCAAGGGCATCCGCATCGAGGACCATCAGGGCAAGCAGTATATCGACGCCTTCGCGGGTCTTTACTGCGTGAACATCGGCTACGGCCGCACCGAAGTTGCGGACGCCATGTACGAGCAGGCGAAGCAGCTCGCGTACTACCACACCTATGTGGGCCATTCGTCGGATGCGATCATCGAGCTGTCGTCGCGCATCATCGACTGGGCGCCTGCCGGCATGAAGAAGGTGTACTACGGCATGTCCGGTTCGGATGCGAACGAAACGCAGGTCAAGATCGTCTGGTACTACAACAATGTGCTGGGCCGCCCGAACAAGAAGAAGATCATCTCGCGCGACCGCGGCTATCACGGCTCGGGCATCGTCACGGGCAGCCTCACCGGCTTGCCGAGCTTCCATCAGCATTTCGATCTGCCGATCGATCGCGTGAAGCATACGGTCTGCCCACACTGGTATCGCAAGGCGCCCGCGGGCATGAACGAGGCGCAGTTCGTCGCGTACTGCGTGGAAGAGCTCGAAAAGCTGATCGCGCGTGAAGGCGCGGACACGGTTGCCGCGTTCATCGCCGAGCCGGTGATGGGCACGGGCGGCATCATCGAGCCGCCCAAAGGCTACTGGCCGGCCATTCAGGCGGTGCTGCGCAAGCACGACATCCTGCTGATCTCCGACGAGGTGGTGTGCGGTTTCGGGCGTCTGGGCTCGAAGATGGGCGCGCAGCACTTCGGCATCGAGCCGGATCTCATCACGGTCGCGAAGGGCCTCACGAGCGCATATGCGCCGCTTTCCGGCGTGATCGTGGGCGAGAAGGTCTGGGACGTGATCGCGCGCGGCTCGCAGGAGCACGGGCCGATGGGCCACGGCTGGACCTATTCGGGACACCCGGTGTGTGCCGCCGCCGCGCTTGCCAATCTGGCGATCCTCGAGCGTGAAAAGCTCGTGGAGAACGCGGCGCAGGTCGGCTCGTACTTCGGCGCGAAGCTGCGCGAGGCGTTCGGCGCGCATCCGCTCGTGGGCGAGGTGCGCAGCGTGGGCATGCTGGCGGCGCTGGAATTCATGGCCGACAAGGAAGCGCGCAAGCCGTTCGACCCGGCGCTGAAGATCGGGCCGAAGGTTTCGGCGGCGGCGCTGGAGCGTGGCGTGATCGCGCGCGCCATGCCGCATGGCGACATCCTGGGCTTCGCGCCGCCGCTCGTCATGACGCGCACCGACGCCGACGAGATCGTCGGCGTCGTCAGACAGGCCGTGGACGAGGTGGCCGAGCGCAGCCTGGTGGCGGGGTAAGCCGCGAGGCGTGTCAACCGTTGACGGTTCAATGCCACGAGCCGCCGTACGCCAGTACGGCGGCTTTTTTGTTCCCGCTGGGCTTGCGCAGGTGTTGCTTTTCGGTCGCTTGCGCTTGCGCAATAGGCCGTGAAACCGTTGCCTGACAAGGCTCAAAAGCCCGCGGTTCTAGTGCGCGGCATTTTGCCACCACGTTGACGCACGCGCATGGTGTGACAATGCGTCGAAATCTTAAAAAATGTTAAAGAAGGAGTCGTTCGATGCTCTCACCCGTCGCAGGATCGGCTATCGTCGTGCGCCAAAGCAGCCGCGCTCCTCTCACCGGAACGCCACCCAGCGCACGCTGTTCGGGGTGCGCGATGCGCCATCTTTGCATGCCGCAGGGTCTGCCGGCAGAAGACCTGCCGAAGCTCGAGGCGCTGATCTGCGGGGCGCGCAAGGTGCGCCGTGGCGAGGCCCTGTATCGCTCGGGCGACCGCTTCGACAGCCTGTACGCCGTGCGCTCCGGCTCGCTCAAGACGCTGATCGTCAACCGCGACGGCCGCGAGCAGATCACCGGGCTGCGTCTCGCGGGTGACGCGCTGGGGCTCGACGGCATCGCCACCGACGTGCACGCGTTCAGCGCCGTTGCGCTCGAAGACAGCTCGATTTGCACGCTTCCCTACGCGGCGCTCAAGGGCTTGTGCCGCGAAAGCGGCACGATGCAGGACCGGCTGCACCGGCTCATGGGCGACCAGTTCAACCAGGAAGCCTCGCAGATGATGGTGCTGGGCTCGCTCACCGCCGAAGAACGCGTGGCCGCCTTCCTGCTCGACGTGTCGTCGCGCAACTGGCAGCGCGGTTATTCGCAGGCCGAGTTCCGTCTGCGCATGTCACGCGAGGACATGGGCAGCTACCTGGGCATCACGCTCGAAACCGTGAGCCGGATCTTGTCGCGCTTCCAGAAGCGTGGCCTCATCGACGCGCAGGGCAAGCTGATCCGCATCTGCGATATCGAGGGCTTGCAGACGGTTTGAGCGGGCCGCCGACGCGGCAGCCATCGAACCTCCGATGACTGCCGCAGCCAGCCACGCCTTACTTCTCGTCGAGACCCAGCCCCGGCAGGCGATGCGTGCCTTCGAGCTGAACCGCGTGCAGCAGATGCGGATCCAGGTCGAGCGCGCTCAGGATCGTCGGTGCGACCTGGGTCGTGAAGACGTAGTGGTCGTCCGTACGGCCGGCGTGGTGAATACCGGGGAACGACACGACGAGACCGAGGTGGCTGTCGTCGGGCGCGTTGCCGCCGTGCTCTTCATCCTTCGCCGTGCTCGACGTATAGATCACGCCCGGATTCGGCTGCACGATGATATCCGGCGTGCGGCCGTTCGACGGATTGCCGAACCAGTCCGCAAGGCGGTCGCCCGTGAGGATGTACGCCTGCGGGCCATCCGCGCAAATGCCCGGCGCGTTACAGCTCAGGTTCGCCTGCAGCGTCTTCACCACGGCGTCCTTCTGGCTCTGATCGCGCAGCCAGATCAGGCCAACGTCGTCGGTCTGCACCATGCCCGTGCCCGAGAGGCCCGAGCCGTCGTTCAGGTTGCCCGTCTTCGTGTTGTTCTGGCCGAAGTTGCCGGTCGAGTCCAGATAGTTGTTGGCTTCGAGCAGCTTCGTGAGCGTGTCGCCGTTCTTCACCAGCTTCGAGTGATCGGTCGGCGACTGGCCGTGCTTGGCCGTCACGATGATGAGCGTCGACGAGTACAGATTGCGCTGCTTCAGTTCCTGCACCACGCGGCCGAGCGAGTTGTCCAGATACGTGATGGCCGCGGCGACCTGCGGGCCCGGCGTGAAGTCGGCGTCGAGATAGCCGCCTTGTTTCGCCACAGGCGACTTCTGCGCGACGCTAAGCGTCTGGAAGTTCGTGCCGAACATCGTGGGCACCGGCGCGCTCGTCTTGCCCGTCGAGTCGAGGCCGTCGATCTCGTTGATCAGCGCCTGCACGTGGATGTTGTCGAAGACTTCGGTATGCGTGTAGGTGTCCAGATAATACGTGCCGGTCTTCGGATCGATCGAGTTGATCTCGGTGCGCGCCAGATCGTCCACGCCCTTGCCCGACGGACCGTTGACCCAGTCATAGCCCCACGCATGCTTGTCCGCCCACGCGGTGCGCGCGCCGTGGATGTTCTGCTTGATGACTTCGAAGACGGTGTTCGTCTTGATGTAATTGTGCGGGTACACGGGCGTGCAAACGCCGTTGACCTTCGCGTAGGGAATGGCTTGCGGATTGAACGCGCCGCCGCCGTCGAGGTGAATCAGCGCGCCGCCGTTCTCTCCGTCGATGCCGGTCGTTTCATCGAACACGACGTTCCAGCCTTGCGGGCCCTTGCACTGCGAATCGAGCGGTGCGTAGAGCGTACGGTCATATGACACGTCATAGAAGAGGCCCGCGCTCTTCGGCGAGCCGCCCGTGACCAGCGCCGTGAGGCCCGGGAACGAGTCGGACAGATGCGGCGTGTGGGCGTTCGTGTAGGTCACGCCCGACTTCGCGAGCAGCGCGAGGTTGGGGCACGAATTGCTGCCGATGCAACGGGCTACGTCCTGTTCGTGCAGGCCGTCGAAACTGATGAGCAGGACGTGCTTCACGTCCTTCATTTCTCCTGCGTAAGCCGTTGTGTGCACACCCGCAAGTGCCATTGCACCCGCGCCAACGACTGCGCCTAACCGCGACCACCGGCTCGTATTCTCCATCTTTCACCTCGTTTTTGTATTGCATTTGTGGGGACCTGCGCACAGCCCGAGCAATGTGGGGCTGGAAGGCGAATCTCTCGTGACGGCGTGCTTTCATCTTGCCGTCAGTTGTTATCAGTTGTTGCAAGACACGTTTGCGGACGCGTGAAGTGAGGGTTTTCGCGGGTGTAGACTCCTGCATTCGAGTGTTCACGGTTCGCGGTGGAGCGCTCGTTAAGAGTGAGTTCCATTCAGTCCATTCCGGGCATCGCATAATCGAATCCAAAGGGAACGTCATGGCAAAGGATGAAATCGTCTGGGGTATCCTGGGTACGTCGAAGATCAACGACAAGGTCGTCGTGCCCATGCACCACGCGCCGAAGTGCCGCGTTAAAGCGATTGCTTCGCGTTCAGCACAGAAGGCCCAGGCTGCCGCGGCGAAATACGGACTCGCGCAGGCGTACGACAGTTACGAGGCGCTGCTGGCAGACCCGGAAATCGATGCGGTCTATATCCCGTTGCCCAATCATCTTCATGTGGAGTGGACGATCAAGGCCGTCGAGGCGGGCAAGCATGTGCTGTGCGAAAAGCCGATCGGGCTCGATGCGCAACAGGCGCAACGATTGATCGCCGCGCGCGACAAGAGCGGGCGGTATATCCAGGAAGCCTTCATGGTTCGTACGCATCCGCAGTGGCTGAAGGTGCAGGCGTTGATCGAAGAGGGCGCCATAGGCGAATTGCGGGCGGTGACAGGCGGCTTTACCTACTACAACACCAATGCGCAGGACATTCGCAACCATAGCGATATGGGCGGCGGCGGCTTGCTGGACATCGGCTGTTATCCGATCACGACATCGCGCCTCATTCTCGGGCGGGAGCCGAAGCGCGTGGTCGCGCTCGTGGAGCGCGACCCGTCGTTCGAAGTGGACCGTCTAGGCTCCGTGCTCATGGATTTCGACGGCGTGCAAGCGAGCTTCTTTTACTCCACCCAGATTCATCCCTACCAGCGCATGCAGTTTCACGGCGCGACCGGGCGCGTCGAGGTCGAGATTCCATTCAATGCGCCGAATGACCGGCCTACACGGCTCTTGTTGAGCAAGCAGGGAGAAGCCGATCGCTGGCTGGAGCTTCCGGTATGCGATCAATACGGCGTGGCAGCGTCGGTTTTTGCCGAGGCGATTTTGAACGGCACGCCCCAGGCGATTGCGCTGGAAGATGCCTGCGCGAACATGCGCGTAATCGACGCCGTGTTCCGCTCGGCCCGCTCGGGCGCCTGGGAAAGCATTGCTTGACGTCGAAGCGCCGCGGGCGGGTTCAACGGGTTTTGGCTTGACCCGCGCCCGCCTTGCGGCTTTTCACATGGTCGATGAATGCGCGCAGCTTGGGCATGATCTGCCGGCGGCTGGGATAGCAGAGAAACACGCCCGGCAGCATCGGCGCGTAGGCGTCGAGCACGCGCACGAGTTTGCCCGCTTTCACGGCATCGGAAACCATCGGCTCGGGTAGCTGCGCGAGGCCGATGCCTTCGAGCGCCGCGCCCATCATGGTCGGGAAGTCGCTGGCGATCAGCGGTCCGGAGACGGCGATTTCCATGGCGTGCCCGTGGTCATCGAATGACCATGAGGCCAGCGCGCCGTTGGAGCGCCGCCAGCGCAAGCAGGCGTGCTCGCGCAGATCGTCCGTGTGGCGGGGCCGTTTATTGCCGGAGAAGTAGGCAGGACTACCTACGACAACGAGACGAAACGGCGGCGTCAGTGGCACCGCCACCATGTCGGCGGCGACGAGCTGTCCGAGCCGGATGCCGGCGTCGAAGCCTTCCGCCGCGAGATCGACCACTTCCTTGCTCGCGGCGATTTCCACCTCCACTTCGGGATAAGCCTGGCAAAACGAAGCGAGCAGCGGCTCGAGCAGCAGTGGGACGACCGCGCGCGGCACGGAGAGCCGCAACAAACCCGTAGGGCGCTGCCCGAGGTCGCGCGCGACTTCGCTCGCGGCGACCAGTTCCTCGAAGGCGGGTTTTGCGCGCGAAAGAAACCGTTCGCCGGCTTCGGTCAGGCCGACGCTGCGCGTGGTGCGCACGAACAGCGCCGCGCCGATGCGCTCTTCGAGCACACGCACTGCCTGGCTGATAGCCGAAGGCGTCACCCCGAGCTCCGCCGCCGCCTTGCGAAAGCTGCGGTGCCTCGCAACGCTCAGAAACGCCTCCACGCCATCGAGCGCACCTTGCCTGACTGTGAAGTTCTGCTTCATAGCGCATCAACATTGTGATGAATAGTTGCTCGCGGCAAACGATGGTACACCTAACGTGCCAGCCGATGACGCGCGCAAATCGCCTCGCGCGCAGGCAGGATCCGCCGCGAAGTCTGGCATTCATCTGGAGAACCGCTGATGAGCACGCCCGCCGTTCCCGTTGGCATCATCCCGCCGCGCCCGGCCTGGCGCAGCCTGCGCTGGATTGCGCCGGTCACGTTGCTGTGGATTGCCGTGATGTACTGGCTGCCGGCGATCCCTGGCAGCGGTTTTCAAACCACGGCGCACCAGCTCGTCGCCCAGATGTTCATGGCGCTCGGATTGTGGCTCGGCCTCGAGCGCACCGGCCTGACGCTGAGCCAGCGCCGCGCGACCTGGCTCGTGATTCTCATGGCGCATGCGCTTTGGTTCGCAGTCGTCTGGAGTGCGGCGATCCATGGCGTCTTTCGACTGAGCGCCGTCCCGCCGCCGTTGCCCATGCTGCCGTTGGCGATATTTTTGCCTGTGATGGTCGGCGCGCCGCTATTGCTGATGTCGAAGCGAATCGGGCAAGTACTCGACGCGATGCCGGCCGCATGGCTCATTGCGCTGCAGTTTTATCGCGTGTTCGGCAGTTGGGCGATCGCTGCGTGGCTGCACGGCGCGATGGCCGGCGTGGACGCGTTGCCGGCAGGCACCGGCGACCTGCTGACGGGCCTGTTCGCCGTGCCGGCGGCCATCGCGGTGGCAAGCGGCACGGCGCAGGGGCACAAGGCCGCCATCGCCTGGAACATTTTCGGGCTGATCGATTTCGCCGTTGCCGTGACCCTGGGGATGATCACGGCGCCCGGCCGATTCCAGCTGATCGCGCCGGATATGCCGAGCCTCAACGCGGGCACGTACCCGTATGTACTGACGCCCGCGTTCGTCGTGCCCAGTTCGATCCTGTTGCATGCGCTTTCGCTGCGTCAATTGTTCCGGCGCCGCGCCGCGTGAGCTCCCTTCATTTCATCCGCACATCGCAACGCACCTTGCAGGAGGCAACATGTCACCGGAATCGATCTTTCGCTTGCATCTCGCGCTCGGGTATGTCGCGTGGCTCCTTTGTTTTACCGTCTACGTCTGGCCCCGGCTCAGGTCGATGGAGCCATTCGAGGCGCAACGCGCGATCGCCATGCTGCACAGCTTCCGCTTCTTCGGGCTGGTCTTCATGCTGCCGGGCGTCGTGAGTCCCGATCTGCCCGCGAGTTTCGCCGTGCCCACGGCCTATGGGGACCTCGCAACGGGTGCGCTGGCCATGCTGGCGCTACTCGCGGCAAGAAAGCGGCCGGTGTTCTGGTTCTTCGTCGTGGCGTTCAATCTCGTCGGCGCGGTGGACCTGGTTCTTGCCTACTACCACGCCATCCAGGCCGGTGTGCCTGTACACGCAGGAGAGTTGGCAGCGACCTACGTGATTCCCGTAATTGTCGTGCCGCTGCTGGCAATTACGCACGGCGCCGCCTTTTATTTGCTGCTGCGTCCGCAGAGCAAGGGCGCCCGCGTGCTCGCCAACGCTTCGCGCACCTGAAAGGCGGGGCGGCAAATTCACTGGACAGAGGCCACGCGGCGTTGCTTTAATAAACAGCCGTTCATTCGCTAACGCAACCTGGTTCAGGAGACAACCCAGTGGACAAAGCCGCCGATCCGATCCTGCAGGTGCTGCACCAGTACAAAGCCGCGGTGCTGGCCAAAGACGTCGATGCGTTCGTCGCGCTGTACGACCCCGACATCCTGGCCTTCGACATGTGGGGCGTCTGGACGTACGCGGGCGTCGCGTCATGGCGCAACATGGTGGAGGGCTGGTTCGGCTCCCTGGGCGCCGAGCGCGTGATCGTGGATTTCAGCGAGGTGCACACCACCGTCTCCCATGAACTCGCCGTGGTGTACGCCTTCGTGAGCTACAAAGCAGTCGCGGCGGACGGCGAGGAATTGCGCTCGATGGACAATCGCATCACCGCGACGCTCAGGCAAACGGACGAGGGCTGGAAGATCTTCCACCAGCATTCGTCTTCACCGATCGATCCCGCGACGACGAAGGTCATTTTCAAACGTTAGTCGCCGAAAAGAAAATGCCCGACACGCGGTCGGGCATTTCGATCGGAGCATGACGGGCGCGAGCGGCCCGCCATGCCGTTACTGCTGGGCCTTGCCAGGCACCTGTTGCCCGCGCAACGAACAGCCCTTCGTTTCGATCACGAAGAAGAGTGCGACGGCGCCCACCGCGCATGCGGCCATCATGTAGTACGCCGGAACGAGCGGGCTGCCGGTCTTGTCCACGAGCCAGTCGCTCACGATCGGCGCGGTGCCGCCGAACAGCGAGGTCGAGACGTTGTAGGCAATCGCCATCCCCGCGTAACGCACTTGCGTCGGGAACATGGCGGGGAACATCGCCGAGATGGTCGCGAGCTGCGGCGCATAGAGCAGGCCGAGCACGGCGAAGCCGATCAGCGCGCCGCCCACGCCGTGGCGCATCAGCATGAACATCGGCACGGTGGCGACGAAAAGCCCGACGAGCGAAAACCACCAGAGCGTCTTGCGCCCCACGTGATCGGAGAGCCGGCCAGCGAACGGCAGCAGGGCCATCATCGCCAGCATGCCGATGAGCGGAATGAGCAGCGACATGTTCTCGCTCACGCCCAATTCCTTGTGCATGTACGTCGGCATATACGCGAGCAGCACGTAGTTCACGACATTGAGCGCGACCACGAGCCCGCCCAGCAGCACGAGCGGCACGCGATGCTCGCGCAGCAGGGTGCGCAGCGAAATGGCCGGGCGCTCCCGCTCCTGTTGCTCGAACTTCTCTTCCATCTCGCGGAATACCGGCGTGTCTTCGATGCGCGAACGCAGATAGAAGCCGATCAAGCCCAGCGGCGCCGCGACGAGGAACGGCAGACGCCAGCCCCACGCATGCATCGCATCGTTGCCGAGCGCGAGCGATGCCGCGAGCATCAGCAAGGCGCCTAGCGAAAAGCCGGCCAGCGTGGCGAACTCGAGGAAACTCCCGCAGAAGCCGCGCCGCGCGTCGGGCGCGTATTCGGCCATGAAGGTGGCTGCACCGCCATATTCACCGCCGGTGGAGAAGCCCTGGATCATGCGCAATACGATGAGCGCGGCCGGAGCGATCCAGCCGGCTTTCGCATAGGTCGGCAGCAGGCCCACGAGCAGCGTGGCGCCCGACATCAGCAGCACGGTCAGCGCGAGCACTTTCTTGCGCCCGAAGCGGTCGCCGAGCGGCCCCCAGAACAGGCCGCCGAGCGGGCGAATCAGAAATGAAATGGCGAAGGTGCCGAGCGCGAACAGCGTGGCGCTTGCCGTGCTGCCCGGAAACAGCGCCGCGGAGATATACGCGAGCCCATAGGCGTAGATCCCGTAGTCGAACCACTCGGTTGCGTTGCCGAGCGCAGCGGCGGTAATGGCCCGGCGTGGCAGCGTGTGCGCGCTGCCGGTGGGGGCGGCGTGCTGGTCGTGGTCGGGAGTCGACGTATCGTCCCATAGGGACCGGCCCGGCGTGGGGGAATGCCAAGTTTCGGCGAATCGCATAAGACGTCCTCTTGTCAGGAACCGCGGCCCGAATGGCGCGCTTGAGCGATCAAGTTAGTCCCGTCAATTTCTGTTTCCGATGTCATAGGACGATTTCGCATCGGGACTTTCCCTGCCTGCGCATCGCGCGTCCCTGTCGAGCGGGTGCGGTGGCGACTTTTGACCGCTCTTCGGGATTCGCCCTCGAGCGAGCGGCAGCAACATTTGCCGTTTTTCTGGTGGTTGGGCTGTCTCGCGGTTCGCTAGTGACAACTGTTGCGATGCACAAAAATTGACTTCCGGCACACTGGAACCGGCCCAGGACTAACCCGAATGCAAGAAAGTATCAGTCTGCGGTCTGATTTTCAGTGGTGGAGGCGTGCCGCGGCGGGTAATTTTCAGACATGGCGGCGCGCGGTCCGAAGACAGGTCGAGCGTATGCGCAAGTAGCCGTCGCAGAACAAGAAAAAACTGTGCAGGAGGAGTCGAGATGCAAACCATTGGGGCACCCGCGGCGCGCACGAACGCGCCCGGCGCCACGCATTCCCAGCCTGACCTCGAACTGGTCGCCGTGCCGCGCGACGAGTCGTTCAAGGTCTGGTCGCACGGCTACCCCTATCGGATGGTGCGCTGGCACTTCCATCCCGAGTACGAGATCCACCTCATCACCTCGACCACGGGCAAGTATTTCGTGGGCGATTTCATCGGCAGCTTCGCGCCCGGCAATCTCGTGATGATCGGCCCGAACCTGCCGCACAACTGGGTGAGCAGCGTGCCGCACGGCGAGGCGGTGGACGAACGTTGTCTCGTCCTCCAGTTCGACGCGGCTTTCATTGCCCGCGCGATCGATGCGTTTCCCGAATTCAGGCGCGTGGAGGCGCTGCTCGATGCGTCGCGCTGGGGGCTGCTGTTCACGCCGGAAACGGGCGCGGCCGCCGAGCCGATCCTGCGCGAGATGCTGGGCGCACAGGGCATGCGACGTGTCACGCTCTTCATCGACCTGCTCGATCTGCTCGTGCAAAGCGAGGAGCCCGCGGCGCTCGCAAGCGAGGCGTATCGCGCCGACCCGGCCCGCTATGCGGGTACGCGCATCAATCACGTGCTCGCCTTCATCGGCAAGAATCTCTCGCAGGAGTTGCGCGAAACGGAGCTGGCGGAACTGGCCGGGCAGAGCGTGAGCGCATTCTCGCGCTATTTCCGCCGCCATACGGGCGTGTCGTTCGTGCGTTACGTGAACCAGCTGCGCATCAATCTGGCGTGCCAGCTGCTGATGTCGGGCGAACTGAACATCACGGACATCTGTTATCAGGTGGGCTTCAACAACCTCTCGAATTTCAACCGCCAGTTCCTGTTGATCAAGGAAATGTCGCCGTCGCGCTGGCGATCCTATCAGCGGCTCAACGCCGCGAGCGCGGCCAGCAAGAGCGAAGCCGTGTACGGCGTGCCCGCGATCGGCTAGCGGATCGCCCAGCAAAAGAGGTTCAAGCGCAGTGCGCATGTCAGGCATTGCGCAGGACGAACTCACACGTTCACAAGGCAGCACGACAGCACCGGCCACTCTACCAGGCATTCAACCAAAAAACGGAGACACCCAATGACCCGACTTCACACCCAACTGATCCGCGCCGCCGCACTCAGTCTCGCCCTCGCGGGCATCACGTCGGCCTACGCCGCGCCGAGCGGCACGGTCGCGTTCCTGATGCCCGATCAGGCCTCCACGCGCTACGAGCAGCACGACTTCCCCGGTTTCAAGGCCGAAATGGGCAAGCTCTGCCCCGACTGCAAGGTGCTCTACCAGAACGCGAATGCCGATGCCTCGCAGCAGCAGCAACAATTCAATTCGGTGATCGCCCAGGGCGCGAAGGTCATCGTGCTCGACCCGGTGGACTCCACGGCCGCGGCTTCGCTCGTGCATATGGCGCAAAGCCAGGGCATCAAGGTCATCGCGTATGACCGGCCGGTGCCGTCCACGCCTGCCGACTACTACGTCTCGTTCGACAACGAGGAAATCGGCAAGTCCATCGCCCAATCGCTCGTGCAGCATCTGAAGGAGTCGGGCGTGGCCGGGAGCAAGGGCGGCGTGCTCGAAGTGAACGGCTCGCCGACCGACGCCGCCGCCGGGCTCATCAAGAAGGGCATTCACGAAGGGCTGCAGGGCAGCGGCTACAAGACGCTCTCCGAGTACGACACGCCGGAGTGGGCGCCGCCCAAGGCGCAGCAATGGGTGAGCGGGCAGATCACGCGTTTCGGACCGCAGATCGTGGGCGTCGTGGCCGCCAACGACGGCACGGCGGGCGGTACCATCGCGGCCTTCAAGGCGGCGGGACTCAATCCGGTTCCGCCGGTCACGGGTAACGATGCGACCACCGCGGGCCTGCAACTGATCATCGCGGGCGACCAGTACAACACGATCCTCAAGCCGAGCGAGATCGTGGCGGGCGCGGCGGCGAAGGTGGCCGTGGGCTTCCTCGACGGCAAGCCCGTGAAGGGCGAAACGACGCTCTTCAAGACGCCCACGCAGCTCTTCAAGCCGGCCGTCATCACGCAGAAGAACATCAAGGCGGAAGTGGTGGACAAGGGCTTCGCGAAAGCGTCGGATCTGTGCACGGGCCGTTACGCCGATGGCTGCAAGAAGCTCGGCATTGGCGGCTGATACGCATGGCTGGGCCCGGCGCGCGCCGGGCCCTGAGAGCAACGAAGAGGTACCCATTTCATGACTGACGAATCCAGCAACCGCGCAACGGACAGCGCCACGGACCGAGCCACGACAAGCGACGGCGCGCCCGGCGAGCTGGTGCTGAGCCTGCGCGGCATCTCGAAGCACTTCGGCGCGGTTTCGGCCCTCACGGATATCGAGCTCGACGTGCACGCGGGCGAGGTGGTCGCCCTCGTCGGCGACAACGGCGCGGGCAAATCGACGCTCGTGAAGATTCTTGCGGGCGTGCACCAGCCGAGCGCCGGGACCATCACGTTTCGTGGCCAGCCGGTGAACCTGTCCGATCCGGGCACGGCGCTCGACCTGGGGATCGCGACGGTGTTCCAGGACCTCGCGCTTTGCGAAAACCTCGACGTCGTGGCGAACATCTTCCTCGGCCGCGAATTGAGCCCTTACCGGCTCGACGAGGTCACGATGGAAGTGAAGGCCTGGACGCTCCTCAACGAGCTTTCGGCGCGTATTCCCAGCGTGCGCGACGTGGTCGCCTCGCTCTCGGGCGGCCAGCGCCAGACCGTGGCGATCGCGCGCTCGCTGCTGCTCGACCCGAAGCTCATCATGCTCGACGAACCGACCGCCGCGCTCGGCGTGGCCCAGACCGCCGAGGTGCTGAACCTGATCGAGCGCGTGCGCGACCGCGGGCACGCCGTCATCATGATCAGCCACAACATGGAAGACGTGCGCGCCGTCGCCGACCGCATCGTCGTGCTGCGCCTTGGCCGTAACAACGGGATTTTCTATCCCGACTCCTCCAACGCCGAACTCGTGGCGGCGATCACCGGCGCGACGGAAAACGCGGTGTCGCGCCGCGCGGGCCGCCGCCAGGCGCAACAGGATGTCCAGTGAAAGGAACGATCGTGAGCAAGACTATCCATGGCGCTGCGCAGCCTGAAAACCCGGATGCCTCAAAGCCCGATGCGAAGCCATCCACGCTGCTCGACCGCAGCGACGTGCGCGTGAAGCATGCGAGCGGAATCGGCGAGAGCGTGTCGGCATTCGTCGACCGCGTGCGCTCGGGCGACCTGGGTTCGCTCCCGGTCATCGCGGGGCTCGTCATCATCTGGACGGTATTCACGAGCCTGAACCCCGTGTTTCTCTCCGCTGACAACCTCGTAAACATGCTGTTCGACTGCTCGACGGTCGGCGTCATTTCGCTTGGCATCGTCTGCGTGCTGCTGCTCGGGCAGATCGATCTCTCGGTGGGCTCCATGAGCGGCTTCGCCTCGGCGCTCGTCGGCACGCTGTGGGTCAACGACGGCTGGCCCGTGCTGCTCGCTATCGTCGCGGCCATTGCGGTGGGCGCGGTGATCGGCGCACTGTATGCGCTGCTGCTCAACTGGATAGGCATGCCAAGTTTCGTCTCGACGCTCGCGGGCCTGCTCGCCATCCTCGGCATGCAGCTCTACGTGCTCGGCTCGACGGGCTCTATCAATTTGCCCTACGGCTCGGCGATGGTGAACTTCGGACAACTGATGGTGATTCCGCCGATCGTCTCGCACGTGATCGCGCTGCTGCCCGGTATCGTGCTCCTGCTGCTCGGCCTGCGTACGCGCACGCGCCGCCATGCGGCCAGGCTTTCGGCGCCTTCGGTCGCAGGCCTGCTCGGGCGCGCGGCGGCGCTGACCGTGTTCCTCGAAATCGTCGTGGCCTATCTCAACCGCGGGCGTGGCGTGCCGCTGATGTTCGGCCTCTTTCTGGGTCTCGCCGTCGTCATGCAGTACGCGCTCACGCGCACGCGCTGGGGCCGCTCGATGCACGCCGTGGGCGGCAATCACGAAGCCGCGCGGCGCGCGGGTATCAAGGTCGGCGCGATCTATACGAGCGCCTTCGTGCTGTGCGCGAGCCTGGCCGCAATCGGCGGCGTGCTGACCGCGGCGCGACTCGCTTCGGCGAGCCAGCAGGCCGGCACCGGCGACGTCAACCTCAACGCGATCGCGGCGGCCGTGATCGGCGGCACGAGCCTTTTCGGCGGGCGCGGCAGCGCATGGTCGGCCGTGCTCGGCATCATCGTGATCCAGTCGATTGCGAGCGGCCTGACGCTGCTGAACCTGTCGTCGTCGCTGCGCTTCATGATCACCGGCGCTGTGCTGGCCATTGCCGTGATCGTCGATTCGCTCGCCCGCCAGTCGCGTGTTTCGCATGGCCGCGCCTGAGGCGTCGGCACCTGATTCAAGGAGAAAGTCACCCATGTCTGAATCGATCAAGGGTAAGGTCGCCGCCATTACCGGCGCGGCGTCCGGCATCGGCTTCGCGTGCGCGCGTGCGTTCGTGGACGAAGGCGCGAAAGTCGTGCTGATCGACCGCGCAGAGGACCGGCTCGCGAAATGTTGCGCGGAGCTGGGGCCCAACGCGGCGCCCCTCGCCATGGACCTGCTCAACGCGGCGGACTATGCGACGATGCTGCCCAGGATCCTCGATCTCGCGGGCGGGCTCGACATCTTCCACGCCAACGCGGGCGCGTATATCGGCGGCGAGGTGGCGAACGGCAACCCCGACGAATGGGATCGCATGCTCAACCTGAACATCAACGCCGCGTTCCGCTCGGTGCATGCGGTGCTGCCGCACATGATCGCGCAGAAGTCGGGCGACATCGTTTTCACGAGTTCGGTGGCGGGCGTCGTGCCGGTGGTGTGGGAGCCCATTTACACGGCCTCGAAGTTCGCGGTGCAGGCGTTTGTGCACACCGTGCGCCGCCAGGTCGCGAAGCACGGCGTGCGCGTGGGCGCGGTGCTGCCGGGCCCTGTGGTCACGGCCTTGCTCGATGACTGGCCCCAGGCGAAGATGGATGAAGCGCTGGCCCAGGGCAGTCTCATGCAGCCGAAGGAAGTGGCCGATTCCGTGGTATTCATGCTCACGCGGCCGCGCAACGTCACCATTCGCGACCTCGTGATCCTGCCGAACAGTGTCGATCTTTAGGGCCTGTTATCAGCGTGAACAGGCCCTAACCACAATCAACGAGCCATGACCTCAATTAACCAGGCCGGCGGCGCACGCCATACCGTCGGTGTCGATGTGGGCACGGGCAGCGCCCGCGCCGGCATTTTCGATTCCGCCGGTCGCATGCTTGCGTCGGCGAAACACGACATCAGCGTGTTTCATGAGAGCGGCGGCATCGTCGAGCAATCGAGCACGCAGATCTGGAACGCCGTCTGCCAGGCCGTGAAGGAAGCGCTCGCGCAGGCCGCGATCTCGCCGGAGCAGATCGCCGGCATCGGCTTCGACGCCACCTGTTCGCTCGTCGTGCTGGGCGAGGGCGGCACGCCGTTGCCCGTTGGCCCGTCCGAAGTCGCCGAGCGCGACATCATCGTGTGGATGGACCATCGCGCCGTGGAGCAGGCCGAGCGCATCAACGCCGCGGGCCACGACGTGCTGCGCTTCGTGGGCGGCAAGATCTCTCCGGAGATGGAAACGCCCAAGCTGCTGTGGCTGCTGGAAAACCGGCCCGAGGTGTTCGCCGCGGCCTGGCAGTTCTTCGACCTGACCGACTTCCTCACATGGCGCGCCACGGGCGATCTTTCGCGCTCCACCTGCACCGTGACCTGCAAGTGGACCTATCTCGCGCACGAGCAGCGCTGGGACGAGAGCTACTTCCGCAACGTGGGTCTGGGCGTGCTTGCCGATGAAGGCTTTGCGCGCATCGGCCGCACGATCGTCGAGCCCGGGACGCCGCTCGGCAGCGGGCTCACGCCCGAGGCTGCCGCGCAGCTCGGCCTGCGCGCGGGCACTGCCGTCGCGACGGGCGTGATCGACGCGCATGCGGGCGGCATCGGCACGGTCGGCGCGCAGGGGCAGCCCGAGGCGTGCCTCGCGTACGTGTTCGGCACCTCGTCGTGCACGATGACGACCACGCGCGACCCCGTGTTCGTGCCCGGCGTGTGGGGGCCGTACTACGCGGCGATGGTGCCCGGGGCGTGGCTCAACGAAGGCGGGCAGTCGGTGGCGGGCGCGGCGATCGAGCGCTTGCTCGCGATGCATCCGCTCGCTGCAGAAGCCGCGAGCCGCGCGGCGAGCGAAGGCCAGTCGCTGCCGACGATGCTTGCCGGGCTGGCGGTCCAGGCTGCGCAGAGCGAATCGGGCGCGGTGCGCCTCGCGCACGATCACGGCCTGCACGTCGTGCCCGAATTCCTCGGCAACCGCGCGCCATTTGCCGATCCGCAGGCGCGGGCCGTCATCGCGGGACTCGGCATGGAGACGGACATGGAGAGCCTCGTCGCGCTCTATGTCGCGGGCATCGGCAGCATCGGCTATGGGCTGCGGCAGATCGTCGAGGTGCAGGCCCAGGCGGGCGCGCCGATCGAGCAGGTCGTGATCAGCGGCGGTGCGGGCAGGCTCGACCTCGTGCGCCAGCTGCTGGCGGACGCAACGGGCAAGCCCGTGCTGGCCACCCACGCCGAGGAGCCGGTCCTGCTGGGCGCGGCCATGCTGGGCGCCGTGGCTGGCGGCCTATACGATAACGTGCGCGACGCGATGGCCGCGATGTCCCGGATCAGCAAGGTCTACGCACCGGCCACGGGCGAGATCGCGGCGCTGCACGAAGCGCGTTACCGCGCCTTCACGCAGTTGCAGGACGTGGCGCGCGCGATCCGATAACGGCTTGGCCGGGAGCTAGCGGCTCACGCCGCCTCGCCGCTGCGCTGCGCGAGCGCGGCGGCAGCAGCCTGACTTTGCGCGAGGTGGCGCAGCAGCTTCGTCACCATCACGACGACGGTGAGCGCGAGCAGTACGAAGAACACCGCTAGCGGCGTGAGCACGTGCACGGAGACGAAACCGGCCAGCCCCATCATCGCCGAGGAAACGAGCAGCAGCGCGCAGCCGAGAATCGCGCTCGTCAAACCCGCGATATGCGGGAACAGCGAATTGCCCTTGGCCATCAGCGTGGGATACATCGCACCCGCGCACAGACCCATCACGAGTACAGGAACGGCGAGCGTCCACACGCGCAGGCCCACCGTGAGCGCGAGCACGAGCATCGCGATGGCCGCGCCCGCCATCACGCGCGCCCCCACACGCAGACGTTGCTCCGGGGTAGGCAGGCGCGGGCCGTGCAGCCGGTTCGAGAGACCGCCCAGGAAATACATCAGGCCGATGCCGAGCGCGAGATAGCCGAAGAAGGTGGGCGGCCTGTGCAGCGTGTTCTGCACCATGAACGGCCCGACGACGTTGAAGACGAGCAGGATGCTGTAGCACAAGCCCTGGGCGAGAAAGCAGCTCTGGAACACGGGGCTCGCGAGCACCTTGCCCGCGTTCGCGATGAGCGTGCGCGGCTCCAGCCGCACCGGTTGCCGCAAGGTCTCGCGAAAGCGCCACAGCAGCGCCCACATTACCAGCGAATAGACGAGCAGGAACACGAGGCAGGCCTTCCAGCCGAATAGCTCCTGCAGATGCGCGCCGATCACCGGCGCGATGATCGGCGCGAGTCCCCACGTAATCGACATGTAGGTGAACGCGTGCATGAGCGCGGTGCCCACGAACGAATCCGTGATGATGGCCTTCGCGAGCAGGTTGGTCGCGGCGATGCCGAAGCCCTGCAGGCAGCGCGCCAGCACGAAAGTTTCCAGATTCGGCGCGGCGAGCGAGAGCAGACAGCCGAGCGTATAGATCACGAGGCCGAAAGCCAGCACGCGCTTGCGCCCGAGCGCGTCGGAAATCGGTCCGAAGATGAGTTGGCCGAACGCGTAGGCGGCGAGATAAACGGACACACTCGACTGGATCGCCTGTGGCGACGTCGCGAAGTAGCGCGCCATGGCCGGCAGTGCGGGCACGTAGATGTCGATGGCGAGCTGTCCGGCCGAGGCGAACAGGCAGATCAGGAACAGCAGGAAGCGCGGCGAGTTCGCCTGGCGTGCGGCGGTGGCGGGACGTTCGGGCAGATCGTGAGTCATGACAGCGTGAAAAGGGCGGGTTCCGGTGCGGCGGCGCTGGGGGGCGTTGGGGCAGCTGTTCGGAAAGCACGTTCGGATCACGAACACGGCGTCCGGCGCGGCGGCGCAGGCGCGTATTGTGCCCGTTATCGCCGACTTCCGTGCGACGCCCCTCTCAGGCGCGGCGCTTGCTGAGCTTCCGCTTATCTCGCCCAGGATAGTCCCGGAGTGCCGAAATGCCAGAGAAAAGGCCGAAAGAGGCCGTGCGCCGTCCGACCACTGCGGAGGACTATGAAGTCTTCTGCGGCGAGCAGATCGACGGCGCGGGCCGCTACTACGGATTGCTGCGGATTCGCCGCAAGACCGATGGGCGGCTCATCTATCCGTTCGACGGCTGTCCGCGTCCGGGGCCGTGCGCGACCGGTCCGCAGGCAAGGCAACAGGCACTCACGCTCGCGGATGAGCTGATTCGCGCGGACATTGCCACGCCCGAAGGGTGAGCAGACCCTGCGCGCCGAAGGGGGAGCATGCCCAGCTCAAAGGGAAAACACTTCGTGCACCGAAGTCTGAATCACGCCGCCATTCATCGGGCCGCCGCCCGCCACATGAATTGCATCGCCCACGACTGCCGCGCCCATGCCATGACGCGGCGTGAGCATGGGCGCATAGGCCTGCCATGAATCGGTCGCCGGATCGTAGCCCTCGTTCTGCCCGAAGACGCGCCGCGTGCCTTCGCCGCCCATGCAGAAGAACCGCCCGCGCCACGCCGCGCCGCCGTGGCCGGAGCGCGGCGTGGGCATGGGCGCGCGTTCTTCCCAGGCGTCGCGCTTCGCGTCGTAGGCCACGTGCATCCCGGTGTTGAAGTCGAACGTATCCATGCGCCCGCCCGCCACGAGTATCCAGCCCGCGAGCGAGACGGCCGCCGTGTGGTCGCGCGGACCGGGAATGGGCGCGAGCGTCTTCCAGGTGTCGCTCTTCGGGTCGTACGCCTCGTGCCAGTCCACCGAGCGCGTGTCGCGGCCGCCGATCGCATGCAGCATGCCCTCGTGCGCCACGACGGAAATCGCGCCGCGCGAGCCGCGCGAAAGCGGGTGAATCGCGTGCCAGCGGTCGTCGGCGACGACATAGGCGTAGCAGTCGGGCACGGCGATGCGGTTCTGCTCGACGAAACCGCCCATCGCGTAGACCACGCCGTCGAGCGCCGCCACGCCGATATGATTCGCGCCGCGCGGAACGGGCGCGGCGTTGCGCCAGGCGCCGCGCGCCGCATCGAATACATGGTGATAGGACCGCGCGACCTGGCCTGCGCCGTAGCCGCCGATCACATGCATGCGCTCGCCTTCGCTCGTCGCCCACGCCATTTCGCTGCGCGGCAGCGGCAAGGGCGCGGCCGTGGTCCACACGCCTTGCGGCGTGGCGCGCGGAGCGCTCGAATAGAAGAAGCGCTGCATGAACGCTTCGGGTGGCAGCTGCGTGGCGTTGGGGTCGCGCAGGTTCGCGTAGAGGCCGCCACGCTGGGCCTTTTGCATCGCTTGCGGGTCTTCTTCGGGCACGGGCTGCATGTCCGCAGCCATCGCTTCGCGCTGCGTGCACCAGGCGGTGCTGCTCGCGGCGAGGCTCAGTTCGAGGAAGCGGCGACGGGAAAGCGGCATGGCGAACCTCGCGGAGGTGGAGGGGACGGCATTGGGCGCGCTTTTCCCGGGGCGTTTTTCTCGCTCGCACAGCGCGTAGTGGATACGGTACACGGGAACGTTGTCGCCCACTTTGTGTTACTACGCGCCGATCCAGGGCGCGATCGGTTTCGCGCCGCCAGGCTGCCT
Source organism: Paraburkholderia sp. BR14312 (assembly GCF_040948675.1). Lineage (NCBI taxonomy): Bacteria > Pseudomonadati > Pseudomonadota > Betaproteobacteria > Burkholderiales > Burkholderiaceae > Paraburkholderia > Paraburkholderia sp. BR14312. The sequence goes on from NZ_JBFPKI010000006.1 coordinate 419,729, forward strand.
GGTCGACCGTCTTGAGAATTTAATTTCAAGTTACGTCGGCGGAAGAGAATCGAATACTCCGTCATCTGGAGAATCCACTTAATTTTGGAACCATTTTTTAGTGCCCGGGGCGTAGCATTTTCGACATTCCGTTGTGCGAGAAACGAAGATGAGCGAGAAGGGCGATTTGCGTTACTTTGACTATGCCGCGACCACCCCGGCGGACCCGCGGGTGATCGAGGCGATGTTCGGCTGTCTGGGCATGGAAGGCGATTTCGGCAACCCTGCCTCCAGCTCGCATGGCGCGGGCCAGCGGGCGCGCCGGCTCGTCGAGCAGGCGCGCAAGGACGTGGCGGCGCTCATCGGCGCCGATGCCGAGGAGATCGTCTGGACTTCCGGCGCGACCGAGTCGAACAATCTCGCGCTCAAGGGCTATGCGGACCGCGCGACGCAAAAGCGCCATCTCATCACGAGCCAGCTCGAGCACAAGGCCATTCTCGATACGATGACGAGCCTCGAAGCGCGCGGCATGACCGTCACGCGGCTCGCACCGGACGCGCAGGGCGAAATCACGGCAGCGGCCGTGGCCGCCGCGCTCACGCCCGACACCGGTCTCGTCTCGCTCATGCTGGTCAACAACGAACTGGGCACGCTCACCGATGTCGCGTCGATTGCGAGCGTGGTGCATGCCGCCGGCGCGCTGCTGCACGTCGACGCGGCGCAGGCGCTCGGCAAGACGCCCATCGACGTGAAAGCGATGGGCATCGACCTCCTTTCGATGTCGGCGCACAAGGTGTACGGGCCGAAGGGCATCGGTGCGATCTACGTGAACCGCGAGGCGTTCGAGCGCATCGCGCCGCAAATGCATGGCGGCGGTCACGAGCGCGGTCTGCGCTCGGGCACGCTGGCCACGCATCAGATCGTCGGCATGGGCGTGGCGTGCGTGATTGCGCGCGAGGCGCTGCAAGCGGACAGCGAGCGCATTGCGCGGCTGGGCGAGCGCCTGCTGGCCGAGGTGCTCGCGTTGCCGGGCGTCACGCTCAACGCCGCGCGCGCGCGGCGCATTCCCCACACGCTGAGCCTCACGATCGATCTGCCGGGCTTCTTCCCGTTTCTGCTGACCGGCGACCTCGCGATCTCCTCGACCTCGGCCTGCAACTCGGCTGCTGGCACGCCCTCGCACGTGCTCACTGCCATCGGGGTTGGCGAAGCGGCGGCAAACCGCACGGTGCGCCTGAGCCTCGGGCGCTTCACGAAGCCGGAAGACGTCGATTTCGCGGTGGACTGCATTCGTCGCGTTGTGGCGCCGTGTCTGCCGGCGGCTGTGCCCGCCTGATTTCGTCGGTCAAGGTCACGATGAACATCGAAACCCGATGATCGTTTCACTCGTACTGGGCGCCATGATCGGCGCGATGCTGGGACTCACGGGCGCGGGCGGCGGCATTCTCGCCGTGCCGGCCATCGTGGTGGGAATGGGCTGGCCCATGCAGCAGGCCACACCGGTCGCCTTGATCGCCGTGGCGAGCAGCGCGGGGATCGGCGCGCTCGAAGCCTTCCGCAAGCGTCTCGTGCGCTATCGCGCGGCGTTCTGCATGGCGCTCGCGGGCGTGCCGACCACGTGGCTCGGCGTGCGCCTCGCTCAAGCCATGCCGCAACGCCTGTTGCTCGCGCTCTTTGCCGGCGTGATGCTGTTCGTGGCGGTGCGGCTGCTACGTCAGACCATCGGGAAAAAGCGCGCGCTGCCCGAAGCGTCCCCGCTTTGCGTGGGCCGCGTCAATCCCGACACCGGCCGCCTCGTGTGGTCGAAAGCGACGGCGCTCGCGCTGGCCTCGGCCGGCGCGTTGACGGGACTGATGACGGGGCTGCTCGGCGTGGGCGGCGGCTTCATCATCGTGCCCATGCTGCGCAAGCTCACGAACATCTCTATGCACGGCATCGTCGCGACGTCGTTGATGGTCATCGCGCTCGTGGGCTCCGGCGGCGTGGTGGCGACGGTGCTGCACGGCGTGCCGCTGCGGCTCGACCTCACGCTGTGGTTCAGCGTCGCGACCGTCGTCGGCATGATGCTGGGGCGTCACGTTTCGCACCGCGTTTCCTCGCGGCATACGCAGATGGGCTTTGCCGCCATTCTGGTGTGCGTGGCGTGCGGCATGCTCGCCAAGGTGGCGCTCGGTTACTGAGACCTTGCGCTTGATTCGCGCTCAACCGGCCGGGGCGAGAAAGACGCGGATTTCGTCGGCGAGCCAGTCGCGCACGGCACGCACCTTGGGGTCGTCGCGGCTGCCAATCCGATAGACGAGATCATGGCCGCGCTCGGACTCGAGACGCAGTTCCGGGAACGGCGCGACGAGCCGGCCGGCCGCGATGTCGTCCGCCACGATCACGCTGCGCCCGAGCGCGACGCCTTCCCCTCGAATCGCCGCCTCGATCGCGAGGCTCCCATGGCTGTATGCCGTGCCGCGATCGCTGCGCACGCCGCTCAATCCCGCCAGCGCCAGCCATTGCTCCCAGTTCGCAAGCATGCCGCCCTCATGCAGCAAGGTGCAGCGCGCGAGACTCTCGACCGATGCCATGCCGCCCATCTTCGCCCGATAGTCAGCACTGCAAACCGGCGTCACGGTTTCGTCGAGAATGCGCTCGGCCAGCACGCGCGGATAGCGTCCGCTGCCGTAGCGAATCGCCACATCGACATCCGAGTCGTTGAGATCGACGTATTTGTCGGTCACGTCGAGGTGGACGTCGAGTTCCGGATGGCGAGCCTTGAGGCGATGCAGGCGCGGCGCGAGCCAGCGGTTCGCAAAGGACACGCTGGCGTTGATCTTCAGGCGCGTGACGCTGTCGTGCGTGCGCAGGCGCTCGGACTCCTTAGTCAATTCAGCGAGCGCGCGGTTCACGGCCAGCAGGAACTCGGCGCCCGCTTCGGTCAGGACGATGCGACGCGTGAGGCGCTGGAACAGCGCCACGCCCAAATGGCTTTCGAGCGTCTTGATGTGCCGGCTCACGGCGCCATGCGTGACGTGCAGTTCCTGCGCCGCCAGCGTCATGCTGAGGAGCCGCCCGGTGGCTTCGAAGGCGCGCAGGGTTTGCAGCGGGGGAAGGCGGTCGAACATGGAGCCGGGGTGTACGTGACGTGTGAGTTTTGCTCACGCATTATATGACGACAAATGGTTTGTCAGCCACATCGACCGGCTTCAATATGGGCATAAAGCCGCGGGACGTAACGTAACCAGTGCGACGCCCGCCGCGCATTCCTGACAGTTGGCATTCTCCGCATTGCGTCGCTCATCATGGATCTTCTGCTTTTCAAGCTCGTCTTTACGCCGTTGTTGCTGTTGGCCGCCAGTCTCGCCGCTCGCCGCTGGGGCGAAGCGGTCGGCGGGCTGCTCGTGGGACTGCCGCTTACTTCGGGGCCGGTCTCGGTTTTTCTCGCGCTGGAGCACGGACCGGCGTTCGCCGCGCAAGCGACTGCGGGTTCGCTTGTCGCAACGGCTGCGCAGGCGGCGTTTTGCGTCGTCTATTGCCGGCTCGCGGCGCGTGGGTGGAAGGTGGCGCTGGCAGGCGCAGGCGCCACGTTCGCCCTGGTGGCCCTCGTGCTGCAATGGGGCGCGCTGCCTACGCATGGTCTTTATCTCTTCGCCATTCTGGCCATTGCTCTTGCGCTCAACCTGATTCCCAACCAGCCGGCAAGAACGATGCGCCTCTCGCCGCCGTGGTGGGATTTGCCGTCGCGCATGGCGCTCATCGCCGGCCTCGTGGTGAGCGTGACGCTGATCGCGCCTTACGTCGGACCCGAGGCGAGCGGCGTGCTCGCATCGTTCCCGTTCATGGCGATCATCCTCGCCGTGTTCGCGCACCGCCTGATCGGCCACAAAGCGGCGCAGCAACTGATGCGCGGCATGAGCACGGGACTGCTGGGATTTGCGTCGTTCTTCTTCGTCCTGAGCCTCACGCTCACGCACTGGAATTTACTGGCTGCTTACGGAACAGCGATAATCTGCGTGCTTACGATTCAGGCGATTTCCCTGTACCGCATGCGTCTGCCGACACCTTGCCTGCACGGCAAGGCCAAGGCCGAAGGCAGCACGCCTTAACCGCTGGCTTTGCGTCTGGCGGGTCTGGGCTGACGGCGCCGCGCTTGCTGCGGTGCATCGCAGGACTTCGGCTTCGGGGCGCGCCGACGCCTCGACGCCCACGGCGAATGGCCTAAACTACAGATCCGGCGGACGCGGCCGTTTCCGCATCGCCGGCCCGCCATGGCGCACCTCTTCTTCGCAGCTTCGATTCAGCGGCACGTCGCGACGCCCGAGCGCGAGATCGACGCGCGCACGCTTCGCGAAGCGTTCGATGCCGTGTTTGCCGAGCAGCCGCGTTTGCGCGGCTATATCCTCGATGATCAGGGCGCATTGCGTAAGCATCTGGCGGTATTCGTGGACGGCGTTCGCCTGCGCGATCGGGAACATTTGAGCGACGCGCTCGGCGATGAGAGCCGGGTGTACGTCGTGCAGGCGCTGTCCGGCGGATGAGTCACCACTTTGCGTGGGACCGGAGTGCTGACTCTGGATCGACAGGAGGGTACGCGAGATGAGCGATCGACTGCTGGTCGCAACCCGCAAGGGGCTGTTCGTTCTGCAAGCCGATGGAGAGGGCGGCTGGACAATCGGCGAACCTGAATTCGTCGGCGAGCCGGTGAGCATGGTGATGCCCGATACGCGCGACGGCTCGCTCTATGCCGCACTCAACCTGGGCCACTTCGGCGTGAAGCTGCATCGCCGGCGCGCGGGCATGGTGCACTGGGAAGAATGCGCGGTGCCCGTCTATCCGCCACAGCCTGCCGAGGAGATTCAGGCCAGCGAACCGGATGCATTGGGCCGCCTGCCTGCGCCGTGGTCGCTCCAGCAGATCTGGTCGCTCGAACCGGGCGGCGCGGACGAGCCGGGCGTGCTGTGGGCGGGCACGATACCTGGCGGCCTGTTTCGCTCCGGCGACGGCGGCGACAGCTGGGAACTCAACCGCCCGCTGTGGGACCGCCCGGAGCGCCGCGAATGGGCGGGCGGCGGCTACGACGCGCCGGGCATTCACTCGGTGATGGTCGATCCGCGCGACAGCCGGCACGTGACAGTGGGCGTGTCGTGCGGCGGCGTGTGGCAGACCGGCGACGGCGGCGCGAGCTGGCGCCTCACCGCCGAGGGTATGGAGGCCGACTACATGCCGCCCGAGCGGCGCGGCGAACCCAATGCGCAAGACCCGCACCGCGTGGTGCAATGCGCGGCGAATCCGGATGTGCTGTGGACCCAGCATCACTGCGCGATCTTCCGCTCGACCGATGGCGCGGCCCACTGGCGCCGCATCGAAGCGCAGCCGTCGAGCTTCGGTTTCGCGGTCGTGGTGCATCCGCGCGAGCCGGACACCGCGTGGTTCGTGCCGGCCCAAAAAGACCAGTACCGCGTTCCTGTGGACGGCCGGTTCGTCGTCACGCGTACGCGCGACGGCGGGCGTACATTCGAGCGCTTCTCGAACGGCTTGCCGGCCGCACCGGCATACGACCTCGTGTACCGCCACGGTCTCGACATCGACGGTACCGGCACGCGCCTCGCCATGGGCTCGACCACGGGCGCGCTCTGGACCTCGGACGATGGCGGCGAAAACTGGCGGCTCGTTTCGGCGCACTTGCCGCCGGTGTATTGCGTGCGCTTCGGGTGATGGCGGCCTTCCAGCCCGCCGCGCGGCTATGGTCGCGGCATGTGCGCGCTCGCGGAGCCGGCGCGCAGCACGTACGCGCATCTCGCGCAGCGGGAGGCGGCGTGCGGATCGCGCTCAGCTCGGTCAAGATGCAGATCTTCGCCGCAATCTGTATTGCGCGGCGGGTATCGAGCGAAATGCGGGAGTAGCGAGGGGTTTTGTATCGTTGTGTATCCGCCGTGGCAATGGACAAAGAGGCTTGCAAAAGCAGGGGGTTGTGGAAACAAGCGGGATACGTGCGGGAGTTCAAATACACCCATGCCAGTCAGCGACGTCGCACAAGAGACATCGAAAAAGACTGGACGCGCGAGCCACGCCATCGTGGTCCGAACCAACTCATTGCTTACAGGTGGATACCATGAAACTCATCAAGTCGCTGATCGTTGCCGCTGTTGTCGCCGTTCCCGTCGTCTCTTTCGCCCAGTCGGCCGAGCCGCTCACGCGTGCCCAGGTCCGCGCCGAACTGGTGCAGCTCCAACAGGCCGGCTACAACCCGGCGGCCGACTACAACGACTATCCGCAGCACATCGAGGCCGCCGAAGCGAAGGTGAGTGCGCAGAACGGCGCGGTGGCGTCGGCGTTCGGCGGCGTGGCGAATGGGTCGTCGGCAGCGGGCGCGGTTACGGCTTCGGCGTCGCACGACATTCCCGGCCTGGGTTCGATCTACGCGCACCAATGATCGGTGCGTGAAGGTGCGAGTGCAAGAGCGGCCCGCTTCGAGCGGGCCGTTGTTCATGTCGCGACTTGCCTCGTGCTTCGTCCCGGCCTAACCTGTGCCGGATACGACGACCCCCGAGGCCAGCATGCAAATCCATCCCGTACGGCTGTCTCCCGGCGACGATCTGCGCGCCGCCGTCGAAAGCTTGCTGGGCCAGCAAGCCTCGCATGCGGCGTTCGTCATTCAGGGCATCGGCAGCCTGAGCGTCGCGCAGTTGCGCTTCGCCGGCGCCGAAACGCCGACCGCATTGCGCGGCGACCTCGAAATCCTCACGCTCGCGGGCTCGGTGTCGCCCGATGGCGCCCATTTGCACATGTCCGTGTCCGACGCGCAAGGCCGCGTGATGGGCGGCCACGTCGCGCGCGGCTGCACCGTGCGCACCACGGCGGAGCTGCTGCTGGTGCTGCTGCCTGGCCATCGTTTCTCACGCGAGCTCGATTCCGCGACCGGATACGCGGAACTGCAGATCCGCAACGCGCCAGGCTGATCCGCCTGCGCCGCCATTCGCGCGACCCCACGCACCGTCACAAAATTTAAAAGCGGCATCGCTATGCTTCGGCGTTGCCTCGCCGCTGTCCGTGCTGCGCGCGAGGCCCCGCTCGGGCCGCTCCTCGAGCCGTTGTTGTGCCTCTATCTGGACGGAGACTTCGATGACGGTCGAATCCGCGCCGGCGCGCTTGCCATGGCAACGCGCGTCGCGCAGACGTTTGTGCCTGCCCGCTGCATTCAAAACGATGCGTGCGCCCGCCATGCTGTTTGCATGCGCAGCCGCGCTGTGTACGCTGGGCGCGTGCAGCGCACGTGATAGCGACGCGCGCGTCGCGCTCACCACGAACGCGGCACGCGAACTCGCGCAAGCGCAGCCAGGTACCAATCCACAGCGCCCGGCGCTCGCCAACGCATTCACGCTGGCGTCGGATGCGGGCGCATCGAATCTCCCAGATAGTGCGAACAGCATGGTGAACGCCGGCGTCGCCTTGCCCGCGAACGCCGTGCGCTCGCCGGCGAAGCCACCCGCCGGCGGGAGCGCGCAAGACACACAAGCCGCGCAGATCGAACCGCTTGTCACACCCGTTATCCACACCGCTGACTGACGTACCCGGCCGCGCGGCCTGGCCGCCTGCCGCCCGTCAAGGCGGCGTGCCGTGCGTGCCTTTCTCAACCTGAAGATGGAAACCACAAGATGACCTCGAGAAGCCGCCGTGACTTTCTCCGCACCGCCGCGATGAGCGCCGGTTCGGCCACCGCCCTGACGATGCTGCCGCAGGGCATCCGCAATGCGCTCGCGATTCCCGCGAACAATCGCACGGGGAGCATCCGCGATGTCGAACACATCGTGATCCTCATGCAGGAGAACCGCTCGTTCGATCATTACTTCGGCACGCTGCGCGGCGTGCGCGGCTTCGGCGACACACGCGCGATCACGCTGCCTACCGGCAAGCCGGTGTGGAACCAGCCGCTCGCGGCCGGCGCGGGCGAAGTGCTGCCGTTTCATCCCACGGCGTCCAACCTGGGCCTGCAGTTCATCCAGGACCTGCCGCACGACTGGACCACGACGCACGCTGCCTGGAACGGCGGCCGCTACGACCAGTGGGTGCCCGCCAAGGGCACGACCACGATGGCCTACCTCACGCGCGACGACATTCCGTTCCACTACCAGCTCGCCGACGCGTTCACGATTTGCGACGCGTACCACTGCTCGACGATGACCGCGACCGACCCGAACCGCTACTACATGTGGACGGGCTGGGTGGGCAACGACGGCAGCGGCGGCGGCCCGGTGATCGACAACGCGGAAGCGGGCTATGGCTGGTCCACGTATCCCGAAGTCCTGCAGAGCGCGGGTATTACGTGGAAGATCTATCAGGACGCGGGCGAAGGCCTGGATGCCAAGGGCTCGTGGGGCTGGACGGGCGACAACCCGTACATCGGCAATTACGGCGACAACTCGCTCCTGTATTTCCATCAATACCAGAACGCGCAGCCCGGCAATCCGCTGTATGACCGCGCACGCACGGGCACGAACGTGCTGGCGGGCGGCGGCTATTTCGACGTGCTCAAGCAGGACGTGGCGAACAATGCGCTGCCGCAGGTCTCGTGGATCGTCGCGCCCGAGGCGTATTCGGAGCATCCGAACTGGCCCGCCAACTATGGCGCGTGGTACGTCGACCAGGTGCTGCAGATCCTCACGTCGAACCCGGACCTGTGGAGCAAGACCGTGCTGCTCGTGAACTACGACGAGAACGACGGCTTCTTCGATCACCTGGCGCCCCCGTTCCCGCCGGCTTCGAGCGCGAACGGCCTTTCGACCGTCGACACGACGAACGAAATTTTCCCGGGCAGCAGCAAGTACGCGGCGGGCCCGTACGGCCTCGGACCGCGCGTGCCGATGCTCGTGGTCTCGCCGTGGTCGCGCGGCGGTTGGGTGTGCTCGGAGACGTTCGACCATACTTCCGTGATCCGCTTCATCGAGAAGCGCTTCGGTCTGCATCACGACCTGCGCGAGCCGAACATCACGCCATGGCGCCGCGCCGTGTGCGGCGACCTCACGTCGGCATTCAACTTCGCCACGCCTAACGCGGCGATTCCCGCGCTGCCTTCCACGACGGGCTATGCGCCGCCCGACAAGCTGCGTCACCCCGACTACGTGCCGGTGCCGCCGGTCGTGGGCAGCGTGCCGAAGCAGGAAGCGGGCGTGCGCAACGCGCGGGCGCTGCCGTACGAGCTGTTCGTGCGCTTCGATTCGAACGCCAGCTCGGGCGACGTTTCCACGCGCTTCGTCAATTCGGGCCGCGCCGGTGCGGTGTTCCTCGTCTACACGGCGGGCAGCACCGATGCGCCGCGCACCTATACGGTCGAAGCCGGCAAGCATCTGCAGGACAAGCTCGCGATTGGCGCGAGCGGCGCATACGACTTCAGCGTGCATGGACCGAACGGGTTTCTGCGCCGTTTCGCGGGCACGCAGGTCAAGTCGGACCGGTTCGGCGGCAACGAAACGGCGCGCCCCGAAGTGGCCGAGGGCTACGACGTGGCGAACGGCAACCTGCAACTGCGCCTCGAGAACAAGGGCGGCGCGCGCTGCCAGTTCACGATCGTCAACGCGTACGACCCGGGCACGAAGATCCAGCGCACGGTGCCCGGCGGCGACACCGAGCAGCTTTATCTCGACCTGCGCAACGCGTACGGCTGGTACGACCTGACGATCACGGTCGATAGCGATGCGACGTTCGTGCGCCGCATTGCGGGGCATGTCGAAACGGGCCACGCGAGCTATAGCGATCCCGCGCTCGGCGCCTGATACCGCTGAGGAGTGAGATGAGCCGCGGCTTTTGCGAGCCGTGGCTTTTTTTGTTTACCACGTAGTGGATCACGGCGCCTCTAGCGCCAGCGTGGCGGTGGCGGTCCCCAGCCGGGATGCCGGACGTGTCGCGGACCCATGAAATGCGGAGGGCGGTGCCACGGAGAAAAGCCGTGCCGCGAATACACAACGGGAGGCGGCCACATCGGCGCGGCGGGATGCATGAAGAATACGGGCGGCGGCGGCGCGTAGAACGCCCCAGGAATCCCGATGCCCACGCCGACATTGACGTTCACGCGCGCCTGTGCGGTTTGCATCGCGCACAGCGTCGTCGCGATACAGAGGAATGCAAACTTCAACACACGGAGTTTCATCGCCGATCCTCCGTCGCGAGCGCGCGTTGCGGACGCTCGCGGCTGGTTATTTCGTGTGCGCTTCAGCGGGCCGGAAAGCGGCGTCCGCAAGTTTCTTCTGCGAGTCGGGCATGGTCGCGTAAAGCGCCGAGAAGGCATCGAGCATCGCCTTGCTGCCGTCGGCATTCGCCTGGGCGATTTCGTTCCACGATTGAAGGTTCTCCACCGCGGTTTGCTGTTGGGCATTATCGTGCCGCTGCTGGATCAGATCATCCACCGTTTTCGCGTTATTGCGCATGACGTCGGCCACTTTCGCCCACTGATCCTCTTCGGCGGGAGTAATCTTCAGTTCGGCATGCAGTTCTTTCACGCGGTCGTCGACAGTTTCGACGTGATGCTGATGCGACGACGCAGCCGGAGCGCTGGCCTGCGCCCAGCACGTGGAAGTGCCGAGCAGGGCTAGCGCAAGCAGGACAGGTTTCATTGTCAGCCCTCGCGAAAAGCGTTCGCCGGCAATGGCCGGCAAGTCGGAACGAACCATTTTGATCATAGCAGCGGCGGCAACCAAATTCGGCATCCTCTATGTAACAGCGAATAACAGGGAAAAGAGGGAATAGGGCACGATTCCCGCAAAGCACCACGCTTCACTCACGCAGAAAATCGGCGTGGCTCGGCCGGCAGCGAGTCATTCTGACGATACAAGGAGGCAACGTGGCGATTCGATTGGCATTTCAGAGGGCATCCCATTCGCATTCCGCTCCCGTCGCCCGGTTAGCGTGGGGAAGACTGGCGTGCGCCACGCTGGCCGTGGCAACTTTGGCGGGCTATGTGCCTGCGAGCCGCGCCGCCGTGTCCATCATGCGCCCGCCGCGCGAGGCGAGATCGGACGAACCGCTCGTCGTGACGATCGTGTATACCGGCGATGCGCCGACCGGCACTTCGATCGACGTGCCGCGCGATCTGAGCATCACGCTGACCAATGGAGAGGCGTTGCCGAAGGCCGTGCTGCTCACGCGCGAACCCGGCGCACCCGAGCATTTGCGGCTCGCCGCCGGAGAGATGAAGGCCGTGAGCTATAGCGCGGCATGGCCCAAGTGGGCGCGCGGCGCTTTGAGAGTGGACGTGCCGGGCGTGGACGTTTCGCCTTCCGTGGTCCTGCTCACGCGCATGCCGGCTTCGGCAACGGCGAACGCCGCGGCGCCTGCCTCCGCGCCTTTGGTGCCAGCGGCAACGGTTGCGTCCGCATCGGAACCGGTCGCCACGGCGCCAGCCGAAGGACCCATGGCGGGCAATGCTTCACTTGCGGCGCAAATGCCGCCTTCCACCGTAAAGCCCTCGAATTCGCTGGTGCCCGATATTGGCACTTTCCTCGCGGGCCGTCTTTCGTTCTACCAGCCAAACTATTTCGCGGACGGCTGGTCGTCGAGCGACGCGGATCTCGCAAGATTCCAGATCAGTATCAAATTCCGCTTCATCTTGCCGGACGATCCGCGCTCACGCGGTTTCCTCGACAACCTCTATTTTGCTTATACGCAGACTTCGCTTTGGGATGTCCGCGGGGACGAGTCGCCGTTCCACGATACGAGCTACATGCCCGCGCTTTTCTACTACCTCGAGGACACCGGTTGGAGGTCCAGCTGGTTCACCCGGATGGGTATCGAGACCGGCTACGAGCACGAATCGAACGGTACGCCCGGTCCGGGTTCACGCGGCGTCGACATCGTGTACGTGAAGCCGATCTGGGATTTCGGCGACCTCAACGCGAACCACCTGACCATCGAGCCGAAAATCTACGCGTATGAGCACATCCAGGAGACGAATGGGGATATAGCCCACTATCGCGGCTATGTCGATCTGCTGTTCAAATACGGCAGCCCTGATGGCTGGCAACTCGCAACGACGCTGAGAAAAGGCACGAGATCGACCTATGGAAGCGTCGATGTGCAATTTACATACCCGCTTGCCAAGCTATTCGGCAATGCATGGGGTGGGTATCTGTTCCTCAACTACTTCAACGGCTACGCCGAAGATCTTCTCGATTACAACCAGCACCGCTGGGCTGCGCGCATCGGTTTCGCCGTGTCGCGCTGACTGACTTTGGCATGCGAATGTTGGGAAACGTCACTCGTGCGGCGGGTATCGTAGAGAGACACCAGGCGTGGGTCACGTAATGCTTTGACCCACTACGAACCGGTGGCCATCCGGTGTGGCCACGGTGCATTCGCGCATGCCGTACGGGCGATCGAGCGGAGGCTGCAGGACAATTGCACCTCGTTGCGCGATTTCATCGTGAAACGCTTGAACGTCATCGACTTCCAGATAGCCGAAGTAGCTGTGATCGCCCGTCGCCGCCGGGGACAACGCATCGGGGCAATGGCCGAGCATGATCCGCAGGCCGCCCCTCTCGACGATTCGCCAGTCGGTCGAATCGGCCCAATCTACCCGAAAGCCAAGCACGTCGCGAAAGTATGCCGCGTTGCGTTCGAGGTCCTGGACGGCAAGGACGAAAGCGAAGGGACGTAGCGTGTTCGTGTCGGTCATGAGCGATCTTCTTCGACAGGGATTCGATTGGGGGTGGCGTAAGTATGACGCACGCATCGGGCACCGTGTTTGCTCGCTGTACATGCAGTGCGCCATCCGCAGTCGCGGCTAGCCGGTTGCCGCGCTGCTCACACACGCACCATCGGAGGAATGACCATGAATGAGCAACGGGAAGAGCGCATCCGGCGACGCGCTTATCAACTCTGGGAAGACGACGGCGCGCCGGAAGGTCGGGCGGACGAATATTGGAGCCGCGCCGAAAAACAGGTTGCCGCCGAATATGACGCAGAAGGAGAAGCGTCGAGCATCGCCAGCGATCAGGCCGGCAAGCGCCGGTTTGCCGGTGAACCTCTGCAGGAAAGCGACGCCATGCCGCCGAGTGAACTGGCGCGCGACAAGCGGCGCGGTGGCGGGTGAACTCACGCGTTGATCGCGCATGTGCCGCGCTTCAGGCCATCGTCACGCCAGCCGGCGCGACCTGTTCGCACATCAATGATGCGCGAACAGGTCGTTGCGGCCCTCGTGTGACATGAGTGCGTCGTGGCGCGACACTTGCGCAACCGACGCATTCGAGGTGCCCGAGCTTTCCATGCCATAGCCGGAATCGTCGGTGGGTTGCGTGCTGGCGCGCTGCGGGTTTGCCGGTTGCTGCATCTGCATCTGCATCTGCCTGGTTTGTGCCGCAGGTTCAGTGTCCTGTGCGAAGGCGGCGGCGGGCAACGCGACGGCAAGCGAGACAATAGCAGTAGCAAGTATAAGTTTCATGATACAGACTCCATGTAACAAAAGTTAATTCGGATTACTAAAAAATGTACGGATCGCAAAACCGTTTTGCAACCGCGCATTCAACATCGCGACGTCCGATCACCGCGACGTATGTCCACAGGCTACGCAGCCAACCTTAGAGTTTGCTTATGCGCGGGCAACGATGCGCATCTAGTGCATATTCGGCCGTGGTTAAGGTTTAGTTAAGCAACGGCGGCATATAGTCCCAAGCTGTTTCGTTCCGCCCGTCATGCGGCGCAAGGAGTGTTCATGTCCACCACCACGCGAAGTCTCATCGAAGATACGGTCAGCAAGGTCCCCGCCGTGACGCTCGGCTTCTGGATCATCAAGATTGCTTGCACCACGCTCGGCGAAACCGGCGGTGACTGGGTGACGATGTCACTGAATCTGGGCTATCTGGTTGGCACCCTCATTTTTCTCGCATGCTTCGTCGTGCTGGTGGGGGCGCAGATCCGCGCACAACGCTTCTACCCGTGGCTTTATTGGGCGACGATCGTCGCCACGACCACGCTCGGCACGACGCTCGCCGACTTTTGCGACCGTTCGCTCGGCGTAGGCTATCCCGGCGGCGTATCGATCATTCTGCTGCTGCTCGTGGCCAGTCTCGCGATCTGGTACCGCGTAGAAGGCACGGTGTCGATCGAGAGCGTCGCGACGCCGCGCGTCGAGTGGTTTTACTGGATTACGATCCTGTTTTCGCAGACGCTCGGCACCGCGCTGGGCGACTGGGTGGCGGGCGAAGACCGCGGCGGCCTTGGCGTGGGCTACGAATATGGCGCTGCGATCTTTGGCGCAGGCCTCGTCGTCGTCGCGCTGCTGTGGTTGTGGCCGCGCGTTTCGCGCACGGCACTTTTCTGGTTCGCGTTCGTGCTCACGCGTCCGCTCGGCGCGACGCTGGGCGATCTGCTCGACAAGCCCGTCGCTGACGGCGGCCTGCACTTCAGCCGCTTTTATGCATCGGCGCTGCTGATGATCTTCATCGTCGGCTGCATCGTGGTGCTGCCTCAGCGTGCCGCTCGCCGGGTGCGCGACGCGTAGCGCGCATCGGTCATTGCGGCATCACGCACGTGAAACTGGTCGCGCGATTCAGATTACCCTTGCCCAGATAGCGCGGAAACGCCGGGTAGCGGCACAGCGGCCGCGTGCGGCCGTTCGTGGCCTGGGCAATGTCGGTCGCGAACAAGGTTTCCGGCGCGCTGTTATGCGTGACCCAGTCGTCGAGCGCGCCCAGCAGATCGACGGACGGAATGAACACGCCGTTGCCGTGCTGGTAACCCGGCACCATGTAGAGCCGCATGAAGCTGTCCACGCGCTCTTCGCCGTAGCGCCCCACCAGCCCCTGGTAGTAGGCGATGGTCTGGTTTGGGCTGATGACCTCATCGGCGAGTCCTTGCAAGGTGATGAGCTTGCCGCCTCGCGCGATATAGCGCGACACGTCCGGATTCATCGCGCCGATCGTCGTCGACAGCGTAAACAGGCGCTCGCGGTGACGGCCGGGATGCATTACGTCGAAGTTCGTCGAATCGAAAGTCGGGTCGTGCGTGATGAAGTATTTGAGGTACGCATCGCCCTGCGCGTACAGGTAGCCATTGGCGACGAACCCCAGTTGAGTCAGCCGCTGCGGCGCATGCGCGAGGCCCAGCATGCTCGTGAAGCGCGTGCCCTGGAAGACGTTGTAGCCGCGATAGGTGTCCGCATTCCAGGCGAGCGCGTAGGGCAGGCGCAGGCCGTCTCGCAGGCTTTCCAGCGTGGCCAGTTGCGGTGGCGTCAGGCAGTCGTCGGGGGCGTGCTGGCGATCCGTCTGATCCTGTGAGGAGCAACGCAGCGAGTCGATGATCTCGGGCTCTTTCGTGCGGCAGGCTTCGACGTCGCTGATCAGGCCGTCCGCCGCGCCGTCGAGCGTATCGCATGCCTGCATCACGCGCTCGTACACGCGCTCCAGCAGTTGCGGCGACAGATAGCCGCCCGGCGTGCGGTATTCGTGCTGGCCCACCACGACGCCCGTCAAGCGCACGCCCGAGAAGTTCAGCGCGGGCGAATTCGCGATCACGCCGTCGTAGTCATCGGGATAGCGCTGGATCACGGTATAGCCTTCGCGGCCGCCTGTCGAGCCGCCCGCGAAATACACGTGCTCCGGCGGCTTGCCATAGCCGAGCGTGATCAGTGCGAGCGCAACGTCATGCGCTTTCTTCAAATGCGCGTAGCCGAAGTTGGTCACGGCTTCTTCGAGCAGTCCGAAGTTGGCCTCGGACGAGGTGCCGTTGTGGCCGGAGTCGTCGCCGAAGGTCGCATAGCCGCGCGCGAGCGGCGCGCGGTCGGGCGAGAAGGGCATCGGGCCGGTTCCCGTCACCACGACGCCGCTGTAGCCGCCACCGCCGAATTGCAGCGCACGGCCGTTCCAGCGGCTCGGAAGATTGACTTCGAAGCGGATGTCCGGCGTCCCGGCGCTCCGGGCGCGGATCACGCCGGTCAAGCGGCAGAAGTCGCCGTTGAGATTGCCTGTGGCGGTCGCGGAGATCATCGCGGCGCTCTGCACGAGCGCACCGTTGGTCGGCAGGCCGATGCTCGTGGGCGGCAGCAGCGCGCCGGCAAGGTCGGTGCAATGCAGCGGCAGCGAAGGCGTGTGCTGGGCGAAAACGGGGCCGCTAGTGATGAGCGTGAGCGTGGCGATGGCGATCGCCTTGAGGGATCCGAGTGCGCGCTTGCCCCGTCGTATCATCCGCAGCCGGCTCCGTTGACGCTCGCCCGGGCCTTCTCCTTCTGGCGCCCGAGGGTGCCGCGCCACGCCCTGGCGAGCATGAGCGTCGCGCCGATCGCGACGATGTCGCCAGCCAGCGCTGCCGCGAACGCCGCCGCGCCGTGCAGCGCGTGTGGCGTGGCGGTGTCGACGATCACCGAGATCAGCGTGCCGCCGACGAAACACACGAGTCCCGTGCGGCCAACGGTCACGACGGCGGGCACGCGCGCGGCGATCCGCGCGATCGTGCCGCGATGGACGAAATACGCCGCCACCATGGCAATGCCGATGAAGTTGACGACGCGCGCGAAGGCCAGATGCTGTTTCATTGCCCCAGGCATGGGTTGAATCAGGAGGAACCATTTAACCGCCGCGAACAGCACCACCGCGGCGAACGCGCATCGTACCAGCCAGCGCGCGGTTTCCGAGGTCTTGAAGCCGGGCGGAAGCGGGTGCAGCCGGCAGAGCATGCCGAATACGAACATCAACTGCCACGCGAATGGGTTGAACGGCCAGTTCGCGAGTGTGCTCGCGCCGATGAGCGCAGCCAGCAGCGGCGCGAAGGCCCAGAGCAGCAGGCTGCAGATCAGCGTGGCGAGCGGCGCGCGGCGGGCGAAAGGGACGGCTGCGGGCACGCACAGCGCAAATATGACATACATCGGCAGCACGCTGGACAGATACGGCTGGCGGGCGAGCAAGACGACGTGGAGGGTCTCGCGCAGCGGATGCGTGGCAAACGACGCCCAGCCGCTCAGGTCGGCGGCGGCAGGATTGAGGTTCAGGAGCGCGAGCATCGCGCCAGAAAGCAGCGTGAGGAGGGCGGTCAGCAGATAGGCGCGGTAGATCTCCCAGCCGCGGCGCAGGAAGCGCGCTTGCGCGGCGCTCATGCCACGGTGCGCGCGCACGGCCATAAAGGCCGCGGCCGACGCGTACCCGCCGAGAAACACGAACACTTCGGCGGAGTCGCACAGCGCGTAAGCGTGCAGCGTCAGCTGCGCCAAGGCGCTGCCCGGTATGTGATCGAGCACGATCACAATCAGCACGACGCCGCGGAAAAAGTCGACTTCGATCGAACGCCTCTGGCGAGACTCCATGGTGCCCTCGCAAGCATCGCGGCGGCGCCAGCTCAGGCTGGCGTCGACCGCTCGATGAATGTCAGGGCGGCGGCTCACTTATCGTGAGCGTCGCCCTTGTGCGTACGAGGGCATCTCGCAGGTATCGTTCCCTGCTCGCGGCGTAGTTGGCGCTTTATGCGCCTGATATGACACGCGCGCCATGTCGGCGCCATCTGCATGCCAGCTATGTGGCGATTGCGGTGTCCGGCGGCGTGTTGCCTACTTCGCTGCGGCGGCGCGTTCGATTCCGGCGATGTCGATCTTGCGCATAGTCATCATCGCTTCCATCGCGCGCTTGCCGGCTTCGCGATCAGTGCCGAAGACGCATTCGAGCAGGCGCTTTGGCGTGATCTGCCACGAAAAACCCCAGCGATCCTTGCACCAGCCGCAATCCGATTCCTCGCCGCCGTTGCCGACGATGGCGTTCCAGTAGCGGTCGGTCTCTTCCTGGCTGTGGGTCTCGACCATGAAGCTCACGGCCTGGTTCGCCTGGAAGTTGGGGCCGCCGTTCAGGCCCACGAAGCGCCGGCCGAGCACCGTGAATTCGACCACCAGTTCCGCCCCCGCACCGATGCCTGGTATCGGGGATACATGGCCAGCCCCGACATGGCTGTCCGGAAACGTCGCGGCGTAGAACTCCGCCGCTTCGCGTGCTCTACCTTCATCGAACCACAGGCAAGTCACAAGTTCCGCCATCACGATCTCCTTTGACAAGGCGTCTCATTGCCGACGCGTAGCGCACATTGTGACAAAGCCTCGGCGTTATGGGGGATTTTTGCCGATGGAGTGCCGCGGCTACTCGATGCAGCGTTCGATCGCGAGGGACTGGGCGTTGTGTGCATCTATCCTGTCGTGTTCCGAAAGTGATTCGGACTGCGATGCAACACACAGCGCAAGATTGGCGCGGGTGCTGTGTGGCGCGAACATGAGCGCAAGCGTGAATGCCATGACTGCCGCAAGCACAATAGCGCCGCCGCGCAAGGTCGTGCGCAAAGCGGGCGATAAGGGGAAAACGGCGCTAAAACGCGAAGTGTGTTCGACGATGGTTCGGAACATGACGGGCTCTTTGCGGTGAACGTCGAGGGCATGACGTCACGATAGGCAGGCCCAGCAGTCGCGACAAGACCCAGCCGCGCGGCA
This sequence comes from Paraburkholderia sp. BR14312, assembly GCF_040948675.1. Lineage (NCBI taxonomy): Bacteria > Pseudomonadati > Pseudomonadota > Betaproteobacteria > Burkholderiales > Burkholderiaceae > Paraburkholderia > Paraburkholderia sp. BR14312. The sequence continues at coordinate 438,135 of NZ_JBFPKI010000006.1, forward strand.
AAACATGGAGCCACGCACCGCGGGATCGAGGGACATACGACTACTTCAGGAATGCTTGACGATAGACATTCGGCGCGGCGCCGAATGCATCGCGGAAGCGATGGCTGAAGTGGCTCGCGTTCGCGTACCCGCACTCTGCGGCAATCTGCGCGAGCGGCAGAGCGGTCGTGCGCAACAGCAGGCGGGCGCGCTCCAGACGCTGGGCGGCGATCCACGCATGCGGCGGCCGCCCGAACGAGGTGCGAAACATGCGCGCGAGATGGTACTCGGAAAGGCACGCGACATCGGCCAGTGCGCCGAGCGTCAGCGTCTCGCCCAGGTGGGCGTCGATATAGTCGCGCAGCCGCCGCCGTGTCGATACGGCGAGGCCGCCCTTGAGGGCCGCGCCCGCGCGCCGCACGCCCTGGCTGCGCAGCAGCAGGCTCAGCACTTCGTGCGCCGTTTCGTTGCTGCGTAAAAGTCCATCTGGATCGGCCCAGTTCTCGTTGGCCAGCGCCTGGCAGAGCACGGCAATGCGTTCGTCTTCGAAATACGTGCGGTCAGCGAGAGTGAGTTCGCGCGGTTCCTGGTCGAGTTCGCGCACCGCGCGCTGCGTGAAGTGCTCGGGCAGAAAATACAGGTGCATGAAATGCATGTGGCCGCGCACCCACCAGCGCGATTCATGGTCGCCGGGCAGCGCGCAGAGGCGGCTTGGCGCGCCGTACACGCCAGGCAGTTTCTGCCGCTCCGTGCGGTAGCCGCCGTCGAGATAGCACGACAGCGTGTGATGGCCCGGCCGGTCATAGACGGTTTCGGCCTCGCGCGTGACGCGCGTCCACACGGCGGCCGCGAACTGGTCGCCGAGCCACGCAAAGCGCTCCAGCGTCGCATTGGCCTCGCTCAGCGTGCGGCACACCGAATGCAGCCCAAAGGGCGTATTGGCGAGGGCGGGTGCGGGAAGCGGCACCTGGGCGTTCATGGTCGGGGCGGCGTGCTGCAAGGCGGTGATGGGGTCCACAAAGCGGGTAGTCAGAGCGGCTTTTGAAAGTATACGCTCGCGCCCCCGCCGTTGCTGGCCGTGGCCGGGCGCAGGCAAGAAATGCGCAATCCTGGACAAGTCCGCGCCGGCCCCGTGCGCCATAGTTGGGGCATCGACTCGAGGTCCTTTCCCGTAATGAATCTCTTACTCTACATGCTCACCGTCCTGATCTGGGGCACCACCTGGATCGCTATCAAGTGGCAGCTTGGCGTCGTGCCCGCGCCCGTTTCGATCGCCTGGCGTTTCGGGCTCGCGGCACTTCTGGTGTTTGCGCTGCTGGGCGTGATGCGCCGCCCCATCTGGCCGCCGCGCGCGGCGTGGCGCTATCTCGTCGCCCAGGGGCTGGCGCTGTTCTGCCTCAATTTCCTGTGCTTTTACTATGCCGAGAACATCGTGCCGAGCGGGCTCGTGGCCGTGGTGTTTTCGACCGCGCCGCTCTTGAATTCGATCAACGGACGCATTTTCATGGGGCGGCCGCTGCAACCCTCCGCCGTGGGCGGCGCCGTACTGGGCCTGATCGGGATCGTTTGTCTTTTCCTGCAGCAGATGGCCGGCCATATCGGCGATCAGACCGCGTGGCTCGGCCTCGCCGTGGCCTTCCTCGGCACGCTGTGCTTTTCCACGGGCAATCTGCTATCCAGCCGCATGCAGTCGATGGGGCTCAATCCGCTCGTCACGAACGGCTGGGCCATGCTGATCGGCACCGCTGTGCTCGTGGCCGGCAGTGCCGCGGCCGGATTGCCGTTCAGGCTCGAAATGGATGCGCGCTATCTCGGCGCGCTGGCCTGGCTCGTCGTAGCAGGGTCAGTGATCGGCTTTACGGCCTATCTGACGCTCGTTGGCCGGATCGGGCCCGAGCGCGCGGCGTATTGCACGGTCTTGTTCCCGATCGTCGCGCTGGCGGTTTCGACGGTCTACGAGGGCTACCGGTGGTCCTTGCTTGCGGTTATCGGTCTTTTGCTGGTCGTCTCGGGCAACCTCGTAGCGTTCGATCTGACGCGGCGCCTGTTCGCGCGGCGCGCGCCGGCAGCGTGAGCGGGCTTCAGCGCGCCAGGCTCGCCTTCAGGGTGTTGGCATAGCGTTGTGATTTGCGGTCGTCTGGAAGCGTCAGTCCGGAGTTTATGTGTTTTGCATCATGTGTCGGCGGCCCGGCCGCCGCGTCGATTGTGACGGGATATGGGGTGCGAGTGAGCGGGATGGCGCACTGAGGTTCTCGGTGGCTGATTCAATTGAATTTCGAATGCCTTCATTTTTATTACAAAACGAGCTGACCGCCATAAGTTGATCGTGTGCGCTAAAGATTCGTCTGACGGTTGCCGATACCCTCTGATGTGCAGATAAAGATGAGTGCAAACACGGGGATTGACGGCCGCTCCGGGGTTACTGCGTAAGCCCGCGCCTGGCGAGCTATTCACCCCCTCCTGGCGAGCGCCGTCCTTACGCCGCGAGCGTGATCTGCGCCGGGGACAGGCACACGACAAAGACGGGAGAGGGCAGTAATGAAGGTTCACGCTAGTGCGCTCACGCTGCTGCACTGGTTGGCGCAACGTGAAAGCGCCTCAGTCAGCGAAATTACTGCGTCGGGATTGATGAGTTCGCGCGAAGCCTCGGATGTCGTTCGCTACGCCATGCGCAACGGCGCCGCCGAACGCGTCAATAAGGGCGCGAGTGCGCGAGGATCCGCGCGTTACCGCTCGACTGGCGTACCTCTGCCCGAGCCACGGACATCGCCGGCCGGCGCATCGTTTGACGGCTTGTTGAGCGCATGGGGAATCGCACAGGAACCGCCCGAGCTTCCCGTGGTGCGAACGCGCGTATACCAGATCGAAGATAGCGCCCAGGATAGCCGAGGGGATGCGCGCCTCAGCAAACAAAAGCTCAATGACTGAAATTAACTGAGGGCGACTGAGATAATCACCGAATAAATGCTGTGCCAACATGAGGCTATATCCACTTCCTGTGCGGGTGGCCTCGATTAAAAAGAGAGTAAAGACGAGAAAAACATGAGAGTACGTCCTTATCAATTCCGGGGAAAACGCGCTTTGCTAATTGCTGCACTGGCAGGCGTCGCTTCATTTGCAATTTGCCAGTCTTCTGCACAGGCCGCCTTGGGCGGGAAGATCGACTCACTTCAGATCGAAGCGTCCGCGCTCAGGGGGCAGTTGTCCTCGACGGCATCTACCTCGACCTCGACCTACACCACCCAGGTCATCACGCTGCCCACGGGCACGACGGTACGCGAATACGCAAATGCGGCAGGGCAAGTTTTCGCCGTGTCCTGGAGCGGGCCGCGCCCGCCGGATCTTTCGCAATTGTTCGGGACTTACTTCTCCGAATACAAGGCCGCGCTGCAGACGCCGACCCACGCTGACCTGCATCGACACGTAGCGGTCGAGTCGGCGCAGATGCGCTATGTGGGAGGCGGACGGATGAACAACATGCGAGGCACGGCCTGGTTGCCGGCTGCGGTTCCTGCGGGTGTCACGCCGGAGGACCTGAAATGAACTCGACTCGCAACGCGTTTTGGGCAATGGGGCTCTGTGCCGTACTGGCCGCTTGCGGCGGCGGTGGTGGCAGCAGCGGTAACGGCGGCCAGACCGCGCAATCGAGCACACCGGGTTCGGGCACGAGCAACGGTGGGAACTCGATCGACCCTACTCTGGGCACCGGTAACGTCCTGCCGATTAGGGTGGACAACTCATTGGCGCCTTCAGGTAGCGGCTATTCGCCCAATCTCCCGGTAGCCACGGTGACGGTGTGCCTCCATGGCACCACGCAATGTACGATCGTGAGTGACGTTATCGTGGACACCGGTTCGGTCGGGCTGCGTCTCACGTCCTCGGCGCTCGGTGCCCTGGCGAGTGCGCTGCCCCAGCAAAAGGACAGCAGCGGCAATGTGCTTGGCGAGTGCTACCCGTTCGCGGACGGCCGGTATTTCTGGGGGCCGGTGGCTACCGCCGATATCAAGCTGGCTGGCGAAGTTGCCAGCAACGTGCCGATGATGATCGACGGCACGCCCGGCGGATTTCCTGCCGCACCCAGTGCCTGTGGCGTCACCCTCGCGGATACGCCGTCAGTCATTGGCGCCAACGGGATTCTGGGCGTAGCGAATCTCGTGGAGGATTGCCCGAGCTGCACGAGCAATGCGTCGAAGGACATTTACTATTCCTGTAACACGACGACTGGAACTTGCACGTCGACGGCAGTGGCCGCCTCGGCCCAGATTCAGAACCCGGTGGCAGTTCTCCCGCAGGACAACAACGGCGTCATCGTCGAGTTGCCCGCCATTTCGGCTGCGGGACAGGCGTCCGTCGATGGTTCGCTCGTGTTCGGGATAGGAACGCAATCGAACAACACGTTCGGTGCGACTTCGGTGCTGGGCTATGACGCGAGCCTGTTCATCTCAACCCAGTACAACGGGCAGGTGCTGGCCGAGTCATACGTCGACAGCGGATCCAATGGCCTGTTTTTCGCCGACAGTTCGATAACCCAGTGCGCCGGCGGGACCGGGTGGTACTGCCCGACGGCCACCCAGGCGTTGACGGCGACAGCCTTTGGCAACGCGGGAGCCACGACGCCTGTGAGCATGTCCTTCATGGTCGCCAACGCAAACATACTTGCGAGTACGCGCGCCTCGGCTTTCAACAATCTCGCGGGGACCGCAACCAGCGCGACGTTCGACTGGGGATTGCCATTCTTCTTCGGGCGCAATGTCTACTTCGCGATTGCGGGCAGGACGGCACCCGGCGGGACCGCGCCTTACGTCGCGTTCTAATGGCTGATTGACCGCGTGCAGGCCCGACGCGGCAAAAGGGCGATCACTCTGCTGATGCGTGATCGCCCTTTTTTTGGGTGCGCTACCGCGCCAGCCGCGCCCGCAAAAACTCAATAAAGCGCTGCGTCTTCGCCGGCAGCAGACGCGTTTCCGTAATCGCGTAGACCGGCGTGGGCGTGCCATGCCATTGCGGCAAAATCCGCCGCAACGCGCCGCTGGCCACCTCGTCGGCCACGATTTCCTCCGGCAGCAGCACGATGCCCATGTCGAGCGTAGCGAGGCGGCGGATCATGCCGACGCTGTTGAGCGTAAAGCGTCCGCCCACCTTCACCATGCTCGTGCGCTTTGCGTCGTGCAAGGTCCACGTGTCAGCCCTCAGGATAACCAGGCATTCGTGCCGTTCCAGGTCGGCCGGCTTGCCTGGCTCGCCCGCGCGCCGGAGATAGCCCGGCGACGCATAGAGATATGGTGTGAGCGACGCCAGCGGACGCGCAATGAGTTGCGAGCTCTCGGACTCGCCCATGCGGATCGCCACGTCGAACGGATCGCTCACCAGATCGACACGCCGCGGATTCAGTTCGAAATCGAAAGAGATGGCTGGGTAGAGACTGGCGAATTCGGCGATCAGGGGCGCGAGGTAGGTGACGGCGAAATCGACCGGAAACGAGGCCCGCAGCACGCCGCTGGGCTGCGCGACCATGTCGCCTAGCTGCTCGTGCGCGAGGCGGGCTTCATCGACGATGCGCTTGCAGCGCTCGAAGTAGACCTGACCCGCTTCGGTCAACTCGATCTTGCGCGTCGTGCGATGGAGCAGGCGCAGTCCGATCGCCTTTTCCAGGCCGCTGATGCGGCGTGAAAGGGTGGAATTCGGCATGCCTGTCGCGTCGGCGGCACTGCGAAACCCCTTGGCTTTGACGACTTCCACGAACAAGGCCATGTCGTTCAGTAGTTCCACCTTGACTGCTCCATCAATGGATCAATGATATCCAAACTACCATATTTATCCCAATCGTGAAGCAGGCGATGATGCACCATCCAAACCAGTCGAGGTGATCATCATGAGCAAGCTTTTCGAATCCGTACGCGTCGGACGTTACACGCTGCCAAACCGTCTGGTCATGGCGCCCATGACGCGTTCGCGCGCGCTGGCCGACGGCACGCCCGGCGAACTGGCCGCCGAGTATTACGCCCAGCGTGCGAGCGTTGGCTTGATCGTCACCGAAGGCACGCAGCCTTCGGATGAGGGCCAGGGCTACATGACGACCCCGGGCATTTATAGCGACGCGCATGTCGCCGGATGGAAAAAAGTCACCTCGGCCGTGCATGCGAGAGGCGGCCATCTCTTCATCCAGCTCATGCATGCCGGCCGCATGTCGCATCCCGACAATACGCGGCACCACCGCGTGGGCGTTGCGCCTTCCGCGATTGCGCCGGGTACGGCCATGTTCACGGCCAGCGGCATGCAGGACATTCCCGTGCCGCGTGCCTTGACCATCGAAGAAATCCGCCGCACCGTCGACGATTTCCGTACCGCCGCCCGCCACGCCGTTGATGCCGGCGCGCACGGTGTCGAAATCCACGGCGCGAATGCCTATCTGGTTCAGCAGTTCTTCGCGCCGAGCGCCAATACGCGCACGGACGAATACGGTGGCCCGATCGAAAACCGCGCACGCTTTGCGCTCGAAGTCGCGGGCGCCATTGCCGGCGAAATCGGCGCGGACCGCACGGCTATCCGCCTTTCACCGGGCACGACGCTGTGGGGCATCGACGAAGGCGCCCAAGGCCCCGATCTTTATCACTATCTGGTGGCCGAACTCGACAAACTGGGGCTCGCCTATCTGCACATCGCGCATCAGGGCGACGAGGCGCTGCTGGGTGACATTCGCAAGCTTTGGAAGGGCGCGTTGATCGTGAACCGGGCTGGCCGCCCGCGCGAACAGATTGGCGCAGATGTGGCCACGGGGCTGGCGGACCTGGAATCCTACGGTCAGATGGTGCTGGCGAATCCCGATTTCGTCACCCGCCTGCAGCGCAATGCGGCGATGAACGCGGCGGATCGCAACGGCTTCTTTGGGGGCGCCGCGCAAGGCTATACGGACTACCCGAGCTTGAGCGAAGTGGCTAACGCCTGACGTAACAAGAAGGCGCGGGGCGTGCGTTCCATTCGCTGCGCCAATGCGAAACCGCCTGCCTTGTGCGGTTACGCAATGGCTCTTTCGAGCGGTCCCGCGAGGGCGCGCCGATACCACGCATGGAAATGGCGCATGCCGTCTTCGAGCGGCGACTGATACGGCCCGGCGTCGCTGATGCCGCGCCGGTGGAGCCGCAGTCGTCCCGCATCCATACGCTCGGCGATCTCGTCGTCCTCGATCATCGTCTCCAGATACGCCGCGCGTTGAGCTTCGATGAATTCGCGTTCGAATGCCGCGATTTCTTCGGGGTAGTAGAACTCCACCACGTTGAGCGTTTCCTGCGGGCTCTTCGGATACAGCGTCGAGACCACGAGCACGTGCGGGTAGAGCTCGATCATCTGCGTGGGGAAATACGCGAGCCAGATGGCGCCGAACTCGGGCGCCTCGCCGCCGCGATAATCGAGCAATCGATCGTGCCACGCGCGATAGATTTCCGAACCCGGCTGCGCAAGCGCGGCGTGCACGCCCACGCGTTGCATGCTGTACGTTTCGGCGAATTCCCAGTCGAGCGTTTCGCAGGTCACGAAACGCCCGAGGCCTGGGTGGAATGGCGCGACGTGATAATCCTCCAGATAAACTTCGATAAAGGTTTTCCAGTTGTACCGGCAGGTATGCGTTTCGACGTGATCGAGCACGTACCCGGAGAAGTCGAACTCGGGGCGCATGAACACGCGCGCCATGTCGCGCGCGGGCTCGCGAGGTCCCTCATAGAGCATCCCATGACAATTTCGCAGTTCGAAACGTTCGAGATTGCGGCACGGCTTGCGCTCGAACTCGGGCGCGCCGATCAACTCGCCGCCAGGCGCGTACGTCCAGCGATGCAAAGGACATACGATGTTGCCGCCGCTCGCGGCGAGATTGCCTTGCGCAGGCGGGCCGCCGCTCTCAGCGACGTTGCCGGCCTTGCCGCCCAGCATGAGCGACTGGCGATGACGGCAGACGTTCGAGAGCAATTGCACGCCGTGTTCGCCGCGCACCAGCACGCGGCCGCCTTCGTCCTGCGGCAGGTGCCGCCAGTCGCCGCGCTCGGGCACCGACTGTTCGTGGCTCACGTATAGCGCCGAGTGCGCGAAGATACGCGCCATCTCGCGCTCGAACAGCGTCTCGTCGAAATAGGCGCTCGCGGGCAATTGCGCATGCACCTCCTCCGTATCGGTCGGCAGCGCGAGATGCGCGAGGTCACTGATATCGTTCATCGGTCGGTTTCATCCTGTTTCGTGTTGCGCGTTCAGGCGCACGATGCGTTCATGCTTTGCGAGCCGCGGGCAGGTGCTGCAGAGTTCGCCGTCGCGGCGGCGATAGTGATAACAGCAGGTGCGCCGCTCCAGCGCGAGTGCGTTTGCGCCGTCCGTGCGCGAAAACGGGAAATAGCCTGAGCAGCCTTGCAGGCCGAGCGCTGCGAGCCACTGCCGGCCATGCGCCTCGACCTGTGCGTCGCTCCATTCGGGACGCGCCTTGCGTGCCGCAAGTAGTGCGGCGAGCACTACGTCGGCTTGCGTGCCGCGCGCTGCTGCCGCATTCAGGCGAATCACCGGCATCAACTCGTCGTGCATCTGCTCGCAGCACGAGACGATTTCGCGTGCGGCGTGCGCGATCAATGCGTGCGTGTCGCCCTGCTCCGGTTCGTGATCGCGTATGCGGACCTCGTGAGTCCAGCCCTCGGCAATGGGTTGCGCGATGTCCGCAAGCGAGAGCGACACGCCTGCCGCATGCACTCCGATTACGCTCAAGTAGAGCGGTTGCCAGATCAGGATGCCCCAGCAGCGCGACGACCAGTACGGGCGGCCCGCTTCAGGGTAGGTGCGCGACCAGAAGGCAAGGAGCGAATCGAGCGCAGCGCGATTGGCGTCCCCGCCAGGCGGCGCCGGGCGCGTATGCACGATGCCTTGCGCGGGGCGCGCGGCTATCACGCCCCGCAACCCCGGTACGAGCCGCGCGGCGAGTTGCAGCATGTCGTCGAGCGCGCGGTTTGCCGCCATGCTTATGCCGCGACCGCTTCGGCGTTCATGCCATTCGCTTGCGCGGCGTCTCGCGGCGCACCGCGCCTGCCCGCCAGCGGGTTCTGCAGATTGCCCGCCATCTTCAGATTGCCCGCGGGATCGGCGAGATTGACCATCTGCAGGTTGTTGCCGAGTTGCAGACGGTTCAGGCACGAGTGCAGGAACTCGGGTGCGAAGAGGTCGTATTCGGCGTATTTGCGCGCGAGTTGCGGGTGCTCGTCCTGATAGCGTGCAACGCAGCGCGCCACCGTGTCCCAGAAGACGTCTTCCGTGCAGCAGCCGTGCTCGACGAGTACCTGATTCATGTAGCGGAAGAAGCCATCGAACACGTCGATGAAGATCGCGAGCAGCTTGACGCGCTCGGGCACGTCCACGGCGAGGCGCTTGACGTTTTCCGGAAGCTGCGCATCCTTGTTGAGGATGGCGGATTCTTCCGCAATGTCCTTCATGATCGCGCGCACGGGCACATGGTTTTCAAGCACGAGGATGAGATTTTCGCCGTGCGGCATGAACACGAGATCGTGTGCGTAGAAGCAATGGACGAGGGGCGCGAGATATGCCTCCATGTAGCGCTCGAGCCAGGCTTGCGCCGTGAGCCCCGAAGCCTCGATCAGCGCCGGCAGCAGCGCTGCGCCATGGCGGTCCGTATGCAGCAGCGCGGCCATGGTCATGGGCCGCTGGCCGTCTCCCGCGAGACTGAGCGGATTCTCGCGCCAGAGCGCCGAAAACATCTTCTTGTAGGGGCTGTCCACCTGGACGGCCGCTTCGTAATAGCGATTGCGAAAGCCGATGGACGCGACTTCGCGCAGGATGGTGAACCCTTTGCCTTGCAGATACGGGTCGCTCGCCACGAGGCCTTTGATGAAGTCGTTGATGGCGGGCGTGCCCGACATGTAGTACGGCGAGAGTCCGCGCATGAAGCCCATGTTGAGAATCGAGAGCGACGCCTTCACATAGCGTTTCGAACGGTCCGAGAGATTGAAGAACGTGCGGATCGATTGCTGGGCCTGATAACGGTCCGCGCCGAAGCCAAGGCAAACGATGCGGTTGGTCGCGACATAACTCGCAAACGCGATCGAGAGTTTGTTGAACCACTGCCACGGGTGCGCCGGCATCAACCGATAGTCGGCGAAGTCCACGCCGCGCGCTTCGACGATCGAGCGAAAGCGCGCGATGGTCTCCACGCCCAGTTCTTCTGCCATGAGCTGTTCGTAGTCGAGGTCGGCTGAGCTGTGGAACGCGGCGTTCTCCTTGTGCACGGCGAGCCAGACGATTTGAATCGGCGAGCCTGCCTCGGGCGCGAACGCGCGATAGTCGCCCGCGTCGAAGCCGAGCCTGCCGTTGTTGGCGACGAAGCCTGGATGGCCCTCGCTCATTGCGGTTTCGATCGACTGGAAATCGGCATCGAGGAGTTCGGCTGTGTCCGGGCCATCTTTCACCGCTTTGTAGGCTGCGCCATACAGCGTGCTGCTGATTTCATCGAGGTAGATGGGCAGCATCTCCTCCTTGATGCCAAGCCGCGCTTTCACGTCGAGGATGAAGGCGAGGGCGTCGAGCGGTTGCGGCGCGCCGTCCTGCGAGCACACGATGGTCTCGGGGCGAATGCTCCAGTGGCGCAGTGCGAGCAGGCGCGCGTCGAAGGTGTAGACGCGGGTACCGTCGTCGGATTCGAGCGCATAGCGCGCGTAGTGCTCGCCGGGCGCATCGCCCACACGCTGTGGCTCGACGATCAGCTCGTGCGCATACTCGGCAATGGCCTTGCGCACCAACATGCGGTTCGCGTGCTGCCACACCTCGGGTATGAGGTGGGCGGTAGCCTCATGGGGCGTGAGGAGCACATGTTGCATGGAAGCCTGGGTTGCGACGTGATTCATGTTGCGATGTCCATATGGAATTTAGTGATCCTGCGTAATGGCGGCGTAAAAAGCGGATCGCGTGCAGAAAGCGAGCGAGGCGGTCTTCTCGCGAAACGCGACGTCCTTCGTATACACGAAGCCCATCGCGCGATTCAGGGCGTGGATGCGTGCGTTGCGCGCATCCGGCTCGACGACGATGCGCTGCGCGCCAAGGCGCTCGAACAGGAACGCCATGAGCGTTTCGAATACGTGGCGCGTGTAGCCCGATATGCGCCGGGCCGCGGGGCCGACGAACAGATGCATGCCGAGGTCGCCCTCGCACACGTCGTAGTGCTCGCCGATCTCTTCGTGAGCCGGGTCGTAGCTTTCGAACAGGAAGGCGGGTACGCCATCCTGCGAACCGAGCCAGGCGCGCGCGTGCCCCGAGTCCTCGATAGCCTGATAGAACGCGGCCACCTCCGTCACGCTCTTGTCGCGCATGTTCCAGAACGCGGCGCGTTCTTCGATGAACCAGCGGTGCAGCGTGGGCGCGTCGCGTTGCGCGTCGAGCGGGCGGATGTGAAAGGCCTCGGGCATGGCCATGCGTGCAGCCGGGACATGACACAGCGCGATTTCCTCGGCATCGATTTCAGTTCGCACGGGCGGTGACTCCTGTTTCGGCAATCGGGTTGGAAAGGGCCGAGTCCTGGGCGCGCGGCCGGGCGAGCAGCCAGACGCTCGCGAGCGCCGTGAAAACGAGGCCCACGGACGCCACGAAGAACGGCGCACGCAAGCCGGCTTCGTCGACGATCGCGCCGGCCGCGAACGAAGCCAGCAGCACGCCGAGGTTCTGGAAGAAGTTGATGACGCTGTAGTCGGCGGCATACGAGGCGGGCGTGCTCAGTGCGAACATCGTCACGTCGAGCTTCACGACGATCTGGAACAGCGCCCAGCCGAACATCACGCGGCCCACGACGATCCACAGCGGCGCCTCCACGCCTTGCAGCAGCATGCCGGCGGTGCACAGCAGCAGGTTCGCGAGCATGTGGTCGGGCACGCGCTTGCCCTGGGTGGCGAGGCGCTTGTTCAGGCGCAGCGCGACGAGCGCGACCATGCCGGGAATGGCGAACACGAGCCCCGGAACCAGTTCGCCGGGCGCATGAGTGACGGCTTGCCAGTACGACGCCATGAACGGGCGGATGAGATACACGCAGAAGTCGAACGCGAGCATGAGCAGTGCGAGACGCAGGATCGGCATGCGCGCACGCAGACCCGGCTTGACCGGTGCTTCGTCGGCAGAGTCCGCAAACCGGCAGCGCCGCGCAATGCGGTGCGTGCGGATCAGGGCAAGGCAGATCGCCATCTGCACGAAGTCGCCGGCGGCCATCGCGAAGATGCAGTGATGCGCGTCCCAGACCTGCATGACGAAGCCGCCCGCCACCGCGCCCGCAATCGCGCCGAAGTGCACCACCACCGAAAGCACGCCGATGGTATGCGGATGCGATTCTTTCGCTTCGAGGCGCATCATGTACGGGTACATCAGCAGATAGCTGCTTTTGCACATGAACATCGCGAGCGAGAGTACCCAGAAGAGCGGCACCGTCGCCGCGAAATAGCTCGCGACCGAAAGCACGCCCGCGGCGCACTGCGTATAAACGAGCAGATGCATGGCGTCGAGGCGCTTCGCAATGCGCGCCCAGAGCGGCAGCGTGAGCATCACAACAATGGAGATGAACGCCACGTAAGCGCCCGCATGCACGGGGCTCGTCACGCCATAGCGCGCGGCGAAGAACTGCGGGTAGAAGGGAATCAGGATCGCATCGCTGATGACGGCGAAGGTCGTCATCAGGATGATCGTGCTGCGCAGCTTCATTGCGCCTCCAGCGGCATCTTCACGAACGCTTCCGTGTCCGGCACCGAGAAGTCCTGCAGCGCGATGCGCCGCTCGATCTTGTAGTGCTCCACACCGGTCAGCTCGCGCAAAATGCAGGAGTTGCGATAGCAGCTCATGCCGAGGTCGGGGTTGGTCAGGCCGTGGCTGTAGAGCCCTGCGTTCTGCACGAAGATCTCGCGCCCGCTTACGTCGATTGCATAGTTGCGCGAGAGCCTGTAGCGCCCCTTGTCGTCCCAGCGGATGCGTGCGCGAATGCCCTCGATGAAGCCGGGCACGTTCTGCCCATAGCCGGTCGCGAAGATCGCGCCGTCCGTCACGTGGGTGTATTGCACGCCCTCGTCGCGTTGCACGAAGCGCAGGTGAAAGCGGTCTTCGATACGGTCGTGACGACAGGCGCTCAACTCGGAATTGGTGATGAGGCGCGCGCTGTTGCAGCCGCGGCTGCGGCGGTCGTCGAGCAGGTCATAAATCTGGTTGATGAGCGAGGCGTTCACGCCTTTGTAGAGACTGTCCTGCTTGGCAATGATGTTTTCGCGCACGCCGTCCGGCAGGTTGTAGTAGTAGTCGATATAGTCGGGCGAGATCATTTCCAGCGTGAGCTTCGTATTTTCCATCTGGAAGAAACGCGGCGAACGCGTGATCCACGTGAGCGTGTAGTCGTGCTCGTCGCTTTCCTTGAGCAGGTCGTAGAAAATCTCGGCTGCACTCTGGCCGCTGCCGATCACGGCAATCGAGCGCTTTTGCTGCAGCTCGGCTTTGCACGCCACGTAATGCGCGCTATGGATGCAGCGCTCGCGCAGCTCGGCGCAGCACGGCGGCAATTGCGGCACGGAACCCACGCCGATCACGAGGCGCGCGGCGCGATGCATGAACGGCTGGCCGGTGCGCACGTGCCGCCCGCGCACCAGGTAATGGCCTTGCTGCGCGTCGTATTCAACGTGCTCCACGCTCGAGCCGAATGCGATGCTCGACAGTTGGCTGATAGCCCATTTGCAGTAGCGGTTATATTCGGCGCGGCTTAGATAAAAGCGCTCGCGAATGTAATACGCATAGAGCTTGCCTTCCTGCTTGCAGTAGTTGAGGAAGCTGAACTTGCTTTTGGGATCCGCGAGGCTGACGAGATCGGCGAGAAATGGGTTTTGCAGCGTCGTGTCGTCGATCAGCATGCCCGGGTGCCAGTCGAAGTCCTCGTTGCGTTCGAGGAAGAGGCCGCGCAGATCGCGGATCGGATCGGCGAGGCAGGCGAGACTCAGATTGAACGGCCCGAGGCCGATCGCCACGAAGTCGAGCACGGGCGAGGTTGGACCTGGTTTGACATTAGTTGTACTCATGATTGAACTTTCACCTGGAGCGGAAAGGACCATGTCGGGTTACCTCATCGAAGGACCAAGACGGCGAGAAGGCTAACGATGCGCAACGCGCAACCGTTTGCGCGGCGCGTGGCGTTTCGATGCGAATGAGAGTGATTCGCGTTTGATGATCATAGGAAAGACGCCGCCCAATGGCAAGAGCGAAACGCACAGCGTTGAGGATGACGAACTATCGTGTCTGCCCAATACGCATCGAGCCTGGCAGGGGCGATCCGCGGCAAAGTCCGGCTAGGCTGGGGCGGGCGGGGGATCGGCTTGTTTCGGGAGGCAGCGGGGTTCGCGGTCGCGCCGCCTCATTTTTGGCGTCAAATCACCTGACAAAAACCCTGCGCTTTGCAGGGGTTAGCGGCGCGCAGGAAATATTTCGGCTCTAATCGCGCGCGATTCGCGTGTGCGGGACCACGACGATCCCAAACGTCTCGCGCCTTCTGCGCTCACTCAGTCTTGCGCGGCGGCGGGCTATGCCGCGCGAGAAATCGATCGAGCTGGCCGGCGAACGCCTTGCTGTCACGCGCGCTGAACGGCGCCGGACCGCCCGTTTCGATGCCTGCATTGCGCAGTTGATCCATCACGTCGCGCATCGTCAGCCGTTCCTGAATGTTTTCGCGCGTAAACCAGTTGCCGCGCGGATCGAGCGCTTGCGCGTTCTTTTCGAGCACCGCTGCGGCAAGCGGTATGTCGGCGGTAATCACGAGGTCGCCCGCCTCGACCAGTTCGACGATACGGGCGTCAGCCGCGTCGAAACCCGCCGGCACCTGAATCGACTTGATAAAGGGCGACGGCGGTGTGCGCAGATATTGGTTTGCCACCAGCGTCACCAGGACTTCGGCACGCCGCGCGGCCCGAAACAACATGTCCTTGATGACGGCGGGGCAGGCGTCAGCGTCGACCAGCACTTGCATGTAGGGAATCCCGGCACAGTAAAGCGCGATCATATCGCAATGCCGGCGATGCGCCGTGCATTGCCCGACGTTTCCTGTCGTTTCCTGTCGCATTCCGAATGCACCGCGTTTTCCTTGCATTTGCCTGCATACCTGCCAACATTGATTTCGCAATGGAGCCGGATACGCCGACCTGACACTGCGAAGACGGAGCGGATATGAGCGACGCCACCCACGGGTTCGATGCCGCTGGGGAACACAGGGAGACAAACGGGCTGCGACTGGGTGCGCTCGTTGCCCTCGTCGTGGGCTCGATGATCGGCGGCGGCATCTTTTCGTTGCCGCAGAATATGGCCGCTTCCGCGGGTGTGGGCGCCGTACTGATTGGCTGGGTCATTACGGCCTTCGGCATGCTGGCCCTCGCGCTCGTATTTCAGACACTCGCCAACCGCAAGCCGAATCTCGATGGCGGCGTCTACGCATACGCCAAGGCCGGATTCGGCAATTACATGGGCTTCGCCTCGGCCTGGGGCTACTGGATCAGCGCATGGCTCGGCAACGTCGGGTACTACGTGCTGTTATTCAGTACGCTCGGGTATTTCTTCCCTGTATTCGGCGAAGGCAATACGTTACCCGCAATCGCCTGCTCCTCGGTGCTGCTGTGGAGCGTGCATTTTCTGGTGCTGCGGGGCATCAAGGAAGCGAGTTTCATCAATCAGTTCACGACGATTGCGAAGATCGTTCCACTCGTCCTGTTCATTCTGATCTGCCTCCTCGCGTTTCGGCTGGATGTCTTCTCGGCCGATATCTGGGCGCGCTCGAATCCGGCGCTGGGCGGTGTGCTGGATCAGGTCCGAAACATGATGCTCGTCACGGTCTGGGTGTTCGTCGGCATCGAGGGGGCGACCGTTTTCTCGGCACGTGCCGCGGATCGCAAGAGCGTCGGCAAGGCCACGGTGATCGGATTTTTCGTCGTGCTTCTCGTGCTGGTGCTCGTCAATGTGCTGGCGCTCGGCATCATGACGCAGCGTCAACTCGCGGGGCTGAAGAATCCCTCGATGGCAGGCGTGCTTGAACACGTTATCGGACATTGGGGCGTGGTGCTGGTGAGCGTGGGGCTTGCCATTTCGTTGGCCGGCGCGCTGCTTTCGTGGGTCATGCTGTGTGCGGAGATTCTGTTCTCGGCCGCGCGCGACCGCACGATGCCCGCGTTCCTGCGCAAGGAAAACGCGAGACAGGTGCCGGCCAACGCGTTATGGCTGACCAACGGCATGGTGCAGCTGTTTCTGCTCATCACGCTGGTGTCGAAGGGCACGTATCTCTCGCTCATCTATCTCGCCACCTCGATGATTCTCGTGCCTTACTTCTGGTCGGCGACGTACGCGCTGCTGCTTGCCATTCGCGGCGAGACTTACGAGTTGTCGCAACCGGAACGCCGCAGGGATTTGGTGATTGCTGCGGTTTCCGTGCTCTACGCTGTCTGGCTGCTTTATGCGGGCGGCGTGAAATACCTTCTCCTTTCGTCGCTGCTTTATGCGCCGAGTGTCGTCTTGTTCGCCAAGGCGCGGCGCGAGGCCGGGGAAAACGTGTTTACGCATCTGGAGAAATTCGTATTCGCGGCCGTGCTCGTTGCCGCGATCGTGGCAGGCTACGGCTTGTATCGCGGGCTGCTGAGCCTTTGATTGGGCCGCCGATAGTCGAAAGGGACGCTTATACCAGCAGACACCATAGCGCGAGGAGCGGAGTGGCGCCCGAGCGCATGGCGTGCAGGCTGTTGGGCGGATTGCGAGCAGCGAAACCCGAGTTGCAAGTCATAGGAAAGCGCGCCCGTCCGCCGAAACCAGCGAACGGGCGCGCGGCACGTTTCAAGCCAGCGCTTTGGCGTGAAAGGCCATATGCTCGCCGATAAAGCTGGCGATGAAGTAATAGCTATGGTCGTAGCCTTCACGAACGTTGAGCGTCAACGGTTGTCCCGCCTTTGCGCAGGCGGCCTGCAGCAATTCCGGCCGTAGCTGCGTATTGAGGAATTCGTCGCCGCCGCCTTGTTCGACGAGTAGCGGCAAGCGTTCGCTCGCGCTGCCGACCAACGCCACGGCGTCATACTGGTTCCACGCTTCGCGGTCATCGCCGAGGTAGGCGGTGAGCGCTTTTTCGCCCCACGGCACCTGGCTCGGTGCGACGATCGGCGAGAATGCGGATACGCTGCGATAGCGGCCCGGATTGCGCAGCGCAACCACCAGCGCGCCGTGCCCGCCCATCGAATGCCCGCTGATCGAGCGCGCCTCGCTCGCCGCAAACCCCGCCTCGACGACTGCGGGCAATTCGGAGACCACGTAGTCGTACATGCGGAAATGCTTCGCCCACGGTTCCCGCGTGGCGTTCACGTAGAAGCCCGCGCCCTGGCCGAGATCGTAGTCGGGCGAATCGGGCACATCGCTGCCACGCGGACTGGTATCCGGCGCGACGACGATGAACCCGTGCTCCGCCGCGTAGCGTTGCACGCCCGCCTTGGTGATGAAATTCTGTTCCGTGCAGGTCAGGCCCGAAAGCCAGTACAACACGGGACATTTCTGCCCGCGCATGGCAGCCTCGGGCAGATAGATGCCAAACTTCATGTCGCCGCCAACGGTGGAAGAGGCGTGCTTCCAGACCTCCTGGCTGCCGCCGTGGCTGACGTGTCGTTCAATGCGCTCCATAAGCGTTTCAGGCCTCCCGGTAAGTGCCTTTGGCTTTCGCAGCCTGAGTGGAGAGAATGTCCATGAGCGCGGGGCTCAGACAACCGTACGGCTCGAGGCCCTTGTCGCGCAGCGTCTGGCGCACGTCGGCCATGGCCGAAGGCGGTGTGCCGCTCTCGATGATCGAGGACACGAAGGCTGCGAAGCCGGGGCCGTCCCAGCCCGCGTCTTTCGACGGGCAGCGCAGCGTGCCGCCCGCGAAGCTTTCGGCGCCTTTCTGGATGCCGCGGTCAACCGTGGGGTGAATGGCCGAGGCCATGGTCTGTCTCCTTCCTTGCGTGTCAGTAGTGCACGACGGTCCGGATCGATTTGCCCTCGTGCATCAAGTCGAACGCTTCGTTGATGCCCGAGAGCGGCTTCGTGTGGGTGACGAACGGCGCGAGCTGGATCTTGCCCGCCATCGCGTCTTCGACCATGCCCGGCAGTTGCGAGCGTCCTTTCACGCCGCCGAATGCCGTGCCAAGCCAGCGGCGGCCGGTCACGAGCTGGAACGGGCGCGTGGAGATTTCCTGACCCGCGCCGGCCACGCCGATGACGACCGACTGGCCCCAGCCACGATGCGCGCATTCGAGCGCCGCGCGCATTACGTTGACGTTGCCGATACATTCGAAACTGTGATCCACGCCCCAGCCCGTCATGTCGACGATCACCTGCTGGATGGGCTTCTCGTGATCCTTGGGGTTTACGCAGTCGGTGGCGCCAAAGGCGCGCGCCAGATCGAACTTGCCCGGATTGGTGTCGATGGCGATGATGCGGCCGGCCTTGGCGAGCTTCGCGCCCTGGATCACAGCAAGTCCGATGCCGCCCAGGCCGAACACGGCGACGGTATCGCCTTCCTGCACCTTGGCGGTGTTCTTCACCGCGCCCAGACCCGTGGTCACGCCGCAGCCCAGTAGGCACACCTGCTCGGGATTGGCTTGCGGGTTGATTTTGGCGAGAGAGACTTCGGCCACCACGGTGTACTCGCTGAACGTGGAGCAGCCCATGTAGTGATAGAGCGGCTGGCCGTTGTAGCTGAAACGGCTCGTGCCATCGGGCATCACGCCCTTGCCCTGGGTCGCGCGCACGGACACGCACAGATTGGTCTTGCCGCTCTTGCAGAACAGACACTCGCCGCATTCGGCGGTGTAGAGCGGGATGACGTGATCGCCGGGCTTCACGCTGGTCACGCCTTCACCCACTTCCACGACGATCCCGGCGCCCTCGTGGCCGAGCACGACGGGGAAGAGGCCTTCCGGGTCGTCGCCGGAGAGCGTGAAGGCATCGGTATGACAAACGCCGGTATGCGTGATCTTGACCAGCACCTCGCCCTTGCGGGGCGGTTCGACGTCGATCTCGACGATCTCGAGGGGCTTGCCCGGCCCAAACGCAACTGCAGCACGCGATTTCATAGTAGTCCTGTAAAAAAAGAAGGTCGGCCGAATCGGCGCGGAAAAATCCCGCGGTGAGCTAGCGTAAATAGGTTCGAACGAGGGTCACGACATCGTCGATCGATCCCGGGGACTCCGCTGATCCCGCAAGGTGGGTAAATTCTTCGCGCAGGTGGCTTTCGAGCACACCGGCCATCACGCCGTTGATCGCGCCGCGAATCGCCGCCAGTTGCTGGAGCACCGGCGCGCAATCGGCGCCTTCCTCCAGCGCGCGCTCGAGCGCGTCCAGCTGGCCGCGAACCTTGCGCACGCGCGTGAGCACGCGCTTCTTTTCTTCGGGGGAATGGGGCATGACGGCATCGATTGAAGATACTGTGGGGCAGTATAGGCGAATACTGGCAGGGAGTATACGTTTGCATCGATGTTGCCAACGTGATGCCAGGTGAATATCGGGGCTGTTCCCGCAGGGCATGCGGCGCATAATGAGCCCGTGATGCGCAGTTTCGAGGACCTCGTGCCTTACCTGCTGTATCTGCGACCATCGACATTCGTGAGGAATTTTCTCCGAGCATTGCGCAGCGCGCAAAGGAGGAGGGGTGAACCGCACGCAGGGACGCTTCGTCGAACTGTGGTCGCGCAGCGGGGGCGCGCGCGCCGAGGCCGTCTATGCCGATCTCGCGCGCCGTTATGGCGAGGCGGGGCGGCACTACCACACGCTGCGCCACGTGCACCGCTGCCTGCGCGATTTCGACCGGGCGCGCGAGGCGATTGCGCATGGCAATCTCGTGGAGCTTGCGCTGTGGTGCCACGACGTGATCTATGTTCCGGGCGCTCAGGACAATGAGGAGCGCAGCGCGCAGTGGCTGCGGCGCTGCGCAGACGATCGCATCGCGGCTTGCGAGCGCATTTGCGAAGCGATTCTCGCGACCCGGCATACCCGCGCGCCGGATGAACTGGATGCGCGCTTCGCGTGCGACATCGATCTCGCGTCACTGGGCGCACCGCGCCGCCAGTTTCAGGACAACGGCATGCGCCTGAGAGCCGAACGCCCGGACCTGGACGACCACGCCTACGCCATGCACGAGCGGCGGATGCTGGAGACGCTGCTCGCGCGGCCGCGCATCTACCTGACCGATTACTTTCATTCGCATTGCGAGGCCGCGGCACGCGCCAATCTCGCGTGGCGGCTGGCACAGCCGACGCCGGGCGCCGGGACATGAGGCCAGGTTGCCAATCAGGGAAACGACCATCAGGATTTCGGATCTAGCGAAAAGCGCCAGGCGGACGAGGCATGACTAGCGGAGTTCGTTATCGGCGGGCAGCGCTCGACTGACGTGTTCCGTCGTCTCGTTGAACACGATGCGAACCGTCGATCCCGGCCCGTCCCGGCTTTCGATATGAAACTGCGCGCCGATCATCCGTGCGCGCTCCTGCATGCCTTGCAGTCCATACGAATCCCCACGGATCGCCTTCGCCACGTCGAACCCGTTGCCGTCGTCATGGACCTCGAGTTCGAAGTGGTTATGGATGCAACGCAGGACGACCTCGGCATGCGAGGCCTGCGCGTGGCGGCTGACATTGGTGAGCGCCTCCTGGACGATGCGGAACACCGCCGTCGCGCGGTCGTCGCTCAATGAAGGTTCGCGGCCTTCGAGCAGGAACGTGCAGACCGTTGCGTTGTGTCGGGTGAAGTCCTGAACGAGCCATTCGAGTGCCGACAGGAGCCCGAAATTCAGCGCGGCCGGTCGCAGGTGACTCGCGACGTTGCGCACGATGTCGATGGTGCGTTCAGCCAGCCCGCCGATGTCGCCCACCTTTTGTTGCCACTCGGCGCCCTGGCTCAGCGCAAGCTTGAGCAAGGAGACATTGATCTTGATCGCGGTGAGCAACTGGCCCAGTTCGTCGTGGATCGTCATGGCGATCTGCCGCCGCTCCTCTTCGCGGATCGACTCCTGGTGGGACGAAAGCTGGCGCAACTGTTCGCGCGAATGGCGAAGCAGCTGCTCGGTTCGCGTGCGCTCGCGCACTTCTTCCTCGAGCTGATCGCGATGGCGCGTGAGGATCTCCATCGCCTGCTTGCGGCCCGAGATATCGGTCAACTGTCCTTCGAGGCATTGGGGGGCCGCGCCGTCGTAGCGTATGCCGCGGGCATTGAGCTGACACCAGACCGCGGTGCCGTCGGCGCGAGTCAGCTCGATTTCCAGGCCCGCGATCTTGCCGGTCAATTGCAGCATCGCGAAGAGTTGGGCCGTTTTCCCGCTGGAAAACGGCTGGGGCTTGGCATGAACTGCGCCCGCGTCGTCGCGTGGCGCCGTGATCATGCCTTGAACGTCGCGGTAGCCGAGCAACTGGGCCATCGCGGGATTGGCGTCGCAGAGTTTGCCATTGCGATCGAGCACGAAGAATCCTTCGAGTGAATTCTCGATGATGCTCCGGTACTTGCGCTCGCTCTCCCTGAGCGATGCCGTCGAGTCGCGCAGCCGCTCCGCCATCACGTTGACACGCGCGGCCAGCCGGCCCAGTTCGACACTGGATTCGATGGCGCAGCGGCTGTCCAGATCGCCTGACGCGATGCGGTCGACCATTTCTTCCAGGCGCCGGATGGGCTCGCGCACGAGGTGTTTGAGGAGCAGAAAGGTCGTGACGTACACCACGGCGAGCACGAGCGCGAGCGTTCCCAGCACCGCCGCGCGCGCGGCCTCGAAACCCCGGTCGGCGGCGGCCCGCGTCAGGACCACGCGGACCTCGCCGATCTTTTCGGGCGGCGCATTGCCGGGTGGCGTGAATTCTATCGGCCGCACGCGAACCACGCGCGCCTGCGGGTCGGGCATCGGCGCATTGCTCGCGTCGGCCAGCACGCCATAGTTGGTCGCGGTCACGGTGAAGCTCACCACCTCCGGATTCGGTTTGAGCACATTCAGTTGCCGTGTGATCGCGTCGCGATCGACATTCCAGAGCGGCTGCGCGAGCGACTGGCTGAGGAGATCGGCAATGCGGTTCGCACGTTCGTCGAGTTCCGCGATCCGGCCTTCGCGCGCATGCTCGAGCAGGAAGAACGCCGACGTGCCCGCCACCAGCGTACAGAGCACCAGCAGCGAGAGCATGAGCTGCGCATGCAGGCTGCGTGGGAAGCGGGCACGCAACAGGGTTTGCAGCATTACGCGGCCTTTGAAGCGGAATCGAGCAGGGTGTCGAGATCGAACGTGTAGGCGCCCACACGCCGGCTTTGCACGCGCGAGAAACGGCTGAAGTCGGGAGACGTGCGGCCTTGAAAGGCAATCTCGGCGTAACGCCTGGCGTCGCTGCTGTCGAGCACCTTCAGATAGTCGAGCCGCTGGCGCGGTCCGCCCACTTGCGCAAAGTCCGCGCCGTAGTGGTAGTCGTGAATGAGGACCAGCGCGCATGCGCCGATGAACTGGTCGCCTGCAACGATCGCGGCCAGGTCGCCGCGAATGACCGAAGCCACGGCTTCGGGCAGCGCACCGAGCCCGCCGACGATGGTGGACAGATGCCGCTCCTGCACCGCACTCAATGCACCAAGCGTCATCGAATCGTTGGCAGCCCAAAGGATATTGGCATCCGGGTAGCGCGAGAGCAGCACGCGCGCCTTGTCGCGGCCGTCGGAAAAACTCCAGTCCCCATAGACGAGCTGATCGATGCGGTCCTGCGGCCGGCGCGCCAGCGCGGCCTGCACCCCGGCGGCGCGCTCGGCAGAGACCGGCGTGGCAGGGTCGCCGGTAATGCCGATCACGCGGGCGGGGCCGCTGCCGTTCGAACGGATCAGGCAATCCATGAGGCGAAAGCTGCCGCGTCCGGCATCGGCGGTGACGGTGCCGATCCAGTTCGCGATCCGTTCGCGCTCGTTGCCGGTCTGGGCACGCTGGGCTTCGGTCAGATCGTTGTGGATCAATAGCACCTTGGCGCTCGAGCGTGCCAGCGTTTGCAGCATCTGCGGCGCGGCCATCTTTTCGTTGACGATCACCACATAGTCGGGCGCCGCTGTACGTGCCGCTACGGATTCGGCCTGGCGAAGCATCAGCAGATGATCGCGCTCCGCGTAGAGCACTTCGAGCTGCATGCCAAAGTGTTTTGCAGTCGCGGCCATGAAGCGCGAGACGAGTTGCCAGTGCTGGCCCGTATCGTGTTCCACGCTTTCGCCCGGATTCAGGAATACGACGCTTGCTGGCGGACGGTTGACCGGCAACGCCATGGTCGCCCGCATCGTTATCAGGCTCGCGCCTATACCGACGCATTGCGCGATCATCTGTCTTCTGTTCATACGAAATCAGCGTATGCCATGCGCGGCATTGTGTGGAACCGAACGGTCAGTCGCGCGCAGCATAACGCGACGTAATCTCGCCGACAATCCGCTTTACTTCGGGCCAGGACGGAAATTCCCGGCAGACATTCAAGGGTGCGATTGCGCCTCGAAGTCCGCCATTCAGGATTTCCCGACACAAGATTCAGGGTTCCCCTTTACCGTTTGCAGTCGAAGACGACTGCACGCGATCATTGGCGGGCTCATCATGACGTCAGCAAAATTCGAAGCTTGGCAGAGGCGACGCGCGATGATTTCCGAGTGGGGCGACCGTAAGGCGCGCGTGCAGGACGTGAACTCGATCTGCATGCGCCTGTTCGATACGTGGTGCGAATCCCGCAATCTCATGCCGCTGGCTTATTTGATGCACTGCTGGCCGCTGCCGGACAGCCGCGCGGGCACGATACGGCGCTTGCAGGAAAGCATGAAAGACTTGCGCCGCAACCATGCGGACAAGCTCGATCTGTATGCGTTATCGGCGCTTGGCGAACTCGCAAGCAGTCTCGACGAACTGATCGACCGTGCGGAAATTTCCGCGAGGCATTCGTTCGCTACGTAAGGCACCTGGAACATAGAGGGCTAACGGGCTAACGGGGCGCGCAATCCGTATTACCTGCATACGTGATAAAGGGTTGCCGAAGGGCCATGGCTTTGGCGACGAGGACAAAACAAAGTAACCAGGGCCGGAGCAACCGTGGGCAAGATGACTGACTCGCAGGCCACGACAACGAACCCCTGCACGATACTTGTCGCGGGCGGTACGCCGAACGAGACCCGCTTGATCGCCGACCACCTCGTATGGGAGGGCTTCGAGGTGCTCGCCGCGAACAGCGGCCTCGAGGTGCTGGAGCGTTCGTACGTCTCCCAGCCCGAACTGATTCTGCTCGATTCAGAGGCCGCCAGTGTGGGCGCCCTGGCCACCTGCCGCAGCCTGAAGTCGGATGCGCGCACGCGCGATATTCCCGTGGTGCTCATGATGCCGGCAGGCCATCATCGAAATCTCGCCGATGGCCTCAGCGCCGGCGCAGCCGACCATGTGCGCAAGCCCGTGCTCGTCGAGGAACTGGTGGCCAGGGTCCGCACGCACATCGCGTTGCGGTCGGCCCACCGCCAACTCGCCATGCAGCAGCGCGGGCTCAACGCGTGCGAAACGCGCTTTCGCGCGATCGTCGAATCGGGCCCGGTGGCCATGGGCATTACCTCGATGCCCGACGGCCAACTGCTCTATGCCAACGCGCGGTTTCGCGAACTGCTGCGCCTCGATGAAGCGGCGCGCGCGAACGTCAATATCGTCGACTTCTACGTCGATCCGCTGGAGCGCGAAAGACTCGTGCGCTGTCTCGCGGCCCAAGGCAGCTTCAGCGACGCGGAGGTGAATCTGCGTCGGCCGGACGGGACGCAGTTCTGGGCCATGGCGACAGCACGGCTGTCGAACTACGATGGCGCACCGGCCATTTACGTCGGCCTGCACGACATTTCCGGCCGCAAGCGCGTGGAAGACGAACTCGTGCGCTCGCGCGAGCAGCAGCGGGCCCTGTCGGCTTATCTGGAGGGAATGCGCGAAGACGAGCGCAAGCGCAGCGCGCTGGAGATTCAGGACGAACTCGGCCAGTTGCTGACGGCGCTGAAAATGGACGTCTCGCTGCTGCGGATGCGGCTCACCGACGATCCGGAGGCCGTCGGCCGGGCCGACGACATGCGCGAACTGGTCGAAGGCACGATCTGGATGGTCCGCAACGTGGCAAGCCACCTGCGGCCCGCGGCGCTCAACTTCGGCCTCGTTTCGGCGCTCGAATGGCTCACCAGTCAATGGAGCCGGCACAACGCCATCCCGTGCGAACTGCACATGGCAAGCGGCGAGCCGGCCTTGTCGGACATGCAGGCCACGGCGCTCTTCCGGATCGTCGAGGCGGCGCTGACGAACGTCGCGCGCCACGCGGCGGCGCAGCGCGTCGAGCTCACGCTCAGCACCGGGCCCGGCTCGCTCGACTTGCGTGTGCGCGACGACGGCCGCGGCTTCGACGTGGCCGCCGCGTATGCAAGGTACGCATACGGTCTGCTTGGCATGACAGAGCGCGCGAGGCTGATTGGTGGTACGTTGAGCATCGACAGTCAGCCCTGCAAAGACCTGACCATCGGCATTGCGTCTGGCACCACGATTTCGATCCACGTTCCGCTCGAAGACCCCCATGATCAGAATACTCATCGCCGATGACCATGCCATCGTGCGTGGCGGACTCAAGCAGATCCTCGCGACGACTGCCGACATGGTCGTGACGGCGGAGGCCGGGCAGGGCTCGGAGGTGATCGAAAAGCTGCGGACCTGCGAAGTCGACCTGCTGCTGCTGGACATGACGATGCCGGGCATCAGCGGCGTCGATCTCATCCGCCGCGTGCGCGCCGAGGAACCTGCGTTGCCGGTGCTCGTGCTCAGCATCCACAACGAAGCCCAGGTCGCGTCGCGCGCGCTGCGGGCCGGCGCGACAGGCTACGTGACGAAGGACAGCGATCCGGAAGTGCTGCTGGCCGCGATTCGCAAGCTCGCGGACGGCGGGCGCTTTATCGACCCGAAACTCGTCGACGCCATGGTGTTCGAGAAGCATTCGGGCGATGTGCCCCCGCACGAAGTGCTCTCGGACCGCGAGTTCCAGGTGTTGCAGATGCTCGCGTCGGGCAAGAGCATCAACGATATCGCCGATGCGTGCGCGCTCAGCGCCAAGACGATCAGCACCCACAAGATGCGGCTGATGCAAAAACTCGGGCTGGGCAATAACGCGGAGGTGATCCGCTATGCGATCCGGCATGGGCTGGTGGGCGAGTAACGCGCGGTCGTGCGCGGCGAGAAGGAAATCCTGACAAACGAACCGGACAATCCCGAGGGAACTATCTACCCGTCCCGATGGCGGCCGGTTTAACGGCTGTCTACGATGATTTCACCTAAAGCGTGGGGGGCGGCGATGGCGGTGCGGCAGTCGTTAGGGGCAGCAGTCGTGAAGTGGCTGAACCCCACCAGCAGGCAGACAGTGCGGGTCGTGACGGTGCATCGTGCGCCGTCCGGGCGGATCGCGAGCGTGTTCATCGAGGCGCAGACAGCGGACGGACCGCGCGCGCTGTTTTTCTTCCGCCATCCCGACCGTGGATGGCAGGTGTTTCCACCCGATATCCTGCGTCCTTCGATGGGCGCAGCACGTGTCGCGACAAGCATATAGCGGCAGTCAGGCCGCGAGCGGAGATTGCGCATGGAAGAGATCGCGCCAGACGAATTGCCGTCACCCTATGAAACGAAGCTGCGCGAGTGGATGAGCCGGTGGTACGACCACGCCATTGCGCAAGGGCTCGTGCGTCCGCCGTTTTTGCTCGACGACGCCAAGGCCGAGCGCCTCGAAGGCTATTTCGCCGCCGGACTGACGCCATCGGAAGGTGCGCAGGCCTTCTTCGGACCGGCGCACTGACCTGCGCCTTCGTGACGGCGCGTCGAGCGCTCATGCGGCCTCGATCTGATCTTCCAGGTGTGTTGCGTAGTGCGCTCTGTTCATCGACATCATCGTGATTTCGACGCGCGTGTTCGCTTTCTTTCTGGTCCCGAATATTCGATCGTGTACAGCGCAGGCGCGGTTTGCCCGGAAGGCTCACTAGAGCCTGCAGTTTTCGAACTTGTAGCGCGAAGGAGACTTGCCGCTGTTCTCGAGAAAGAAACGCGAGAACGCGCAGGGAGAAGAAAAGCCGAGAAGATCGCTCACCGCGGCAACCGAATAATCGGCCAACGGCAGCAACCGCCGTGCCTCCTCGAGGCGCGCATGAGACAGGATAGCCTGGAAGTTCGTCCCTTCAATCTGCAGGCGCCGGTGCAGCGTCGAGCGTGAAATGCCAAGGCGGCCGCAGACTTCTTCCATGGGGTTCGCAAATGGCAGACCGGCATGCGCCTCACGAATCATCTTCGTCACGAAATCTTCGATTCTCGAAGAAAACGAATGGCCCACAACGAAGCGTCTGATATCGGCATCGGCCTGCCCGCAGAGAATGTTTTCGGTGATCTCGTTGTACCTGCAATACGGCAGGTCTGCCGCTCCGGTTTTCATCAGCATGCGGTTGCGGCTCTGCCTGAATTTCACCGTCGCGCCACACAGGTGCGAGAGCTGGGAGACGGGCGCAAACGCCTCTCCGGTCAACTCGATCTGGGTGGGATAGGGCTCGTCGTCGTTGTACTGTTCGGCGAGTCGAATGAGCAGCAGGAAATTATAGAAAGCGCTCGATGAACTTCTGCCCGCGCCGTCCAGAACGTATTCGAATTCGAATGTCTGGCCTGCCCGCTTTACCTTCACGGTATCGACATTTCCGATCAACACCCGGTAGCGCAGAAACTGGTCAAAGGCCTTCGTCAACGTCGGGCTGTTCGTGACGATGGCCAATAAGGTGCTGATGGGGGCGCGAAACGAATAACTGGAAAAGATTTCGAGCCGCTCCGAAGCCTGGTAGCCCGGCTCCAGCAGATTGAGCATGGCAATGTGCTTGTGTGCGGGGATGCGCCCGTCCGGATGGACGAGTTCCGCCTCGGTGATGCCGGTGAGGCGCGTGAAATCGTGTGGCGACATGCCGTGCTCGACGGCGGACTTGAGCGAGAGTTGGGCAAGGACGTTTGAAACGGTCTTTTGATCGGTCGTCATGGGAGACACCATGGAACGGAGAAACGTCGCCTCGGCTAACCGCTGGTAGCTGGTGACTTTAGCATCCTTGCTGCAATCCTCAAACGGTCCGATGGGGCCAGATATCGAATCCGCATGAACCACTGCGCGGGCGCTGTGAGCGGGTGCGCAGACTCGAAAACTGCCTGTAAGGTAGCGACGGAATGGCAAACGGCGCAGGGTTAAGGCAAACCCTGATGCTGCGACGCAAAGTTAAGTTCTGCGACGGCACGATAAGCGCCAACGTTTCTCCGGTGCTATCGTCATCTCGCTACGTAGGGCAATTCAACATAAAACTAGAAGAAAAATGTAGTCCGATTACGGTCCCGCAATCCTGCGGGTCATCGCTCATGCAATCGGCAAAACAGGAGAGACACCGTGAGGAATGCGAAGAAAATAGCGATTGCCGTCGCCGGCGTATTGTGTGCCGGCTCTGTGGCGTACGCGGATCAAGCTGCCACCGGCAATACATGGGGCAACAGCCCATTTTCGATTGTGGCGCAGTTCTTTTCCCAGGCTTCGGGTGCGTCACAGCAGCCGGCCTTTGACTGGAAAGCGAAGGGCGACCAGGCCGACAGGCGCGCGGCAGTGCTGGTATCGCAATTGACGCTCGACGAAAAGATCCAGCTGGTGCACGGCACGGGCATTCCCACCGTCGGTCTGGGTGGCCCGTTTCCATCGTGGGTGCAGGGCGCCGGTTATATCCCCGGTATCAGTCGCCTGGGCATTCCCCCGTTGGCCACCGCGGATTCGGCTGGCGGCGTGAACGTGCAGAACGCGCATGCCACGGCTTTTCCCGCACCGATCGGGCTCGCCTCGAGCTGGGATGTGGCGCTCGCGGGGGCCTACGGCTCGCGTATTGCCCGTGAACTGCGCGTGCTCGGCTACGCGGAAGGGCTGGGTGGCGGGGTCAATCTGGCGCGAGAACCGCGCGACGGCCGCACGTTCGAGTACATGGGCGAAGATCCCGTCCTGACCGGCACGATGAGTGCGGCGCGCACCATGGGGACGCAGTCTCAGGACGTGATCGCAACGGTGAAGCACTACGCGATGAACGACCAGGAAACCAACCGGATGACGAGCAATTCCGTGGTCGACGAAAGGACGATGCGGGAAACGGAGCTGCTCGCCTTCGAGATCGCCGTGCGCGAGGGGCATCCCGGCAACGTGATGTGCTCGTACAACCTGGTCAATGGTGTGTATGCCTGCCAGAATCCGGAACTCCTCACGACCATCCTGAAGAAAGAGTGGGGATTCAAGGGCAAGGTTCAGTCGGACTGGACGGCCAACCATAGCACTGTCGCGTCCGCGATGGCCGGTCTCGACGAAGAGCAGCCCGGCGATCTTGGCACGGCCGGCGCGGGCTTTGGCATTCAGTCTTATTTCAGCAGCGCGCTCAAGGCCGCGGTCCAGGCCGGTACCGTTCCGGTCGCCCGTCTCAACGATATGGTCTTTCGCAAGCTGCGCACCATGATCGCCCTCGGCGTCATGGACAACCCGCCCACCCCCGGCGGCTCGGTCGACCAGACGGCAGGCAACCGTGACGCTCTCGCGGTCGCGCACGAGTCGATCGTTCTACTGAAGAATGGATCGGCATCCGGCAGTAACCAGCCGGTCCTTCCGCTCGCCGCTGGCGGCCTGCACTCGATCGTCGTGATCGGCGGCCATGCCGATGTCGGTGTGATGTCCGGAGGCGGGTCGGGAGGCGTGCCCGCGGCAGACGGCAATGCGGTGTCGGGATGCCAGTCCGGCAATCCGCTGCTTTCGAGTTGCGCGACCTGGTACAAGTCCTCGCCGTACAACGCGATCAAGGCCAAGGCGCCTCAGGCCACGGTGACGTATTTCGACGGCACGAACGCCTCCGCCGCGGCTAGCGCAGCCGCCAGCGCCGATGTCGCGATCGTGTTCGCCACGCAGTGGGAAAGCGAGGGCACGGATCTGGCGAACCTGTCCTTGCCGGACAACAAGGCGGACGCGAGCAATCAGCTTTACGACCAGAATGCGCTGATCAACGCGGTGGCTGCGAAGGCCAAACGGATCATCGTCGTGCTGGAGAATGGCAGCCCCGTCACGATGCCGTGGCTCGGCAGCGTTCACGGTGTAGTGGAAGCGTGGTATCCCGGTGTGCAAGGCGGTCAGGCGATCGCGGACATCCTGTTCGGCGACGTAAACCCGTCCGCCAAGCTGCCGATCACGTTCCCGCGCCAGGAAGCCGATCTGCCGCAGCCGACTATCGACCCGAACAACCTGAACGTCGTCTATAGCGAAGGACTCCTGATGGGGTACCGCTGGTTCGATGCGAAAAACATCGATCCGCTCTTCCCGTTTGGCTATGGCCTTTCCTATACGACTTACTCGTACTCGGGGCTCCGGACGCGTACCGATCAGGGCGGCAGTGTGATCGCGACGTTCACCGTTGCCAACACGGGCTCGCGTGCCGGCGCCGAAGTCGCCCAGGTGTACGCGACGCTGCCGCCGGGACTCGGCGAGCCGCCGCAGCGCCTGGTGGGATGGACGAAGGTCGCCTTGCGGCCCGGGCAGTCGCAGCAGGTGACCGTCGTCATCCCGGCACGGCGCCTCGCGACGTGGAACGTCACGACGCACGCGTGGCAGGTGCATGGCGGAAGCTACGAGATTCGCGCCGCGTCGTCGTCGCGCGATACGAACGCGTTGTCGGCACGCGTTGTCGTTGGCGATATGCATTGAGCTGTCTGAGGCCTGGGCGCAGCGCGCGCCCAGGCCTTGCGGACGAGCCGGTACATCCAGCGTCCAGAGAAAATCGGCAGATGCAATAATGTGCCGGCCTGCGGCGCTGCGATGCGCCGCGGGCTCCTTCAAGTGCGAGAGTCGTTGTTGCAGGTCTGCATGCGACAGATGCACCGGAGCGGCGCACGCGCGTCCTCCATTTTCGGCTGCGCAACACGTGCGCGGCATCAGCACAGACCCGGACGACCGTCTCCGCCAACTCTGTCCGGGAGACTCCGATGTCCTTGATCGACGTGCTGGAACCGCTCGTTCGCACCGCTATTGCCCCCGAAGCTCCCCAAACGGATCAGCTCGCGCGCTTTCCTCGCGCGGCCCTCGACGCGCTAGGCGAGGCACGTCTGCTCGGACTCGTCAGCGCCGAAGAGGTCGGCGGCATGGGGCAGGGCGTCGCGCAGGCGTGTCAGGTGGTCGAGCGCATCGCGCGGGACTGCCCGTCCACCGCGATGGTCGTCACCATGCACTACGCCGGCGCCATCCTCATCGAAAAATACGGCCCCATCGAAGTGAGGCGCGCCATTGCGCAAGGCGGGCACCTCACCACGCTGGCATGGTCCGAGACCGGCTCGCGCAGCCATTTCTGGGCGCCGGTCGGCACCGCGCATCCCGATGGCGACGATTTCGTGCTCAACGGCAGCAAGAGCATGGTGACGTCCGCCGTCGAAGCCGACTCCTACGTCTGGTCGTCGCGACCGGCGCTGGCCGCGGATGGCGCCAGTACGCTGTGGCTCGTGGACAGCCGTGCGCAAGGGCTGCACTGTCCGCAGCCCTTCGACGGCCTCGGCTTGCGCGGCAACGCGTCCGCGCCGATCCAGGCCGAAGGTTTGCGTGTGCCGGCCAGTGCGATGCTCGGCCCTGACGGGGGCGGCGGCGACATCATGAATGGCGAAGCATTGCCGGCGTTTGCAAACCTCGTTGCGTCGACATCGATCGGCATCGCCGATGGCGCGCTGGCGCGCGCCATTCCTCACGTGACCGGCAGCCGCTTCGCGGAGAGCGGCAGTGCCCTTGCCGACCTGCCGACCATCCGCGCCTATCTCGCCCGCGCGCAGCTGCGCGTCGATCAGGCGCGCGCGCTGCGCGACGATACGCTCGCCGCACTGGCGTCGGGCCGGCCCGACGCGATGCTGCGCGTACTCGAAGTGAAGGCGGTGGCCGCGGAAGCCGCGCTCGCCGTGACCGATACGGCGATGCGTATTTGCGGCGGCGCGGCCTTTCGCAAAGAGGTGGGAATCGAGCGTCTGTTCCGCGACGCGCGCGCCGCCTCCATCATGGGACCGACCTCGGACGTCCTTTACGACTTCGTTGGCCGCGTGCTGTGCGGCCTGCCGCTTGCTTGATGAGGAGACACCCATCATGTCCTCAAGCGCACGAAAAGCCCCCCTGATGCTCGGCGCCGTTGCGTATGCGCCCAAGGTCGTCACGATCTGGGAGGGCTTCAAGGCATGGTTTGCCGAACGCGGAGTCGCGATCGACTATCTGCTTTATTCGAACTATGAAACGCAGGTCGAGGCCCAGTTCGCAGGCGATATTGCGTTCGCGTGGAATTCCCCGCTTGCCTGGATACGCGCGAGCCGCGTCGCGCAGGCGCGCGGCGAGACCGTGCTGCCGCTCACCATGCGCGACACAGACCGCGACCTGCATTCGGTGCTCGTGGTTCGCCGTGACAGTCGCGTCCAGACACTCGCCGACCTGCGCGGCGGCACGATCGGCTTCGGTGCGATCGACTCGCCTCAGGCCACGCTGATTCCGCTGGATCATCTGCGCCACGAGGGCGGCCTCGTCGCGGGCCAGGACTACCAGGCGCGCCGCTTCGATGTGCTGGGCGGCAAGCACGGCGACCATATCGGCGGCGAACGCGATGCGGCAAGCGCCCTCGTGCGCGGCGAAATCGACGCCACGTGGATGATCGCAGGCAACTTCCGGGCGTTTGCCGACGAAGGGACGCTGCCGGCGGGCGCGTCGCGCATCGTCGCCACGACGGGCGCATTCGATCACTGCAACATGACGGTTAGCCCCGGCGTGCCGCAGGAAGCGGCGCAGCGCTTTGGCGACCTGCTGCGCTCGATGGACTGGAACGACGCGCGGGTGCGTCCGCTGCTCGAACTGGAGGGTCTCAGGTCGTGGCTGCCCGGCCGCGCTAGTGGCTACGCATTGCTCGAGCGTGCGGTAACGGAAGAGGCTTTCTATGACGACCAGGGCCGAATCGCCGAGCCCGCTTATCGATATTGAGTCGCTGGGTTTCGACGCCGGCGCTCAGTGACGAGGCCCGCCATGTCGCCCTGGGCATGTCCCATCGCATTACCGGCTCAACAGCGAGCCGCGCCTGCGTTCGCGTCTGGCCCACGCGGTCGAGCAACGTCATGACGCACTGGAGGGCACCGCGGGTCTCAATGAAGAGGTATTCGACGCGCTGATCCTGATCGCCGCGGGCGAGTTGACGCCGGCGGCCGTGGCGCGAGGCTACGCGCAGGTTCAAACCTTGATGCGCGAAATGGCCGATGGCCGCTACACGAGGCTGGTGCGCCTTGGCTTCGAGCCGGCTCAGGCGAAGCAGCTTGCGGCGCTGCATACGCGCAATTTCATGTAGCGGCGGCGTTACCGCCGCCTCATCAGCAACGACGTGTCAGTCGCGTCGACCACGTGAAACCCAAAGCGCTGGTAAAGGCTAATGGCCCGATTGCCCTTCAGAACACTGAGTTTGACAGGGACGCGAGCGTCGTCTGCGTGGCTTAGAAATTCACCGAGCAGATGGGCCGCGATACCGCGACCCTGATGTTCGGGCAGGATCTGGATTTGTACGATGGTCCATTCATCGAGGTCGCGAAAGAACTTGAAGAGTCCGAGTTTTTCCGACCCGCAACAGATGACATAAGCGTCGCCGTAGCGATAGCGAAGACGCTCCCAATGTGTGTGCTCGTCGGTGGATTCGCCAGCACGTTCCAGGTGCTCGGTCATCGTTGCCCTGCGCAAAGCGAACAGAAATGGCTCGTCGGCGGGCGTCGCTGCGCGAAGTGTGAATTCAGGTGGATTCATTCGTGGCGGTCGAAACTGGCAGTGGCGGGCCCCGTGATTGTTGACCATCTCAAGCACGTTGTCGACCTCGACGCCGTGGTAGCGAACGGTGCTGTCGTGCCTCCTGCACGGGCCACCGTGTCAGCTCACGCGCGCGAAGTTTGCTATCAAGCGTGGACGTGCCCAAGTCCCTTACATTCCGTTATTCGGATGCCCAGGACTAGTAATTTCCCGATGAAACAAGCGGTCTCGCGAGGCGATTCTTGAACTAGACTTTGACTGTTAGTCTTACTATATTCCAGAGACTTTTCCAGGTAAGTTGAGGCGGCGAGCGATAAGCAAAGGGGAAAGTTTTATGGCTATCGTCGTACACAACATCTCTGTGGTTCATTCGAGCCGGAGCGCAGCGTGACGGCGAGCGATGCCGCGCCCGCTGCGAGCGACTGGCGGCATATCGTGCGCGCGCAGGGCATCAGCCTGTCCTACGGCAAGATACGCGCGCTTTCCGGCATCGACCTCGCCATTGGCCGCAACGAGATCGTTGGCCTGATCGGCGATAACGGCGCGGGTAAATCGACGCTCATCAAGGTGTTGACCGGTGTCGTGCGGCCGAGCACGGGCAAGCTGTTCATCCGCGACAAAGAGGTCGACTGGAGCCGCTTTTCCGTGCGCGAGGCGCACCGGTTGCGCTTCGAGACGGTGTATCAGGAGAAATCGCTCGGCGAGAAGCAACCGCTGTGGCGTAATTTTTTTGTCGGCCGGCAGATCACCAATCGGCTCGGCTTCATCAATGTCGCCGAAGAACGGCGCATTGCCAACGATATTCTCAAGCAACAGCTCGGTTTTCGCGGCGTGGGGATCGACGCGGATTCGTTGATTGCGAAACTCTCCGGTGGCGAGCGCCAGGGCATCGCGATCGGACGGGCGATGTATTTCGACAGCGATCTGATCATTCTCGATGAACCCACGGTGGCACTTGCCATCAGCGAGGTGCGCAAGGTTCTCGACTTCGTGCGCTCCATTAAGGAGTCCGGGCGCGCCTGCATTTACATCGAACATAACCTCGCCCATGTGCACGAGCTTGCCGATCGGCTGGTCGTGCTCGATCGCGGCCGCATCGTCGCGGATATCAAGTCAGGCGAGATGAGCCTCGAGGATCTAACGCGGTATCTGATTTCGCTGCAGCAGAGCGGGCACGGACCGGCGCCGGTTGCGGGGACAAAGACGTGAGCGATCCGATCAAGGAAAAACGGCCGGTGCGCCCGGTGGGGTTGCGTCTGCCGGGATTTGCCCGCATGGAGGGCTTGCCGAGCCTGGTCGTATTCGCGCTGGTGGTCGGCCTGTTCATGGCAACGGCACCGCGCGTGTTTTTGGGCTGGCCAATCTACTTCTCCTTCCTGACCACTGTGCCGCCGCTCGTGGTGCTGGCGATCGGGCTGACGCTGGTGATTGCGGCGGGGGAGATCGATCTGTCCTTCCCTTCGGTGATGGCATTCTCGGGTTTTCTGTTCGCCTGGTGCGTGAACACCACCGGATCCGCGTGGCTAGCCATTGTTGCGGCGTTGGCAGGCGGCGCGCTGGTCGGCGTGGTGAATGGGGTGCTGGTCGCGGTGGTCGGGATGCCCTCGATCATCGTGACGATCGGCACGCAGTTCCTCTGGGCAGGTGTTGCTTCGATTCTTTCCGGCGGGCTCTCCTATGCGCTACAGCAGCTCGCCAGCGGTTCAGCCTATGCAGTCTTCACGGGCACGTTGTTCGGCGTGCTCCCGATGCAATCGCTCTGGGCGCTCGGGCTCGCAATATTCATGTGGTCCATCCTCAATCGCCACCGTTTTGGCGAGCACGTGCTGTTCATCGGAGACAACCGCAACGTAGCGAAGGTCGTGGGCATCAATGTGCTGCGTGAGACGGTGAAGCTGTTCACGCTGATGGGTGTGCTGGCCGGTTTCGCCACGGTTCTGCTCACGCTCGAGAACCTGAACTATTTCTCGACCCAGGGGCAAGGCTACCTGCTGCCGGCGCTGGCCGGCGTGTTCATTGGCGGAACTTCGGTGTTCGGCGGCACGGCGACGATCGTGGGGACTTTCTTCGGCACCTTCGTGATTGGCATGCTGGAGGCCGGCATTGTTGCGACAGGCATCGCCGGCTTCTGGGTACAGGCGATCGAAGGGGTGGTGTTCATCGTCGCCGTGATCCTGCATCTGTTGGTCGAGAATCCCGCCAGGCTGCGCGCGTTGCGCGAAAGATTCAGGCTTGGGAGGTGATAAAGCCGTTAAATCAGGAGATAGGAGAGAGAGATGAACAAGATCATGACGGGATTCCTCCTGGGGGCGGGCGTGCTTGCGTTCGGCCTTTCGATGAACGCCGGCGCGACCGATCCGACCACGTCAGGGCAACTCGGCGCCGGTATGACGATGTATATGCAGATGGGCGGAAACCCCGGCGACGGCGCGACATTGCCACGTCAGACGGGGGCTGCCGATGCGGGACACGCCTTCGGCATCAAGGTGATCGAGCAGTTCTCGGCCTGGAGCCCGGAGACGATGCTTGCGCAGTTCCGCCAGGCGATGGCGGCAAAGCCGACGTGTATCGGCATCATGGGCCACCCGGGCGATCCGGCCTTCGCCCCGCTGATCAAGCAGGCGGTCGACCAGGGCATCATCGTGACCGTCGGCAATACGCCGCTGCCCGATAACCAGAAGCTCTACGACGCGAAGGGCTTCGGCTACGCTGGCGTCGAACTCTACGTTGGCGGCCAGATTACCGCTCAGGCCATGCTGAGCGCTGGGCTCAAGAAGGGCGACGAGGCGCTCGAATATGGCGTCTTCAACGAGAGTGTGCGCAGCCAGTCCGACCGCGGCCTTGCCGAGACGCTGGAAAAGGCCGGTGTGAAGGTGACCCGGCTCAATATCTCCCCTCAGGTGGATTCCGATTCATCGCTCGCCGTGCCGATCCTGGTCGCCTTTATCCAGGCGCACCCTGATCTGAAGGCCATCGGCACCCAGCACGGCGGCGTGACCGGGTTCATTCCGCAGGCGCTCCAGCAGGCCGGCAAGAAGCCGGGGCAAATCATCGTGGGCGGCATCGATCTTGCGCCTGCCACGATTTCCGGGCTGCAGAGCAAATTCATCACCGCGACGCTCGATCAGCAGCTTTATCTGCAGGGCTTTCTGCCGGTTACGCAGTGCGTGCTCTCGGCGGCTTATCACTTCGCGGGACTGACCATCAACACCGGCGCCGGTGTGCAGACACCCGCAACGATCGACTCGCTCATTCCGCTCATCAAGCGCGGGATTCGCTAAGGACGAATGGGATGAAGGTACGGGGGCACGACGCGGTGAAACTCTCATAGGTTGCGGCGGGCGCGATCGTACCCCTGGCAGGACGGTTCGGGCATGGCGTATGCGGAAACATGGAGCTTTTCACGCGTTTATTCGACGGGAGCGAACCCATGACGACCACTGTCATTGCCATGCTGAACGAGCTGATCGAAACTTCAAAGGACGGCGAGCACGAATTCACGAAAGCAGCCGACGGGGCACAGCACGCAAGCGTGAACGAAGCGCTGCTCGAAAGTGCCGTGCACTGCTCGCGTGGCGCGCGCCAGTTGCAGGAACTCGTCGTGAAGCTTGGCGGCAAGCCGGAAAACGGCGGCAGCGTTGCGGGCGCGTTGCATCGCGGCTGGCTCAATGTGAAATCCGCGGTTGGCACCCGCACCGACGACGCCATCCTTGCAGATTGCGAAAAGGGCGAAGATACCGCGGAGAAGCGGTTTCACAGTGCGCTTGAAAGGAATTTGCCCGCTGATGTGAACGCCGTGGTGGCGCGGCTATATAGCGATGTGGCCCAGGATCTCGATCGCATCCGCGAGTTGCGAGTCCAGTTTGCCGAGACGAAACCCTGACTCGAGCATGGTCGACGTGGGCGCTACTGGGTGGCGGATTCCGTAACGACCACCCGCACGTCCTGCGCGAAGGCGTCCTCGAACCGAATGCGCGCCACCGTAAGGCAATCCGCGGGCGTGCCGGCCCCGAGACGTACTGCAGCTTGTGCCGTGGCCTTCGCGGCAAGGCCAAATACAGCGACCGCCTCATCCCATGTGAGGCCGGTCGTCATCACTTCCTGAATGAGCCTGCCCGCCACCGCCTCGATCTTCGCTCTGCGTTCCCGATTCATCACACCACTCCCGGTTTTGCGCGCTGTCGCTTGATGGAAACAGCGCATATTTTGGACCCGGTGCGCAGTTGAGGGCGTGCCGGAGGCGGTTGCCTCAATTGATTCCTGGGCGCTCCGGCGCGGCCCCCTGGAGGCGTGACGCGTTTTCAATATGGAATGTTTTCACATTGAATGAATGCCTTGTGATAAGAATACTTATCTAAATGGATAAGGCGTCGTGCCACAAGCGCGTGGATGAAGTCCGCGAGGCGAACAGTTCGCCTCGCTCGTGGGTTGCTTCCCAATCTCGCCCCGCACATCCGCTTCCCGACGCGACGGTCGTGCTGCAGGTCCCCATCCGGTCCGCCCATTGGCTCGCCACCGGGCTTTTGAAGTTGCGGGTTGACCCCAGGTTCACCTGAAATATTGTTGGCTATAATCGCGAACGGTCGGGCGCTGTGATCCAGCGTCGGCCAGCGGGAAAGGTTACCCCCCATTCCCTGATCAATGCAGTTGCCGATCCCTACAGGAGACTGGCATGGCAGAACAACTCATCATTTTCGATACCACCTTGCGGGACGGAGAGCAGTCGCCGGGTGCGTCGATGACAAAAGAAGAAAAACTCCGCATCGCGAGGCAACTCGAGCGTATGCGGGTCGACGTAATCGAGGCGGGCTTCGCAGCGAGTTCTGATGGCGATTTCGAGGCAGTGCGCGCAATCGCAAGCGAAGTGAAAGACAGCATGATCTGTTCTCTCGCACGCGCGAACGAGCGTGACATTTCACGTGCGGCCGAAGCGCTGCGGCCAGCCAGACGTTTTCGCATCCATACCTTTCTCGCGACATCGCCGCTACATATGGAGAAAAAACTCCGTATGTCGCCCGACCAGGTGTACGAGCAGGCGCGCCGCGCAGTGCGTCAGGCGCGCAGTTTCACCGATGACATCGAGTTCTCGCCGGAGGACGCCAGTCGCTCAGATATGGACTTTCTGTGCCGGGTGCTGGAGGGTGTGATTGCCGAAGGCGCAACTACGATCAACGTACCCGATACCGTTGGCTATGCCATGCCGGAAGGTTATGCGGCACTGATCCGCGAACTACGCGAGCGCATTCCAAATTCAGACCGGGCGGTTTTTTCGGTGCACTGTCATGATGATCTTGGCCTCGCGGTGGCGAACTCACTAGCCGCGGTCAAATCGGGCGGCGCAAGGCAGATCGAGTGCACGATCAACGGACTTGGCGAACGGGCAGGGAATACGGCGCTCGAGGAAGTCGTCATGGCGGTCAAGACCCGGAGAGATCACTTCGACCTCGACGTGCGCGTCGATGCAAGCCAGATTGTCACGGCTTCACAGTTGGTCTCGGAGATTACCGGATTTGCGGTGCAGCCCAACAAGGCGGTAGTCGGCGCTAACGCGTTCGCTCATGCGTCGGGCATCCACCAGGACGGTGTGCTCAAAGCGCGCGATACTTACGAAATCATGCGCGCGGAAGATGTAGGCTGGAGCGCAAACAGGATCGTGCTCGGGAAGCTTTCTGGTCGAACTGCCTTCAAACAGCGCCTGAGTGAGCTTGGTGTCATGATGGATAGCGATGCAGAATTGAATGCAGCGTTCGCGCGCTTCAAGGCTCTCGCCGATCGTGAGGCCATCGTTTCCGATGGCGCGCTGGTTGCCCTGGCACGTCAGGGCGAGGGCGTGAATTGCGGCAGCGCGCATTCATGACGGTCAGCGACCAAGGCTTTCACATCGCAAACCGCCGGACAGCAGGAACCCTGCGACCGCGTTATTTTCGTCATAGCTCGAAGAAACCATGAATACTGAAACGATTGCCCAGTTTGTTATTTCGCCCAGCACGACACCGACCGCACACGATGAGATCACCGCGAGCATTGCCAACCCGGTATTTGGTCGCGTGTTCACCGATCACATGGCGACTGTCCGATGGACAAGTGCCCTTGGTTGGCACGACGCGAAGATTGAGCCGCGTCGGCCGTTTCAGATTGACCCCGCCTGCGCTGTCCTGCACTACGCGCAGGAGATTTTTGAAGGCATGAAAGCCTATCGCGGCGACGACGGCTCGATCTCGCTTTTCAGGCCTTACGAGAATGCCAGGCGGTTTCGCGCGTCGGCAGCGCGCATGTCCATGGCAGAACTCCCCGAAGCACTCTTTGTCGGCGCAGTGGATGCACTCGTGAAGATCGATCGGGACTGGGTTCCTGGCGGCGATGGCAGTTTGTACCTGCGGCCTTTCATGTTTGCAACGGAGAGTTTTCTCGGGGTGCGCGCCGCCAACGAGTATCTGTTCTGTGTTATCGCTTCGCCCGTTGGGCCGTATTTCAAGGCGGGCAAGACGGCGGTCACTGTTTGGGTCTCCGACCAATATACCCGCGCGGCACCAGGTGGAACAGGCGCGGCCAAGTGCGGCGGAAATTATGCCGCCAGCCTGATTGCGCAAACCGAGGCGGCCGCGAAAGGCTGCGACCAGGTCGTGTTCCTTGACGCTGCGGAACACAAATGGATCGAAGAGCTGGGCGGCATGAACGTGTTCTTCGTGATGGACGACGGCACCCTGCGTACACCTCCGCTCTCGGGCACCATCTTGCCCGGTATTACGCGTGCTTCCATTATTGAGCTGGCCAAACGGGAGGGCATCACAGTTTCCGAAGAGCCTTATGCATTCGCATCGTGGCAAGCCGATGCGATCAGCGGTCGCGTCAAGGAGGCCTTCGCCTGCGGTACGGCGGCGGTCGTGACGGCCATCGGAGAGGTTCGTCACGCTGCGGGCGAATTCAAGATCGGTGATGGTGGCGAAGGACCTGTCACACAACGAATTCGCACTACGCTCACCGGTATTCAGCGCGGCAAGATTGCAGATCCATTCGGCTGGATCCACAAGGCGTCTTAAGCGATTTTCCTGGAATCCGTGTGCAGGCATACAAACCATCACTCGCCGCTTGACGCATTTGCCGACGACAGGACCCATCCAATCCACCTAACACCGACGATCGATCGTGCGAGCACAAAACCGCCGGGTCGCAATTGTCGTCTCGCCGCGCTGAGCCGGTGCGGAGTTACTCGACGCGGCAATTGCATCGCGTGAACTTGCGATAGAGCTGAAGCGCTAGCCCGCCGGCCACAACGATCAATGCGCGACCGACACTCGAATCGACACTCGTCATGACCTCGGTGAGATAGATCGCGGCTCCTGCTACCAGGGGATGAGAGAGCCCCTTATCACGAAATTCATCCATTTGAATTCTCCAACGTATAGACCACGGTCGGACAACCCGGGCAACGCCTTCCCACTTGATGTCGAAGGCGACTTTGTCGCTGATTCGCTGAAATGTTTCGCATACCTGATTTCGTCTTTCCATGATCGACCGATCGTCCTGTCTGGCTGGTGTACTGTTCCTTTTCCTCTTCCCGAGAACGTAAGCGAATCATA
This sequence comes from Paraburkholderia sp. BR14312, assembly GCF_040948675.1. NCBI lineage: Bacteria > Pseudomonadati > Pseudomonadota > Betaproteobacteria > Burkholderiales > Burkholderiaceae > Paraburkholderia > Paraburkholderia sp. BR14312. Next base: position 479,584 of record NZ_JBFPKI010000006.1, read on the forward strand.
TTGATCGCGCGACTGCAATTCAATTACCTCACGGGTAATCGAGGCGCTTCGATGAGGCGGGCGCGCGATACGGTTTTTTTCAGTCAGCCACGATTGCACGCAACGAGGAGTGTGTAGGGAAACGAAGCTGCCGTGGGTGCGCTCACGTCCTTCATGACTGGCCTCTGCCCTTCAACGATCGCCGCTGCAGGATCGCGAAAGAGACCGCGACTCGAACTGCGCGCGTTTTGATGCCGAACTCCCTGGAAAACCATATATGATTAAGAGTGCGAATAAAACGTTTTGTGACCTGGGTGTAAGCATAGGGTGCGCGCCTGCGATTCGCACGCAGTCTTCAACCAACGTGCCAGGAGCCTGCGCAGCTGGTTGGGCGGCCGATACCCTGGTTTAGAGGAACCGGATCGAAGACCCTTTCCCGACGGGGAAAGGGCTTGAACGAGGCATTCTGCGGCGGCGGGTTTGGGTGGGGCTCCCGCCGCTCAAACTCGCTTCACGCCTTCCACGCGTAGGGCTGGAACATTTCTTCGAGGGGCGGCTGGGTGACGCTCGCGGTGTAGTTCGTGATCGTGGAGGCGGCGACCACGAGGATGACGTCGAGCACGAGTGCCTGATCGAAGCCAGCTTCGGTGAACGCAGCGATGTCGTGATCGTCGACGTGGCCGCGCTTTTCGATCAGCGTGCGTGCCAGACGCGAGAGCGCCGCGAGTTTCGGGTCCTGCGGAAGGCGGCGTTCGCGGATCGCCTGCACGTCGGCCTCGCTCAGGCCTTCCTTGAGACTGAGGCATGAGTGGAATGCGACCGGCCAGGTGGCGCCATTGGTCACCGCATTGGTGAGCAGCAGCGTCTGGACGTGTGCTTCGGAAAAGTTGCCGCCATGCGCCTGCTGAAACAGGCCGACGAGGCCATTGATCAGCTTCGGCGAGCCGGCAATTGCGCCAGCGATATTTGGCACCATGCCGAAGGCCTGGGCAAGCCCGTTCAGCGCGGGCTTCGATTGTTCAGGTGCGGATTCGAGCGTATAGATGGGGAAGTGAGCCACGGTATTTCCTTGAAAGTCGAAGGTATCGCTGATATCGATCAGGCGACAAGCACAGGTTAGTGAGAGAAACGAGCCTCGCCAATTACATCGCTGGTAATCAGCGAAGCGAATCAGTCACGGGACGCGTGCCTCGCACCTCTCGCCAACCGCGGAGCAATCCACCCCTCATGGTCTTTCCGTATGTATGAGAACAAACGGTCCGTTGCGATCGATGTGCAATCGCGCTCGACCGGACGGCGGAAATGATCGATTCGCGACGATTTCGAGCAATTACGTCGCAGGTAATCTTCCCTGCGGTACGCCTGCTGGCGCACGGCCGCTCGTTTGTGCGACGAGAAGCTATATTGAGCAGTGACGACATTCACGTATGAGCACGCCGGGTGTCCGTCCTGGCGTTGCGCACGCTGTTGGGCTCGCGCGAGAACATTCGTCGCGAGGTGCCGTTCGTAAGTCGACACTGGGGGGAGCATGGGAAGTCGCCTTGGAGGACAAGTCGTTTGTGTCACGCTGGCATTTGCCATCGCGGGCGGCGTGCCCCGTGCCAGCGCACAAACAAGCGTAAGTCCAGCTGTCGACACGTCCGCACAAACGGCGGCGGTTGCGACGTCCGCGCCGCGACGGAGGTCCGATGCCATGCTGGCTGGCGACGTCCGTCGGGCCCTCGTGCGCAATCCTGGGGTGAACTCGATGAATATTCACGTACAGGTGCGCGGTGGCATCGTTACGCTGACTGGGTGGGTACCACAGCGCTCGCAGATCGAGCGGGCCAGTATCGCGGCAAGATCAGTTCGCGGCGTCAGAGCGGTTTCGAATCGTTTAACGGTACGAACGGGGCGCGGCGGCGGTCGTTGAGCCGCACCGATTGGGACGGCACACCCATACCAGACAAGCGCGAACGACTGCTCGCCATTTTCGGAACGACAGTGCAGAGGGCCGACCGCTACGTGTAGGCCGCGTTACCCCGCCGCCTTGCCCCCAAGATCGACCGTATCGACAAAATCCTCCGTCACACGAGGCAGCGTCCGTCCACGTTTCTTGACAAGCGCAATCGGGCGCACGAATGCCGGATCATCGATCGGCCGCATAACGAGACCTCGCTCCGCGTGCACTTCGCGCGCGGACTCCGGAAGGACCGAGATCCCGAGGCCGCCGCGCACCATCGCAACGGCGGTCATCATGTACATCGGCTCGCACGCGATATCGGGCGTGCAACGGGCGTTCGACAGCGCGGCGTCTACGACAGCGCGCACACTCGTTCCCGGCGCGGTCAGCACGAGCGGCATCGAAGCGAAGTCGTCGACCGTCACCTTGCGCTTGCGGGCTAGCGGGTGGGTCTTCGGGCACACGATCACCAGCCGGTCTTCGCCCGTCTGCAGGACATCGAGCGTCGCATCGACGCTGTGCCCGCCCGTCAGACCGATATCCACCTCTTCATTGCGCACGAGCGCGTTGACAGCGCTCGCGACGACATCGCGAACCTGAAACCGCGCCTGTGGCACGCGCTGGCGAAACGCCCGGATCAACTCGGGCAGCGCGCTGGCGGCGAAGGTCGGCAGGCACGCGAGTCGCACTGTGCCGCTCGACCCGTCGCCGAGCGCGCGCGCATCTCTAAGAGCCTGCTCCATATCGCTTAGCGATCGCGTCAGGATAGGCAGCAATTCGCGGCCCGTCTGGGTCAGCGCAACGCTGCGGCTGTTGCGATCGAACAAACGCGCACCCACCGTTTCCTCGAGGCGTCGAATCTGCACGGTCAGCGCGGGCTGCGACAAATGCAGCCGCGCCGCCGCGCGCGTGAAGTTGCCCGCGTGCGCCACGGTCACGAAAGCACGAATGTCGCGTAGATTGAGATCCATAACGAACTGTGATTGCTACGATCAATTCATTTCAATTGCGTTATTGAAGCGCCGAACTTACGCTGGTCCGCACTAAAAGACAAGACTGGAGACACAACATGCTGCCTTTGCTGGGGCTCGTGACGATCGTGGTGCTGCTGGCCGCGATTCTTTCAAAACGTATGTCGCCGCTCGTCGCGCTCATCATCGTGCCGATCGTCGCGTCGCTGATCGGCGGATTCGGCTTTCAGACGAGCAAGTTCGTCATCGACGGATTGAAAGGCCTCGCGCCGGTCGTCGGCATGTTCGTGTTCGCGATTCTCTATTTCGGCACGATCACGGATGCGGGCACGCTCGATCCGATCATCGACCGCATCCTGCGCACGGTCGGCACCAAGCCGACGCGCATCGTGATGGGCACGACGCTGCTCGCGCTGCTCATTCACCTCGACGGCTCGGGCGCGGTCTGCTTTCTCGTCACCATCCCCGCCATGCTGCCGCTATACGAGCGCCTGAACATGGACAAGCGCGTGCTCGCGGCGGCCGTTTCGATGGCGGCCGGCATCAACTTCCTGCCGTGGACGGGGCCGATGATCCGCGCATCGGCGTCGCTGCATCTGCCGATTTCGGCGCTTTTCAATCCGTTGATTCCGGTCCAGGCGATCGGCCTCGTGTTCGTGTTCAGCATGGCCTGGTGGCTCGGCCGGCGCGAGGAAAAGCGCCTCGGCTATTCTTCCGCCAGCGGCACAGTTCCGCTACCCAAACGCGAGCTCACACCCGAGGAACAGGCGCTGCGCCGCCCGAAGCACTTCTGGTTCAACATCGTGCTGACGATCGTCGTGCTCGGCACGATGGTCGTGATGGGCGAGAAAATTCCGCCCGCGATCATGTTCATGGTGGGCTTGTGCGTCGCGCTGATGGTGAATTACCCGAACGTCGACATGCAGCGCAAGCGCATCGACGCCCACGCGCGCGCCGCGCTGATGATGGCGGGCATTCTGCTCGCAGCGGGCGTGTTCACCGGCATCATGCAGGGCAGCGGCATGCTCAAGGCGATGGCGCAGGCCGCGGTCGGTTTCGTGCCGCCTGCGTTTGCGGGGCACATTCCGGTCGTGCTCGGCGTGCTGTCGATGCCGCTCTCGATGCTCTTCGACCCCGATTCGTTTTATTTCGGCGTGCTGCCGGTGATCGCCGAAGTGGCGTCGCAGCTCGGCGTGCCGGCGGTGCACATCGGGCAGGCCGCGCTGCTCGGCCAGATGACCACCGGTTTTCCCGTGAGCCCGCTCACGCCCGCGACGTTTCTCGTCGTCGGCCTGTGTGGAATCGATCTCGCGGATCATCAGAAGTTCACGTTTCCGCTGCTGTTCGGCGCGTCGATCGTCATGACGATCGCGTGCGTCGTGCTGGGCGTGTTTCCGCTGTAAAGAGGAGTGGCAGAAGTCATGAACCGGACCGAATCACCAAGGCGCGTACGGATAGGCGCGGGTGCAGGCTACTCGGGCGACCGCATCGAACCCGCTGTCGAACTCGCCGAGCATGGCGCGCTGGACTACCTCGTGTTCGAATGCCTCGCGGAACGCACGGTCGCGATCGCCCAACAAACGCGCCGTCACGATGCCGCTCTCGGCTACGATCCGCTGCTCGAAGCCCGCATGCGCGCCGTACTGCCGGTCGCCGTGCGCAACCGCGTACGCATCATTTCGAACATGGGCGCGGCCAATGCACGCGCGGCGGCGATCAAGACGGCGCGGATTGCGCAGGAACTTGGACTCAGCGGACTGAAGATTGCCGCAGTCACCGGTGACGATGTGCTCGATGTCGTCCTGCGTTCCCAACTGCGCTTCGAAGAGTCCGGCGACGATGTCAGCGCCTACACGGACCGCATCGTTTCGGCAAATGCGTATCTCGGCGCAGCGCCGATTGTCGAGGCGCTCGCGGCGGGCGCGGATATCGTGCTCACGGGTCGCGTCGCGGACCCGTCGTTGTTCGCCGCGCCGCTCATTCACGAGTTCGGCTGGCGCATGGACGACTGGAACACGCTCGGGCAGGCGACCGTCGTCGGTCATTTGCTCGAATGCGCGGGACAGGTGACAGGCGGCTATTTCGCCGATCCTGGTTTCAAGGACGTGCCGGATCTCGCGCGGCTAGGCTTTCCGATCGGCGAAGTCGGCGCCGATGGCAGCGTCGTCGTGACGAAGGTGTCGCATGCGGGCGGCCGCGTGACCGAGGCGACATGCAAGGAACAATTGCTCTACGAGATTCACGATCCGCAACGCTACTTTCAGCCCGATGTCGTCGCTGACTTCAGCGGGGTGCGCGTCGAGGAAGAGGCGCAAGACCGCGTGCGCGTGACCGGCGGGCGCGGCAGTACACGTACGGAAACACTGAAGGTATCGGTCGCGTATGTCGATGGCTATATCGGAGAGGGGCAGATTTCCTACGGTGGACCGGGCGCGGTTGAACGTGCGCGACTTGCGCTCGACATCGTGCGGGAGCGCCTCGCGACCACGGGCGTCGACACGAGCGAACTGCGTTTTGACCTGATCGGCGTGAATGCGCTCTATGGCGACGCCCTCGCGGCACGTCACGACGCGCCGTACGAAGTGCGCGTTCGCGTGGCAGGGCGCGCGGCGAACGCAAAGGAAGCGGCGCGCATCGGCAACGAGGTCGAAACGCTCTACACCAACGGGCCCGCGGGCGGCGGGGGCGTCACGAAATCGACTCGTGAGGTGCTCGCCGTGCAGTCTGTCTTGCTGCCACGCGAACAGGTAAATCCGGCATTCCAGGTTGTCGAGGCAAGCGATGAAACTGCGTGAACTGGCCCATGGCCGCACTGGCGACAAAGGCAATACGCTGAACATCTCGGTGATTTGCTACGACGCGAAGCACTACGCCCATCTGCACAACGTCTTGACGCCGGAGCGCGTCAAGGCGCATCTCGCCGACGTCGTCAAAGGCGAGGTCGTGCGCTACGAACTACCGCTTCTCGACGCGTTCAATTTCGTGCTCGGCAACGCGCTGGGTGGGGGCGTGACGCGTTCGCTGGCGCTGGATGCGCACGGCAAGTCGATGAGCATGGCGCTCCTCGATCTCGAAATAGACGACCTTCCTGAATGACCGCATGACGGCGCGCTTTCCGAAAGGCGCCGTGTGACACCCGGGGTTAGCTTTAAGGGTTCTCCCCAATGCAGACCCATGTCCCAAAATTTGTATGATGACCCTATGACATGGCAAATCTGCTGATATGTTCGAGAAGATTCCCAACCGGGCGCTGAGCGACACGGTCGCGCAACAGCTGCTCGCACAGATCGACAAAGGCACGTTCGCGCGCGGCGGCAAGCTGCCGACGGAAGCCGTGCTCGCCCTGGAGTTCGGCGTCAGCCGCACGGTGATCCGCGAGGCCATTTCGCGTCTGAAGAACGAAGGCGTGGTCGAGCCGCGTCAGGGCAGCGGCGTGTACGTGGCCGCGCATGGCGCGATCCGGCCGCTGCGCATTGACTACGCGGAAGCGATGGAAGGCGGCTCGGTGCTGCAGATCCTCGCGGTGCGCCGCGCGATCGAAGCCGAAGTCGCGGCGGAAGCCGCCATGCGCCGCACCGACGCCGACATGATGGCGATCGACGCCGCACTCAAGAAGATCGATGAGGCCGTCGCCGAAGGCCGCGACGGCGTTGCCGAAGACGTCGCGTTTCACCGCGCGATCGCCAGCGTGACGGGCAATCCGTACTTTCTGAAGACGCTGACGTTTCTCAATCAATACCTCGAAGCGGGCACGGTCATCACGCGCCGCAACGAGGCGCTGCGCGAGGACTTCTCGCGGCAGGTGCGCGACGAACACGCCGCGATCGCCGCCGCAATCCGCGCAGGCGACCCGATGGCCGCGCGCAATGCCGCGCAAACCCACATGTACAACGCGGCGCGCCGTCTGGCCGAAGCCGGTATCGGCTGAGGTCGCAGATGCATTCGCTCGCGCAATCCGCGGCGCACTGTCTGCGGCCCTGTTCGTAGAGGAAAAGGTATGTCGAGAAATGTCGGAGTGATCGGTCTGGGCGCGATGGGCATGGGTGTCGCGCGTTCGCTGCTGCGCGGCGGTTTCAACGTCCATGCATGCGACGTGCGCCGCGAAGTGCTCGACCAGTTCGTGGCCGCTGGCGGCACGGCCTGTGCGAGTCCCGCCGAGCTTGGCGCGCGGTGCGACGTGGTCGTCACGCTCGTCGTCAATGCCGCGCAAACGGAAACGGTGCTGTTCGGCGAGAAGGGTGCGGTGCATTCGATGAAGCCGGGCGGCGTCGTGATTGCGTGCGCGACGGTTGCGCCCGACTTCGCGATCGACCTCGGCCGCCGCGTGGAAGCGGCCGGCCTGCAACTGCTCGATGCACCCGTATCGGGCGGCGCAGCGCGCGCGGCATCGGGCGAAATGACGATGATGACGTCCGGGCCCGCCGCCGCGTATGCCGCGTGCGAGGACGTGCTCGCCGCGATGGCGGGCAAGGTGTACCGGCTGGGCGAGCAGCATGGCGCGGGCTCGAAGGTGAAGATCATCAACCAGTTGCTCGCGGGCGTGCACATCGCCGCCGCCGCCGAGGCGATGGCGCTCGGTCTTCGCGAAGGCGTCGATCCCGACGCGCTCTACGACGTGATTACGCACAGCGCCGGCAACTCGTGGATGTTCGAAAATCGCGTGCCGCACATTCTCAACGGCGACTACACGCCGCTGTCAGCGGTCGACATCTTCGTCAAGGATCTCGGCCTCGTGCTCGATACCGCGCGACGCTCGAAGTTTCCGCTGCCGTTGTCGGCGGCTGCGCATCAGATGTTCATGATGGCCTCGACGGCAGGTCACGGTGGCGAAGACGATTCGGCCGTGATCAAGATTTTCCCGGGCATCGATGTGCCCGCGAAGCGCTGAGCGGGAAGGGTGCAACAACATGACAAACACGAACGCCTCTGCGGGCAAGCCGCTGCTCGGCTGCATCGCCGACGATTTCACGGGCGCGACCGATCTCGCGAACATGCTGGTGCGCGGCGGGATGCGCACCGTGCAGACGATCGGCGTGCCCGCCGCCGACACGCGCATCGAAGCCGACGCGCTCGTGGTCGCGCTGAAGTCGCGCACGATCGCTGCTGCCGACGCCGTGGCGCAGTCGCTTGCCGCACTCGAATGGCTGCGCGCGCAAGGTTGCCGCCAGTTCTTCTTCAAGTACTGCTCGACCTTCGATTCGACCGATCAAGGCAACATCGGGCCCGTGGCCGGCGCGCTGCTCGACGCGCTGTCGCCCATCGAAGGCGACGTGCCGTTCACCATCGCCTGTCCCGCGTTTCCGGAAAACGGCCGCACGATTTATCGCGGGCATCTGTTCGTTGGTGACGTGCTGCTGAACGAGTCGGGCATGGAGCATCATCCGCTCACGCCGATGACGGACGCGAACCTCGTGCGCGTGCTGCAACGTCAGACGCGCTCGAAAGTCGGCCTCGTGCGCTACGACGCCGTGGCGCGAGGCGCGCAAGCCGTGCGCGCCTCGATCGGCGCGCTGCGGGCCGACGGCGTGCGCATGGCAATCGCCGATGCCGTCTCGGATGCCGATCTCTACACGCTCGGCGAGGCGTGCGCGGACCTGCCGCTGATCACGGGCGGTTCGGGCGTCGCACTCGGGTTGCCCGCGAATTTCCGCCGCGCCGGTTTGCTCGCCGATGCCGCCGATGCAGGCGAATTGCCGCGTATCGACGGCGCGTCGGCGGTGCTGGCGGGCAGTGCGTCGAAGGCGACGAATGCCCAGGTGGCCGCATGGCGCGAAACGCGTCCCGCGTTCCGCATCGACCCGCTCGCGGCGGCGCGCGGCGAGCCCGTCGTCGAGCAAGCGTTGGCCTTCGCGCGCGAGCACATGCGCGCGGCACAGCAACCCGTGCTGATCTACGCGACGGCATCGCCCGACGAGGTGAAGGCGACACAGCGCGAACTCGGTGTGGCGCAAGCCGGCGAACTGGTCGAGCGCACGCTCGCGTCGATTGCGCGCGGGCTGCGCGATTTCGGCGTACGCAAGTTCGTTGTCGCGGGCGGCGAGACCTCGGGCGCGGTGGTGCAGGCGCTGGGCGTCGACATGCTGCGCATCGGCAAGCAGATCGATCCAGGCGTGCCCGCCACCGCCACGATCGCGGCCGAACCGCTTGCGCTCGCGCTCAAGTCCGGCAACTTCGGCGCAGTCGACTTCTTCGCGAAGGCGCTGCATATGCTCGACGGAGGTGCGAAATGACGGCGGCCATTCACACGAGCAGCGAAGCGAAAGTCCGCGAGGAAATCTGCGTGACGGGCGCGAGCCTCTACGAGCGCGGCTACACCGTCGGCAGCGCGGGCAACATCAGCGCGCGGCTCGACGACGGCTGGCTCATCACGCCGACGGATGCCTGCCTCGGCCGCCTCGATCCCGCGGAGATCGCGAAGGTCGATCTCGACGGCAATGCGGTGTCGGGCGGCAAGCCGTCGAAAACGCTGGCGCTGCATCGCGGCGTCTACGAGCGCAACCGTGAAGCGCGCGGCATCGTGCACACGCATTCGACACACCTTGTCGCGCTGACGCTCGCAGGCGTCTGGAGCGACGCCGACGTGTTGCCGCCCATCACGCCGTACTACGTCATGAAGGTCGGGCACGTTCCGCTGATCCGCTACCGGCGTCCTGGCGATCCGCAAGTCGCGCAACAGATCGCCTCGCTCGCCGATGGCGTGCGCGGCGTGCTGCTCGAGCGGCTCGGGCCGGTCGTGTGGGAGCGTTCCGTTTCGCAGGCTTCGTACGTGATCGAAGAACTGGAAGAGACGGCGCGTTTGTGGCTGATGACGAACCCGCGCCCCGCGCCGCTCGACGACACCGCGCTCGAGGAGTTGCGCACGGTGTTCGGCGCGCGCTGGTAACGCTTACCGTATTCAAGGAGTCGCTTCGATGCCACGCTTCGCCGCCAATCTTTCGATGATGTACAACGAACACGCGTTTCTCGACCGCTTCGCTGCTGCCGCGCGCGACGGATTCGAGGCCGTGGAGTTTCTGTTCCCTTATGAGTTTCCGGCCGCCGACATCAAGCAGCGTCTAGACGACAATGGCCTCGCGCAAGCGCTGTTCAATGCGCCTCCGGGTGACTGGGCGGCGGGCGAGCGCGGGACCGCGTCGCTGCCGGGCCGCGATGACGAGTTTCGCCGCAGTATCGAGACCGCACTCGAATACGCGCGTGTACTCGGCAACGACAAGCTGCACGTGATGGCCGGGTTGATCAAACCGGAGCAATCGCGCGCCGCGCATCGCGAGGTGTATCTGAAGAACCTTGCCTATGCGGCGCAGGCCGCCCAGGCGGACGGCATTACCGTCGTCATCGAGCCGATCAACACACGCGATATTCCCGGCTTCTTTCTGAACCGGCAAGACGACGCGCAGGCGATCTGCGCGGAAGTCGGTGCGCCGAACCTGAAAGTGCAGTTCGATCTCTACCACTGCCAGATTGTCGAAGGCGATCTCGCCGTCAAGCTCAAGCGTGACATCAAGGGCATCGGGCATATCCAGATTGCGGGCGTGCCCGAGCGGCACGAGCCGGATCTTGGCGAAGTGAACTACCCGTATCTGTTCTCGCTGATCGACGCACTTGGCTACGACGGCTGGGTCGGTTGCGAATATCGGCCGCGCGCAGGAACATCGGAAGGGCTTGGATGGATCAGGCCGTACCTGAAGGCGCGCAGCTGAGCGCACATACCTGAGCGCATTCGACGGACACACTGGAGGAACCACAGCGACATGAAAGTACTGATCACGGGCGGTGCGGGATTTCTGGGCCAGCGTCTCGCGCGCGAGCTGCTCGCACGCGGCGAACTGAAGGGCGCGGACGGGCAGCGCGAGCCGATCACCGAACTGGTGCTGCTCGACGTCGTCGCGGCGCCGGGACCGGCTGACGAACGCGTGCGTGTGGAAGTCGGCGACATCGCCGAGCGCAGCGTGCTTGAACGCGTCATCGACGAGAAGACGGCGGCGATTTTTCATCTCGCGGCGATCGTCAGCGGCCAGGCGGAAGCGGACTTCGATCTCGGCATGCGGATCAATCTCGACGCCTCGAGGCTGCTGCTCGACGTATGCCGCGAGCGCGGGCATCGGCCGCGCGTCGTGTTCACGAGTTCGGTCGCCGTCTATGGCGGCGATCTGCCCGAGGTCGTCCACGACGACACCGCCTTGAATCCGCAGTCGTCGTACGGCGCGCAAAAGGCCGTCGCCGAGTTGCTGCTCAACGATTTCTCGCGGCGCGGTTTCGTCGATGGCCGCGCGCTGCGTCTGCCGACCATCAGCGTGCGGTCAGGCAAGCCGAATGCAGCGGCGTCCTCGTTTGCCAGCGGCATCATTCGCGAGCCGCTCAACGGTGAGCCGACGGTGTGCCCGGTGAGCGGTTCGACGCGGCTGTGGCTGCTCTCGCCGCGCAAGGCCATCGAATGCCTCGTTGCCGGATGCGAGGTCGACGGCGCCGCGCTCGGCAACCGGCGCACGGTGAATCTGCCGGGCGTCTCGGTGACGGTCGACGAGATGATCGTCGCGCTGCGCGACGTGGCGGGCGATGCCGTCGCGGCACGGATCGAATGGAAGGCGGATGAGCGTGTGGAGAAGATCGTCGGCAGCTGGCCCGCGCAGTGGGACATTGCACGCGCGACCCAGCTTGGCCTGCAAGGCGACGCGTCGTTCAAGGATATCGTGCGCGCGTTCGTCGACGATGAACTCGGCGGGAAGATTGCGCAGCATTGATTGCGTGCCCGGCTTCTTGCGCGAGAAACAACACGCGCCGCCATCGCAGACCTGAGTCTTTGCGAGGCGGCGTTCTCGTTTTACCGCAGCTGGAGACCTTCGCGGTGCTGGGGGCCGCGCGGACCGTAGTCGAGTTCGGCGCCCAGATTGCTGCTGCGCGTGATCGGCGCGGGCGCATCGCAGGCGTCCATGATCGATTCGACGAAAACCAGTCTGTCGTTCGGCGCGGCGAGGGCGTTTTGCAGATCCCCGCAGGTCCTGGCCACGAACGACTGCACGGCGGCGCCCGGATGGAGCACTTTCGGCAGCTCCGCGTAGGCCCAGTTCGCGATGTCGTTGTAGGGCTCGGTCTTGCCGAGGTAGCCGCGTTCGATGGTGTAGCCGCCATTGTTGATCAGCAGGATTGCCGGCTTGTGGTCGTGGTGCAGAATGGTCGACAACTCCTGCGCCGTGACCTGGAACGAACCATCGCCGATGAGCAACACGTGGCGGCGTTCGGGCGCCGCAGTCAGCGCGCCGAGCAGGGCGCCGACCGAATAGCCAATCGATCCCCAGTTGATCGATCCGATGAATGTGCAGCCCGGCGGCAACTTCAGGCCGAGCAGGGAAAACGACGTGCCGTTGTCGACATACAGGACGTCGCCGGGCCGCAGATAATCCTGGACAGCCTGCCAGTAGGCGGCTTGTGTCAGCTTCGCGGCAGCCTCGACGTGCATGCGGGCGGCCGGCGCGTCGACCGGGCCTTGCACGCGCGTCGCAACCAGCGGGATGGCATCGATCACGCCCCGTAGCACCTCCTTGAGCGTCACCGCCTGATAGTTGTCTTCGCCGATGTCAACGGCGTGCGCACGCGCGTGGATCGTGCGGGCCGGAAGCGTTGCCGAGAAATCGCCCGTAGTCACTTCGATCGGCCGGTAGCCCACGGCGAGCAGGCAGTCGCTGCTCTCGATCGTCTCTTGTACCCCAGGCTCGCTGCCGTTGCCGGCGTAGATGCCGACATACTGCGGGTGCGATTCGTCGATCACGCCCTTGGCGGCGTTGATCACCGCGACCGGGGCCTGCAGCTTTTCCGCGAGCGCCACGAGTTCGGGGGCGACGCCGAACCGGTCGGCGTCCGTATCCACGAGGATCGCCGGTGCCGTTGCTGCGGAAAACTGTTGGGCGAGCGCGGCGATGCACGTTTGCAACCGTTCCGGATCGCTCGGAACGTGGGCAAGAACGAGCGGCGCGGCCGGCACCTCGATCTCGAGGTAGGCGATGTCGGAAGGCAGCTCCATATAGACCGGGAGCTTTTCCCGCCAGGCGGTGAGGATCAGCCGGTCGATCTCGACGACGGCGTTGCGCGGCGTGATCCTCGCCTGGGCGACCGTCACCGGCGCATAGGCGCGCAGGAAGTGGTCGAAGTTGCCGTCGGCCATGGTGTGATGCATGCCGAGGCCGCGATCGATGGAGCGCAGCGGGATCGAACCGCTGATGCAGATGACGGGGACGTGCTCGGCGTAGGCGCCGGCCACGCCGTTCAGTGCGCTCAACGCGCCGACCCCGTTCGTGACGAGCAGCGCGCCCAGGCCGTTGAGCCGCGCATAACCGTCCGCGGCATAAGAGGAGGTCAACTCGCCCGTGGTGCCGACCCATTCCAGCGCACCGGTATCGTGGAGTTGCTGCAACAGCGCGAGATTGTAGTCGCCAGGGACGCCAAACAAATGACGAATGCCGGCTTCCTCGAGGCGGCGCAACAGGAAGTCGCCAATCGTCATGCGTTGGGTGAGTTTGGCCATGTTTTGCGTGGTTTCCATGGAGGACTCCTAATCTGGGTCATTGGAGGAATGTGCGGTACCGGTGATCGATAGCACTCCGCGGAAATGGCGCTGCGCAAGTCGGTCTGCGGTACAACGGATTCGCAGTCTAGGCGTGCGGCAAAAACAGCAGCGTGACTGAGTCATTACAAAAAAATATCAGGGAGAGAACACGCTGCACTTCGTCATTTCTCTGTAATGATTGAGTAACGGCCCTGTTGGAACGCACTGCCTAGACTGCTATCACGCCCGGCTGGCATAGGGGCGCAAACGAGCACAGAATCAGTGACACGCGCATGAGAGTGCAGGGATCGACGCCATGAAAATCCTCGTCATCGAAGACGAAGCCAAGACCAGCGAGTACATCCAGAACGGCTTGACGGAAGCCGGCTACGTGGTGGACGTGGCCACGAACGGCATCGACGGGCTGCACCTCGCACAGGAGATGGCTTACGACCTGATCCTGCTCGACGTGATGATGCCGGAGATGGACGGCTGGACCGTCATGAAGAAGCTCGGTGCCCGCATCAAGACTCCAGTGTTGTTCCTGAGCGCACGGGGCACGCTGGAAGACCGGCTCAAGGGCCTCGATCTCGGCGCCGACGACTATCTCGTCAAGCCTTTCTCGTTTGCCGAGTTGCTGGCGCGCATCCGCATCATACTGCGGCGCGGCCAGCCACAAAAGCAGGAGGAGCAGGTCTTCGAAGTCGGGGATCTGCGGGTCGATGTGCCGAAGCGGCGAGTCGACCGGGGCGGCGCGCGCCTCACGCTCACCAACAAGGAATTCAACCTGCTGGCGTTCTTTCTGGAGCATCAAGGTCAGGTACTATCGCGCGCCCTGATCGCTTCGCGCGTCTGGGACATGAACTTCGACAGCGACAGCAACGTGGTCGATGTGGCGGTGCGCCGGCTGCGGCAGAAGATCGACGACCCGTTCCCGATTCGTCTGATTCATACGATTCACGGCGTGGGATACCGTTTCGAGTACGAAGCATGAAGCGGCTTTCGCTCACCACGCGCCTTGCGGTGTTATACGCGCTCATCGTTTTTACCGCGATGGCGTTGCTCGGCACCTTGCTGTATCGCGGGCTGGAGCGGCAATTGATCGTGCGCGACGACGCGGCGCTGGTGACGCGTGTGGACCAGCTTCGCACGCTGATGAACGATGTCGACGTGCGCGAGCTGATACGCGACAAGCCCCATCTTTTCGCGAACATGCTCGGCAATACGGAATCGCTGCTGATCGTGGGCTTTCCGGGTGAAGCGCCGCTCATTACGGTGAATCCCGGTCACAGGGCGGTGCCGGACATGAAGCCGGTGCCGGTCGACATGCCGCTCACACTCGGCGCCGTGCAGCATACGGTTGCGGCTGATGGGACGCCGTTCATCTACGTCGCCGCTGCGGCGCACGACGTAGCCGGGAAACAGGACCTGCAGATCATCTCCGGCCGCTTGCTGACCGAGCGTACGCAATTGCTGCGGGCATATCGGAACCAGATACTGCTATTCGCCTCCGCTGGCGCGACTATCGTCGCGTTGCTCGCGTTCGTCCTCGCGCGCCGCAACATGCAGCCGTTGCGTGTTCTCGCGGCGCAAACCGGGGCGATCGGCGTCAGCACGCTTTCGACGCGCATCGAGCAGCGCGCCACGCCGCCCGAACTCGACGCACTGATCGCCGCATTCAACGGCATGCTCGACCGGCTCGAGCGCGGGTTCACCCAGTTGAAACAGGTATCGGCCGACATGGCGCACGACCTCCGCACGCCCATTGGCAATCTGCTCGGGCAGACCGAAGTCGGCTTGAGCCAGACGCGCGACATCGCGTATTACCAACGGCTTCTTGGTTCGAATTACGAGGAGCTGCAACGCCTGTCGAAGATGATCGACAACATGCTGTTCCTCGCGCGCACCGAGCAGGCCGATAACGCCATCGAGCGCAAGGACGTGCCGCTCGCGGTGGAATTCGAGCGCATGCAGGAGTACTTCGAAGGTCTCGCGGAGGACCGCAACGTGAGCCTCGAATGGCGCGGCGAAGGCCACGTATGCGCGGATCCGGATCTGCTGCGCCGTGCGCTGGGCAATCTGCTTGCGAATGCCTTGCGGTATGCGGAGCCGGGTACGGCCATCTCGACCGTGGCGCAGCAAGGACCGGAGGCCACGACGCTCCATGTCGAAAACCGCGGACCGACGATCGAGCCGCATCATCTCGAACGGATCTTCGACCGCTTCTATCGGGCCGATCCGTCACGGCACCGCTCGTCGGAGTCCAGCGGGCTCGGGCTTTCGATCGTGCGCAGCATCATGTTGCTGCACGGCGGCACGTGGCAAGCATCCAGCAGCAACGGCGTGACGCGCTTTACGCTCGTGTTCCCGCGGCAGCGCGAGCGGCGCAGCCAGTAGGCGCCCCAGGGGCGGCGGTGCGACAAACCGCGCTATGATGGGCTGCCGTGAATTGGGGAATGCGGGACGCAACTCATCGATGCGCGCGTGGGTTGCCGGTACGAGTGGAATTCAGCATCTGTTCCAGTCATGAAGCCCAGTCATGAAGCGTAGAAGAAACGATGAAACAACGTACATGGCCCAGACTCGCTCTCGTTTGTTCATTCGTGGCTTTCATGCCGCTTGCGGGTTGCGTGGCCCGCGGTGCGCCGTCCTGGTCGCTCTTCGGTGCGTACTTTCCGTACTGGCTCGTGAGCGCCATGATCGGCATCGTGGGTGCGCTCGTCGCGCATCGCGTGTTCATCTCGACTGGCTGGATTCGCGTGGTGCCGTACCAGCTTTCCGTCTGCACCGCGATCGGCATCGTCGCCGGGGTGCTCGTCTGGCTGTGGGGAACGGGGCAGCTCTGACATGAAAATGGCCGGCCAGAATCCTCGACATGCATGGAAGGGCCGCGCGCTCGCCGTCGTGATCGTGCTGCTCGGCGCCGCGGCGCTTTGGTACGCGTACGACCGCTCGTCGCGCTATCCGTCCACCGACGATGCGTCCATCGACGCTGACGTCGTCCACGTCGCGTCCCCGGTGGGCGGCCGCATCATACGTGTTCCCGTGGAGGAGAACCAGCATGTCGCCAAAGGCGACGTGCTGTTCGAAATCGATCCGGTGCCGTACCGGCTCGCGGTCGCACAGGCGCAGGCCGAAGTCGAGCTGGCGCGCGCCTCGCTCGCCACGCGCCGCCGCACGCTGATCGGCGAGACGTCGAACGCGACGATCGCGGCCGACCAGACTCGTCGTGCGACGCACAACTACGACCTCGCGACGCGCAGCGTCGAGCGCCTGCGGCCGCTCGAGGCGCAAGGCTATGTGTCCGCGCAGCAACTCGACCAGGCGGTCGTGGCGCAGCGCGACGCGAGCGTCTCGCTCGCGCAGGCGAAGGTGCAGCAGCGTTCCTCTGCGCAGACGATAGGCGACGACACCGACGCGATCGCGGCGCTGCATGCGCGCGAGGCCGCGCTGGCGATCGCGCAGCGCGGCCTCGACGATACGGTCGTACGCGCGCCGTTCGACGGCTACGTGACGGGACTGACGATCCTCGCGGGCGAGACCGTCGCGCCGAACCAGTCCATCTTCACGCTGGTTCACTCGGGCGAATGGTTTGCCGTGGCGAACTTCCGCGAGACGGCGCTCGGCGCCATCGAGGTGGGCGACTGCGCCACCGTGTACTCGATGATCGACCGCAGACAGCCAATGAGCGGCAAGGTGATCGGCATCGGCGCGGGCATCATGGACACGGACCGCGTGAACCTGCCGCGCAGCCTGCCTTACGTGCAGCAGTCGGTGAACTGGGTGCGCGTGGCGCAACGCTTCCCGGTTCGCGTGCGCATCGACGCGCCGGTCAACAGACTGGTGCGCATCGGCGCCAGTGCGATCGTCGAGGTCCGGCATGGCCAGTCTTGCCGGTGACATCAGGCGGCCCGGTCCGCGGGAAATCGCCAGGCTGCTCGCGCCGTTTCCCGGCCGCGCCGCGATCGTTACACGCATTGCGCTGATCTGCGCGCTCACGGCGCTCGTGACGGTCGGCTACGGCACGCCCGGTGCCGCGACTGCCGTCTATATCGTGTTCTTCCTGAACCGGCCCGACCGCATGACGAGCGTGGTCATGTCGTTCGCCTTGATGCTGCTCGTGACCGTGATCATCGGGATCGTAATGATCTTCGCGATCTTCACGATCGACCAGCCGCCGCTGCGCGTGGCGAGCATGGCGCTCCTGTCGTTCGGACTGCTATTCGCCACGTCGGCAAGCAAGCTTCGTCCGATCGGCGCGATCCTGGCGATGATCGTCGGCTTCGGGCTCGACGAACTCGGCCTCGCGCCGCTTGGCGAAGCGGCGACGCGTGGCCTGATGTACGCATGGCTGATGGTTGCGATTCCGATCGGCGTGGCGATCGTCGTGAACCTCGTGATCGCACCGTCGCCGCGCCGGCTGGCTACCGCGCAGCTTGCGCGGCGCCTGAGGCTCGCTGCGCACCGCCTCACGGGCACGGCGAGCGACGAGGAGCGCGCCGCGTTCGAAGCGTGCATGCGCGAGGGCGATCACCAGATCCTCACGTGGCTGAAGCTCTCGACGCTCGAAGGCACGTTGACGCCGGCCGACGGCGCGGCGCTGCGCCAGGCGGCGGCGTCCACCACGGCGATCCTGGTCGCGACGGATTTTGCGGCGAGCGAGCCCGGCGCGCGCCTGCCCGACGCGTGCGCGGCACAGCCTGCCGAAACGATGAGGCAGATGGCCGCGATGCTGGAGGCGGGCGGCTATCCCGTGGATGTCAAGCTCGATATGCCGCAGCTGCCCGAGGGAGCCGCGCTACCGGCGCTCGTGCTTGCCGACCTGCGCGCTGCGCTGGAGGGCTTCGCGGTGCCGCCTGCGGAAGGCGCCGCCGCGCCTGTTCCGGCTTCCGAAAAAACCGCCGACCCTCCTGCACGCAGCGGCTTTTTCGACGCCGATGCCTTCTCGAACCCCGATCACGTCCGTTACGCGCTGAAGACTACCGCGGCGGCGATGTTCTGCTACGTGCTGTACCAGCAACTCGACTGGCAGGGCATTCATACGTGCTTCATCACCTGCTATATGGTGTCGCTCAGCACCACGGCCGAAACCGTCGAGAAGCTGACCTTGCGCATTGCGGGCTGTCTCGTCGGCGCGTTGCTCGGCACGGCGGCGATCGTGTTCGTCACGCCGCGTTTGACCTCGGTGGGCGAACTGATGGCGCTGGTGTTCGCGGGCGCCTGGCTGGCCGCGTGGGTGGCGATGGGTTCCGCCCGGATCGCCTACGCGGGCATGCAGATCGCGTTCGCGTTCTTCCTGTGCGTGATCCAGGGCGCGGCGCCCGCGTTCGACCTGACGCTCGCGCGCGACCGCGTGATCGGCATCCTGATCGGCAACGTCGTGATCTATCTGGTCTTCACGCGCGTCTGGCCGGTGAGCATCGCCAGCCGGATCGACGCGACGTTCAAGGCGCTCGTGGCGCAATGGAGCCGCATCGCGCGCGCCGCGGACGCCCGCACGCGCAGCGCGCTCGCGGCAGGCGCGCTCGCCCAGTACGGCGGACTGCGCCAGGATATCGGGCTGATCCATTACGAGCCTTCGTGGGTGCGTCCCGAGCCGGAGTGGGTGGCGAGCCGGCGGCGTGCACTTGCGGAAATCGAGGCGCTGGAGGCGCCGCTGGTCCTGGCGGCAGGGCGCGCGGGCGCGTCGCGGCTGGCTGAGATCGCCGAGCGCCTCGCTGCCGGCGACGACACGCACGGGCAAGCTGCACAGCATGCCGCCGACATGCAGACGCAAGGTGCCGAGGCCGTTGAGGACCGCACGGCCGACCCCGCGCTCGATGCGCTCCAAAGCGTCATCGCCAGGCGGTTCGGACAGATCGCCGAGATCACGCGCCCAGCTTCGGCCACGGAGACGACGACCGATGCGCGCCCCTGAACCGACGCCCCGGCTCATGGTATTGGCCGCCACGCTGGCTGCCGCATTGGCTATATCGGGACTCGAGGGTTGTGCGACGTCGTCGATCGATCTTGCACCTGCGGCGCCGGACCGCCCCTGGCAGCCGCAGACGGACGCCGGCGGCAACATCGTGCCCGGGCCGCCGCGCAGCGCCAGCGAGGCGACGCAGGCGGGCTACACGTTGCCGCGCAGCGCCGCGCTCGCTTCGATCGAACCCGCGGCGGCGCTCGATGCGAACCACGCGTACACGCTGCCCGAGCTGATCGATCTAGCGGAGTCGACGAACCCGCTCACGCGCATCGCCTGGAACGACGCGCGCAATGCGGCGCTCGCGGCGGGCATCGCGAAGACCACCTACTTGCCGCAGCTCACCGCGACCGCCATGGGCGGATACCAGGCGGCGAGCGGCGCCGCATCGACGCCGCTGCTCGGCACCACATCGACCAACTCGAATATTCACGGCACGGTTTCGGTACTCTCGCTGCAATGGCTACTATTCGACTTCGGCGGCCGTCGTGCGCGCGTCGATGCGGCCAAACAGCTTTCCGTGGCGGCGAACGTCGCCTTCACGTCCGTTCACCAGCACGTGATCCACGACGTGAGCATCGCGTACTACGCGTACGCAGCCGCGAGCGCGCGGGAGCATACCGCGCAGCAGGCGCTCGACAACGCGGACGGCATTCTCAGCGCCGCGCGCGCACGGCGGAAGCAGGGCGTGGGCACAGTCGTCGAGGTTGCACAGGCCACGCAGAACCGCGCCCAGGCCAATCTCCTGAAGGTGCAGGCGGACGGCGCGTTGAGTGACAGCTATCTGAGCCTCGTCTCGGCGCTCGGCATCTCGCCGTTGTCGAAACCGCTGATCGCCCCATTGCCGGCGCGTATGCTCACGCCGGCGCTGCACCAGAGCGTCGATGAAATCGTGACCGATGCGATTGCGCGGCGGCCGGACGTGCAGGGCGCCTATGCGCTGGAACAGGCCAACCAGGCGAAGATCCGCGCGGCCGAATCCGCCTTCATGCCGAGGATATTTCTCTCCGCCGCGGCCGCGTATGGCACCGGCACGACGTCGATCACGGCGATTCCCCCGGTCGGCGATCAGGCGGCGACGGTGAACCTGAACGGCAGCCGCCGCAGCGGCAGCATATTCCTCGGCGTGACGATTCCGCTATACGACGGCGGCTTGCGCTCCGCCGTGCTGATGCAGGCGCGCAACGATGCAGACAGTGCGTCCGCGCAGTTGACCCATACGAGGCAAGAAGCCGTCCGGCAGATCGTTGCCGCGCAGAACGGGCTTTCGACGAGCCTCGCGTCGAACGACGCCGCGAAGGCACTGGTCGAGGCCGCGCAGACGACTTACGACGCGGCGTTCACCGCGTACCGGCACGGCGTCGGCACCATCACCGACGCGCTCCTCACGCAGAATCAGCTGCTCGCCGCGCAGAACGCGTATGCCGACAGCTACAGCGCCGCGCTTTCTGCCGCTGCGACGCTTGCGCTGGCAACGGGCGAGATCGGCTCGCCGTCCATGGTAGGCGAGCCGTCTCAGTAGGTAGGGCCACTAAATACGCTGCGCCGGGGTTCAGCTGCCGAAATACGTCATGCAGAAGCTGGCCGGGCCCACACAGGTGGTCGGTGCGGGCGTATGCGAACGAGAACCCGCGGCCGAGCTGCCCGCCATCGATACCCCACCCATATCGCGTTGCACCGAAGCTTGCGCGTATTGTGCCGCTGCGACCTTGGCCTCGGCTGCCTGAATGTCGGCCGGATAGTCGATGTCGTCGCCGCGGCCCGGGCTGTATCCGGCCTGCTCGACACGCACGAGATCCGCACGCACTTCGGCGCGGGTCAGCGGTTGAGTGGACTGCGCGAAGCTATATGCCGGGACGGCGACCGCAGAAGCCGCGACGAGAATGCTGAGAAGAAGCCTGGACATGATCAATACTCCTATATATCCGCAGAGCGGATGAGTCGGGAAGGAAAGCCGCAGCATCGACTGTGCATAGACGCGAAGACAGGCTTAGGACCGAGCGACTTGAAACATGGCTAAGCGGGGCAAGGCGTTACTGCGTGGTTGCAGTGTAGGTAGGCGCTTCGGTCGCCAAGGTTACCCGGTGATTACAAGAAAATAACGAATCATCCGTCCCTTTGATTGGATGGCCCGGCGCGGGCACGTCATTATTTCGTAATGACCGGGTAACCCTCTCGTTCGAGGCAGCTTTTTAGACTGGCCGTGTTGTCAATCGATTCGTTCACACCGCGTCATTCCAAGGAGCTGCCATGTCTTTCCCTTCCTTCCGTTCTGCCGTTGCTCATGCTGCAGCGGCGCTTTGCCTGGTTGCCGGTGCCGCGACGACAGCGCAGGCCGCGCCCATCAAGAACGTCGTCCTCGTGCATGGCGCGTTTGTGGGTGGCGCCGGATGGCGTCCGGTGTACGACATTCTCACGAAGGACGGCTACAACGTGACGCTCGTGCAAGAGCCGCTGACGTCATTCAAGGACGACGTGACGGCGACGAAGCGCGTCATCGATAGCCTGGATGGACCGTGCGTGCTCGTCGGCCATAGCTACGGCGGCGCGATCATCACGGAGGCGGGCAACGACGAACATGTGAAGTCGCTCGTCTACATTGCCGCGCATGCGCTCGATGTCGGCGAGACTGAAGTCTCGAATGGCAAGCGTTATCCGAATGCGACGCCCCATGAGGACATCGTGAAGACAGCCGACGACTATCTGTACCTGAATCCCGTCGACTATCCGCGCGATTTCGCAGCCGATCTTCCGATTACGCAGGCTGAATTCGAGGCGCATGAGCAAATGCCGACCGCGGCAGGTGTATTCGCGTCGGAAATCCCGGATCCGGCATGGAAGATCAAGCCGACGTTTTATCTGGTCGCGAAGGCGGACAAGATCATCAACCCGGACCTCGAACGCATGTACGCGAAGCGCGCTCACGCGCAGGCGGTGGAAATCGATGGCGCCAGCCATTCGGTTTATGAGTCGCATCCGAAGGAAGTCGCCGCGTTGATCGAGCAGGCGGCTCAGCAACAGGGGCAGTGAGTCGGCGTGCGCGCGCTGGACGGCCCGTTAAGGCGGGAGGCGACCATTCCATCTACTTAGCCACTACAATCAAATGTCAAAGCCATTTTCAGATGTCGGGGTCCCGGCTAAATACAGATGTCGGGGTTGAGGTTGGTTCTGGGTGTGGTTGTTTCGCAGTCCTTTATATCTATCTGGAGGGGGTTTTTAGCACCGAGCCTCCCTGGTTGCGGTGAGTCCCCTACCGCCGCATTCAAGTCCTCGAGCGTCACTTCGCGCTGCTTCCGTGCGCCAGGCAATGGTTTCGGTTTGCGTACCGCGGCGCCGCGATTGGTGCGGGATGGCGAGCCTGATACGCGACGGTTATCG
>NZ_JBFPKI010000070.1:0-538 GCF_040948675.1 Paraburkholderia sp. BR14312
AGCCAGCCGCGTTCCAGCTGCGGATTAGCCCTTCGCCCCATTCGGCGCCGATGACGGTCTGCGCCCGCTGTGCAGCCGCGACGGGCGGCACGCCGAGCGAGTTGCCGTCCAGATAGATGACGTTCGGAGAGAGCGCGAACTGGTCGCGCAAGAGTGCGAGGGGGTCGGCCGCATCGAGTGCGAGTGCTTCTTCACGTTGATTCATGATAGTCCGCTCTTGTCATTCGAAAGAGGGCGCGTTCGTGCGGAACGCGGTGATGCGGTTGCATCGGTTTCAATGCCTGCGTACCGCAGGTTTGTTGCACAAATGACGCCGGAAAAACACCATCCCCGTTACCTCGCAATCTTGAATACCGACACGGCGTCCTGCAGCCTGGTGGCCTGCTCATTGAGGGAAAATGCCGCCGCAGTGGACTGCTCCACCAGCGCAGCATTTTGCTGGGTAACCTCGTCCATCTGCAGGACCGCCTGATTCACCTGCTCGATGCCTCGGCTTTGCTGCTCCGACGCGATAGCGATTTCACCGACGATGCCTGAG
>NZ_JBFPKI010000071.1:0-537 GCF_040948675.1 Paraburkholderia sp. BR14312
ATTTCGCTAGCTGGCTGTTCATCTTCCGCAATGATTGCATCAAACGTCCGACCTCATCCCGGCCGTAACTTTCGATACGTGAGGTCAGGTCTCCGCACGCGACGGTCTCCGCCACGGAGACTGACTTACGCAGGGGAAGGACAATGGTCCTCGTGATCAAGAATGCGGTGAGAGAGCCCGTCACAAGCGCTAGTCCAATCAACCCAATTGTGACTTCTACGGCCAGCCGGTAGTCCTCTGCTGCAGTGGTTCGAGCAATTTGGCTTCCGTTGCTGGTGAGCTGGACTTCCGCTTCGATCAATTTGGCGACAGCGGTGAACGCATCGGCAGACCCCCCCGTCGCGAGCGAGCGGGCCGAGGCAAAACTTCCCTCACCCTGTTCGGAAAGCGAAAGCAGTCTGTTATCCATTTCCAGATAGGATTTCCACGCCTTCCGGGTTTGCTGGTTGAGCTGATCCTCTTTCGCTGACGAGATGAGTCGCCCATATGCTTCGATTTTCGCGTCGAGTGTGCGAAGCGCAAAGTCCCTCATGATGC
>NZ_JBFPKI010000072.1:0-534 GCF_040948675.1 Paraburkholderia sp. BR14312
GCGGCTTCACGTTGAAAACGGTGCCGGTGCGCGCCGGTGAAGCCTACGTTCGCGACGAGGACTTCGTCGCGGCGTGGGATGCCCAGGTCGGGCTCGCGCTGATCACGTGGGTATCGTCGCTGACGTCGAAACGCGTCGATCTGGCCGCGCTCGCTGCGCACGCACGAACCACGGGCAGCCTTGTCGCGGTCGACATCACGCAGGGCGCGGGCATCCTGCCGTTCAATCTGCGTGAGATACCGTTCGATTTCGTCTGCGGCTCCACGCTCAAATGGCTGTGCGGCGCGCCGGGATCGGGTCTTGGGTATGTCGCGCCGCAGCTGCTGACGTCCGCCGTCACACCCTGCGTGCGCGGCTGGTTCAGTCAGGCCGACCCGTTCAACTGGAACCTCGATGCGTTTTCGTACGCGCCCGACGCGCGCCGGTTCGACACGGGCACGCCGTCGCTGCTGCCGTTCGTGGCATCGAAGCCGGGCTTCGACTGGCTGCTTTCGCAGCCGCCGGGCAAGCTGCGCGCCCACAACCTTTCGTTGT
>NZ_JBFPKI010000073.1:0-526 GCF_040948675.1 Paraburkholderia sp. BR14312
TGCTGGAGCCGAGTCAGTACTTTTATTTATTGGCTGGCTAGCCCATGTGGCGCGGCCTTGGTCGACACAGCCGTCCCTTCCAACGGCGGAACCTGAAGGGGCTCGATGAGGGCTATCGACTACGTCGTCGCCGGCCCCGGTATCAAGTCGTTCATGTCTACGGCAATACTTATCATTTCTTTGAGGCTGCATGGTGACCGCAACGATGCAGGAAGCGCCGACTTCGTCCTCCGGGTCTTCGTCGTAGTGGTCCATTTCGGCACGGACGATATACGTGGTGTTTTTCGGCACCACGAAGGTCTCGATCTCGTCGTAGTCGATCCCAGGCTCCATCACATAGCCGCCTCAGAATCCTGACACGAAGTTTCGCGCGGCATATTGCACGGGTATTTGGAAGGATCTAGCAGGCTGTTGAAATACACTTCGCTGATACGCGGCCCATCGTTCCAACGAGCCGCCGCGCGAGGTTGGTCCATGTCGATTTGATGCCGGATGTCCTTAACTCAGGTGGAACCAATGTCATCTT
>NZ_JBFPKI010000074.1:0-495 GCF_040948675.1 Paraburkholderia sp. BR14312
TTTCCAGCACGCGGTGCCGGATCTCCGGCGGCTGAAGCACGCAATCGCCCGCTTCCAGAAT
Organism: Paraburkholderia sp. BR14312; assembly: GCF_040948675.1. NCBI lineage: Bacteria > Pseudomonadati > Pseudomonadota > Betaproteobacteria > Burkholderiales > Burkholderiaceae > Paraburkholderia > Paraburkholderia sp. BR14312. The sequence continues at coordinate 62 of NZ_JBFPKI010000074.1, forward strand.
GAACGGATCGCCTTGCCCCTCGTAGACGACCCGAACCCAGCCCTTGCGGCAGAAAATCGTCTGAAAACGGATCTTGTGGAAGTGCACGTAATCGGGAACGGGGCCGCCACCGAGGATCCGAATATGTGATGCGATAAACGCACCTCCGTGCCGGTTTGGCAGCAGGTCGCGGTAACGCAGGCCCGCACGACCGACGGTCCACGGTGCCCCATCCTGCGCACGAGACAACACGAGTTCCTGTCTGTTGACAGGCTGCTTCATGCGAGGCTCGGCCGGGACGAGCCTGACCTCGACGCCGTTCGGCGCGGTCAGTGTTCGCGTATCGTCGCCGAGTTGAAACTCGTCGTCGCACAGCACGTCGAGCTTCGCCACCCCACCGACGAGGCCTACACCGAGGCGCAACCTGATATTGCAGCCCGACAGGATCGCAGTAC
>NZ_JBFPKI010000075.1:0-474 GCF_040948675.1 Paraburkholderia sp. BR14312
TGGACGGCACGCTGATTCAGGCGTGGGCCAGTCACAAGAGCTTCCGCAGCAAGGACGGCCCGGACGATGGTCCGCCGGCCGGCGGTGGCCGCAACGCCGACACTGACTGGAAAGGCGAGCGACGTAGCAATGCCACGCACGAGTCGACTACTGATCCTGAGGCGCGATTGTTCAAGAAGAGCCACAAGAGCCCGGCCATCCTGTGCTACCACGGGCACATCCTGATGGAGAATCGCTCGGGGCTGGTGGTCGGCGCCGTGGTCAGTCACGCAGATGGTTTCGCCGAGCGGGCCAGCGCGTTGCAATTGCTCGATTGCATGCCAGGCGCTCATGCGAAGACAGTTGGTGCCGACAAGGCGTATGACACCCGCGAATTCGTGAACGATTGCCGCGCTCGCAACGTGACACCGCATGTCGCGCGCAACGATGAGCGTTGGGGCGGCAGCGCAATCGACGGTCGCACTTCGCGGCATG
>NZ_JBFPKI010000076.1:0-470 GCF_040948675.1 Paraburkholderia sp. BR14312
CGAACCCGACGTATAACGTGGGTGGAGACACCTACAACAGCGTAGGTGGGGCGATTACGAACCTGGATGCCCGCGTGACACAGAACACGACCGACATCACGAACCTGCAAGGCGACATCACGAACATTAATGGCCAGCTCGCCGATGCGGTGATGTATGACACGTCGACGCACGACTCGGTCACGCTGGGCGGCGCGGACGCGACCACGCCGGTGGCCTTGCACAACGTGGCGGCGGGCGCAGTCTCGGCGACGAGCTTCGACGCGGTGAACGGCTCCCAGCTGTACAACCTGGCCAGCTCGACGGCGAATTCGTTCGGCGGCGGCTCGACGGTGAACAGCGATGGCTCGATCTCGAACCCGACGTATAACGTGGGCGGAAACACCTACAACAACGTAGGTGGTGCGATCACGAACCTCGATGGCCGCGTGACACAGAACACGACCGACATCACGAACCTGCAAGGCGAC
>NZ_JBFPKI010000077.1:0-467 GCF_040948675.1 Paraburkholderia sp. BR14312
TGTCAATCTCCTATGTCCATTATTAACCAACGTAAATTGTTTGTTGTTTCGCTTCCACTTCTTCTACAAATGTACCTAACACATTCGCAAGGTCTTCCCGTGTGTTACAAGCATTAATACCATTACGTACACTCGCATTACCACGAACACCTTTTAAATACCAAGCTGCATGTTTTCTCATCTCTCTTACAGCGACACTTTCGTTCTTTAAGTCAATAAGACGATCTAGATGTAACATACATACATCAATTTTCTCGCGCACTGTTGGTTCCGGCATTAGTTCACCTGTCTCCAAATACTTTACCGTACGATAAATCATCCACGGATCTCCAAGAGCCGCACGACCAATCATAACACCATCTACACCAATTTCATCAAGCATACGCTTTGCATCTTGCGGCGTTGCGACATCACCATTTCCGATAACCGGGATATTTACAGATTGTTTTACTTGTTTAATAATATCC
>NZ_JBFPKI010000078.1:0-453 GCF_040948675.1 Paraburkholderia sp. BR14312
CAGGAAACACAGACCCCAATCTTCAAAATGGGTGTTCAGGAGTCTTTTGGACAAGTTGGACAAAAAGACTACCTCTTAGATCATTACGGCCTATCGCAAAAGCACCTTTACCAAAAACTAAAAGACTTAAGTCAAAACTAAAAATGCCAAAACAAACACTAAAAGAAGTGTTTGTTTTTTGGTTTATACAGAAAGTGCATATTAGGGGCTTTTTTGATACAATGTAAGAGATTACGATTGCGACATGTATGAAAGCGAAAGGAGATTGTATGGTCGATTACAAAGAAAATTTTTATGATGCTGTGAATGGCGAGTGGGCTGCTTCAGCTGTTATTCCTGATGATAAGCCTAGAACGGGAGGTTTTTCAGATTTAGCTGATGAGATTGAATCATTAATGCTAAAGACGACAGATCAGTGGTTAGATGGGGAAAACTTACCGGATGATCCTGTAT
>NZ_JBFPKI010000079.1:0-434 GCF_040948675.1 Paraburkholderia sp. BR14312
GATGAGATTTATGAACAACAAGCTGCAGTGTTTCTCGGGCGAAAGGAGTCGTAAAAAACATGTTTTCATCAACTGGAAGTAAAACTACGCCCACATCCACTTCTCCTTGTTCCACAAATTTTTGCATTTTTTTAGCGCCATATTCCACTAATTGAATATGAATCTCAGGGTATTGCTCTCGAAATGCTTTAATAATAGTAGGAAAAAACAATGTACCAATAATAGGGGGAATGCCTATTTTGATGGTTCCTCTTTTTAAATGCATTAAATCATAGAGGGAATCCGATAAATCTCGGAGAGAAGATAAAATGCTTTCTGCTTGCTCGTACACAATTATTCCTGCATCGGTAAGCTGAACTTGTTTGCCAGCGCGATCAAACAAAGGTGTACCGAGCTCTTCTTCTAATGATTTAACCATTTTACTGAGAGAAGGT